>DHHV01000102.1 GCA_002403455.1 Hyphomonadaceae bacterium UBA4763 | reverse complement strand
CCATTTGTCGAGCACCAGCGCGTTGTTCGAATAGCGGTTGTAGAAAATGTCGAGCGCGGCCACGCGCGTGTTCGACTGGCCGGCGGCGAGCGTGGTGAGCGCGCCCTGCCGGTCGGTCATATTGTCCGCCGCCTCGAACTGGCGGAATGCGATGTCGGCCGCGTCGCCCGCACCGCTGGCGGCGATATAGCCGAGCGCGACCGTCTTCAGCCGCCGCAGCCCCTTGGCCTCGGGCGAATAGACGAACGCGCCGGCGTCGCACGCGCGGGCATAGGCGGCGCGCCAATCGCCATCGAGCGCGCGGCCCAGATCGCGGCGCAGCGCCTCGCGCGCGCGGAACACCGCTTCGGGATCGACCAGCGCCAGTTGATCGCCGATGAAGCTTTCGGACGGCAGCAGCACCGCCTCGGCGACGAAGGCGCGGTCGAGCGCGTCGTTGCGCAGCGTGCCGCGCACCGCCTCGATCACCGCGTCATGCTCGCCGCGCCCGCTCGCGATCGCGCCCACCAGCGTGTCGAGCATCAGCTGCTGCATCGCCTCGTACCGGGCGAAGGGATCGTCGTCGTGCGCCGACAGCATCGCGAGATCGGCGGCACTGCGATCGGTATCGACGATCACCGGCGCCGAAAAGCGCCGGTTGATCGACAGCAGCGGCCGCTCGCCGACATCATCGAAAGTGATTTCGGCGCGGGCATCGCGCAGCACCACGAGCCGCTCGTCGCCCTGGGCCGCGCCGCTCGCCGCGCCGAACAACCGCACCCTGAGCGGCACGACCATCGGCACCTTCACCGGCTGGCCCGGCGTTGGCGGCACGCGCTGTTCGAGCGCGAGCGTTGCGCGCCGCGCCGCGGGATCATGCGCGAGTGACGCGGTGACGCGCGGGGTGCCCGCCTGGCTGTACCACAGACGGAACTGGCCCAGATCGGCGCTGCTTGCCGCCTCGATGCTGGCGACGAAATCCTCGCAGGTAGCAGCCGTGCCGTCGAAGCGGTCGAAATAGCGATCGGTGCCGGCGCGGAACGCCTGCTCGCCGATCATCGTCGCCATCATCCGGATCACCTCGGCGCCCTTGTTATACACGGTCGCGGTGTAGAAATTGGTGATCTCGATATAGCTTTCGGGGCGGATCGGGTGGGCGAGCGGGCCGGCATCCTCGGGAAACTGCGCGGCGCGCAGGTTGCGGACATCCTCGATCCGCTTGACCGCAGCCGATCCCAGATCGGCCGAGAAACACTGGTCGCGATAGACGGTGAAGCCTTCCTTCAGGCTCAGCTGGAACCAGTCGCGGCAGGTGACGCGGTTGCCCGACCAATTGTGGAAATATTCATGCGCGACGACGGCGGCGATCGCGTCATAATCATAATCGGTCGCGGTTTCGGGATCGGCGAGGATGTAGCGGCTGTTGAAGATGTTCAGCCCCTTATTCTCCATCGCCCCGAAATTGAAATCATCAACCGCGACGATGTTGAAGACATCGAGGTCATATTCGCGGCCATAGACGCGCTCGTCCCATGCCATCGCGAGCTTGAGCGCGGCGAGCGCGTGATGGGTGAGCGCGAGATCGGCGCGGCGCACCCAGATGCCGAGCTTCACCTCGCGGCCCGAAGCAGTGCGGAACACGTCGCTGTTCGCCACCAGATCGCCCGCCACCATCGCGAACAGATAGCTGGGCTTGGGGAAGGGATCGCGCCACTGCGCCCAGTGGCGCCCGCCCTCCAGATCGCCGCTGCCGACCGGATCGCCATTGGCGAGCAGCACGGGATAGCGCGCCTTGTCGGCGGTCATCCGCACGGTATAGCGGCTGAGCACGTCGGGCCGATCGGGGAAGAAGGTGATGCGGCGAAAGCCTTCCGCCTCGCACTGGGTGCACAGCATCGTCCCCGATGCATAAAGCCCCATCAGCTGGGTGTTGCGATCGGGCGCGATTTCCACCTCGGTTTCGATCACATGCGCGTCGCCGGCAAGCGGGATTACCAGCGCGCCATGGGCGATCGTCCAGTCGGTGCACTCGGCGCCGTCGACCCGGACCGTGATCGGCGTCTGACCGCCGCCGTCGAGCACGAGCGGCCCGGCATCGGCGGCGCTGCGCACGACTTCGAGGCGGGGGCGCACCCGCGTCGCCACCGGATCGAGGTCGAATTCGAGCGCGATCTCCGGCACGAGCCATTCTGGCGCGCGATAATCTTCACGGTGCGTAATGCGTGGCTGGCCGGTGTTTGCGTCTAGCATGACACGCAAATAGGGTGCGCCGGCGTGGCTTGCCAATGAATTCGCGGCAATCCGGCGGGCCAGGGAAACAGGGGAGTGGCCAATGCCGACAATGCTGATCTTCGGCATGGGCTATAGCGCGGGGGTGATCGCGACACGGCTGCGCCGCGCCGGCTGGACGGTGCCCGGCCCCAGCCGCAGCCCCGGCCCCGGCGGCAGGCGGATCGGCTCCTCCCCCAGCGCCAAAGCGGGCGCTATCGCCTCGCCTGCCAAAGACCGTAATTTCGCGGAGGCAATCTGCTGCTCGATCGCCGCCTCAAAGGCGTGCAGCAGGCCGCTTGTCGCCCCCGCCGCGAGGCTCAGCGCAAACAAAATCCCCGCCCAGCCCAAAGCGCTTTGCCCGGCGCCGCCGCTCAACCCCGCCAACAGCGCAACGCCCAGCGGCAGCGCCAGCCCGGGCGACGCCCGCAAGGCTTGCACCATCCGCGCTTCGGCGACGGAGGCCGCCGCCAGCCGCCGTCCGAACCGCGCAATCCGCCGCTCGCTTCGTCCCTCCAGCCCGAAGGCGGTGATCACCCTTGCCTCCAGCGCCAGATCGCCCGTTTTCGCGCTCAACGCGCCGCGCGCATCGCGCCGCCGCAATATCGCCTTGCGCAGCGCCGGAAACGCCGCCGTGCCCGCGACCAACGCCAGGACCGGCCCGATCGCCGCCGCCGCCATCCCCGCTGGCCCAGCCGCGAGATAAGCCGCTCCAAACGCGCCGACCAAGCCAAACCCGTTGGCGACGCCGCCGCATAATCCCTTATCCGCCCATAAACGCAGCGCATTGAGGTCGCTCGTCATGCGCACGTTGAGAACGCCCAGCCGGCGCCGCTCCGGCGCGGCCCGCACCGCGTGGCGCGCCAAAAATCCCCGCACCGCATTGGCGTAAAGATGACCGAAATTCTCGCTCGCCACCTGGCGCGTCCAGCTGACCCCGGCCAGCGCCAACCCGGCGCCGCCCAGCATCAACGCCGACGTCACCGTCGCGCTGCTCGCCTGCAAGCTGGTCCGCAAGGCGCTAGCGACGCCGATTTGCAAGCCCGCCTCGACGATCGCGGCCCCCGCCAACGCCAAAAAGGCGGCCCATCGGCCGCCTTCCAGCAGGCGCGGCGGTCTCAAGGCCGCGCCCGTCGCATCACTTTTCGGTTGCTTTTTACGCAATCGCCGCTTCCTTCGCCGTCGAGGCCAGCCAGGACATCGGCATCGCGCCTGATTCCAGCGCCGGCAGCGGCACAAACGGCGCATCGACCAAGTGCATCGCTTCGCGCATCGCCAAAGGCGAGGCCGTCACCAGACCCGATACCGCCCGCACCTCAATGCCATTGCTGCGCATGATGTTCACCCCATGCACGACCGAACCGGCGCTGTCGGCGGCGAACACCCAATGCGACACCAATCCGCGCATGGCCGGGCTTTCGATCAGAGCGCGAGTTTCGCGCTGATGCACGCCGTCGGCGAGTTCCAGCACGATCACATCAGCCCCACGCGTGTTCAGCTCATGCACCAGCACATGCGCGCCGCGCACAACGTCGTCGATGCTTTCCAGATAAGAGGTCGCCATGCCGACATCGGTAAAATCAAGCCCTTCGACCGCGCCAGCGTCGAAGAATTTCCACAAATCATTGCCGGCGGCCGTTCCGGTGACTTTCGCCGCGCCGACTTTCAAGCCTTGCTGCGCCAGACCCCGGACAATGCCGGCGACCGTCGTCGTCTTGCCCGAATTCATGCTCGCCCCGGCAATCGCGATCACCGGCGCCCGGCGCGCGCTCATTGGCACATTGCGCAAGCCAAAATCGCGCAAATTGATGCGGGTGTCATGCGCATCGACAAAAATGCCGATCGGTTCGAGCTCGGTCGGCTCGTCCGAGGCGCCGAACACCGCATTGACGTTCAAGATGCGCCCGGCGATTCCGCCCGCCGCCGCCAATTGGCAGGGGCCTAGATTGGCCGGCACTTCGGCCTCATAGGCGTCTGGCGCGTAGCGATTGCCGTAAGCCACAATGACTTCATCGCCGACATAGAGCGCGGCTTTGCGCCCCGTCATCAATTCCAGTTTTTCCAGGCGCCCGACCCGCGTCACTTTGGCCAGCACAACATCGCCAGCGCGGGGAACCAGGTCAATCGTCGACACCGCCCGCAATTTTACTTGCGGAACGCGGCGGGTGGAAAACGCCCGTTTGGCCATTTTGAGGCGCGCATTATTGAGGATCATCGTCATACTGGGCTCCAACTTATCAGAGATCAGCTTGATCTCTTGCCCTGATAACGAACCACCCCGCGTCTTATTCCGTCGATCTGTAAAGAATCTTAAAGATTTTTCGCGCTGCGGTTGCCAGCGTGTTGTTTAAGAACGCAGACAAGGCGACAGGGCAAAGCCCCGCCGCCACGCCCCTCACCATCGCCACCGCCGTCATCAAAACCGCACGCCGATCTCCGACAAGGCGACAAAGCCGAACTCATTCGGATCGCCGTCTTCCTGGTCCAACAAGCCAACGATATCCGCCCGCACATAGGCGTTACGGTGCAAATCCACCTCAACCCCCGCGCCGACGCGATGGGCGCGCTCGTCTTCTTCTAACGTTACGGCGTAAGATGCCGCGACGGCCCACCGGCTTTTGGCCCAGCGCACGCCGGCATTGACCTCTCGTTCCAAATCGGCGGTCGGCCGCAAATTCGATCGGCCGCGATCGACAAAGGCAGCCCCCAAGCTCCAATTGCCGCGTGAGGCGGTCGCTCCGACGCTCCACGAGCGAATATCGGCGCGATTGGTCTCCTCGGCGGCATTGCCGGTCACAAAAGTCCCCGCCGCCGCGATCACCCAGCGCCCGACCGGTCGCACATAATGCACGCCCGCTTCCACGACATTGCGCTGCAAGGTCTGGTCTTCCGGATCGGGCGCGTCGGTATTGGCGGCGAAGCGCGGCGCATAGGACACCCCAAGGCTTACTCCCGCCACAGGCGGCGAAAAATAGCTGACCTTGAACGCATCGCGGCTGTCAAACGGCGACAAGAGCGCGATCGAACCCGTATAGCGCGCGAAATCGCCACGCACCTGACCCAGGCCGACCGTCGGCGCATGTTCGGCCAGCAAATCGGCCGCACCGTCATTTTCGCCAACTTCCAGGCGGCCATATTCGGTCGCAATTTAGCCATAGAGCTCGTCGCGTTCGAAATCGCCGATTTCCTGGTTGCCGGTGTCGACCTCGGTGCGCACGCCGATGAACACGCCATTGCGCGCTTCATATTCGACCGTCACCAGCGCCGAGCCGTCGACCTCGCCGGCCGTTTCGGTTTGTTGATTTCCTGTCGGTTGAAACACCGCCCCTTGCGCGGCGACCGCAAAGCGCCCCCGCAACGTCACCGGCCCGGCCTTGGCGGTCAAACCATCGCCGCCGACGCGTATTTGCGCCGACGCCGGCGCCGCCATCAGCATAGCGCCACCCAATACAACCGCTCCGATCGCCCATTTCCACATGGAACCGTCTCCAGAACGTGGCGCAAATTCGGACGAAACAACATAAACCCGCGCAGTCAGTGCTTGCTCGTAACACATGTCTGTAAAGCCCCACTGAACAAAAGCCACAAATTCAACTTTGATTTCGTCAATCGAGCCGATAACGCCCCAGCGCCGCGTTTATTCCTTCGGCGTTGTGAAAAATCGGCTATTTCTATCTGGATGCTAGCCGGGAATGGGCTTGAAGCGGAAGGCGCAAACAAGATTCATATGAGTCGTCGAAAACTGCCGATTATACAGCTTGAATACGGCCTCCCGGAAGGGATTCGAACCCATGACCCCAGGTTTAGGAAACCTGTGCTCTATCCTGCTGAGCTACCGAGAGATACACGCAATTGCCAAGCATTTACCGCGTAAACGCGTTTGTTGCCAGCGGGTTGTAATCGAACCCGCGATAGCATTCTTCAATTCTTCAGTGGCGAGCGTGGAGACACTTTACCCCGCAAGTCGACCGGCGCCGCCTTTGCCGGTTTGCCAGTTTTCCGGTTTTCCGCGCGGCCGCTTTTCGATGATCACCATGCTGTCATAAAAGCCAATAAAATCGGTGCTGCGTGTAAAATCAGTGGCCTCGCCGTTCCAGATATGCCAAGCATTCA
>DHHV01000132.1 GCA_002403455.1 Hyphomonadaceae bacterium UBA4763 | reverse complement strand
CGAAGCGGCGGGCGTTCGCGTGCTGCACGACACGTTTTTAGCCCGCCAAGCGCGCGGCGCGGGGCATTTTGCGCCGGCGCGGATGCAATATTTCGCCGAAGGCGCGCTCGCCGACCTTGCCGGCGTTGATTGGATGGGCCTTGTCGGAACCAAGGCGCCGGCCGCGTTTTTTGCTTATCCAACCGCTGCGTCGAGCTTTGTGCCGCCCGGCGCGACCGTGTTCGCGCTGGCGGACGCCGCCGAGAACGCCGCGCAAAGCCTGATCGATCTCGCCGATGCGCTCGGCGCGCCGGCGCAAGGCGCCGCCCCGGTTCTGCAGCGCCATGACAGCCCGACCGGCGATCTCAACCCGGCCGCGATCGGGGTCTCGATCGCGCGGCATTTGCCGGAAGGCGCGATCGTCAGCGATGACGGCGTTACCGCCTCGCTCGGCGTCTGGCTGGCGACCCAGAGCGCGGCGCCGCATGATTGGCTTTATCTGACCGGCGGGGCGATCGGCCAAGGCATGCCGCTCGCGATCGGCGCGGCGATGGCGCGCCGCGACGCCAAGGTTGTTTGCCTCTCCGGCGATGGGGCGGGGATGTATACGAACCAGGCCCTCTGGACGATGGCGCGCGAGGGCCTGCCCATCGTCACCATCATCTTCGCCAATCGCAGTTATCGCATTCTCAATATCGAGATGTATCGCACCGGATCGGGCCAGCCGGGACCGACCGCGCAAGCCATGCTGTCGCTCGATCGACCGGCGATCGACTGGGCGGGGCTGGCGCGCGCGCAAGGCGTGCCGGCCGAAAGCGTCCGCAGCGCCGAGAGCTTCGATGCGGCTTTGGCCCGCGCCATGGCGGCGGACGGCCCCAGCCTGATTGAGGCGGTGGTGTAACATCGGCTCCTGTCGCCTGACGCAAGCGCGCGCTGCGATCTCCGCCGCCGCAAGAAAGCGTCAGCTTTATGCGTGCGAATTCGGCGCCGCCGACGCCTGCACGCGCGTCACTACGCCATATTGCAGCAGTTGCGCCATGCCAGGCTGCAGCGGCGTCTCCGCCCCAAAGGCGCGCAAGCTCTGCGGGTGTTGTGCCAACGTCGCGCCCTTCATCGAGATCGGATGGCGCCGGCGCAAGCTCGCCAGATCAACCTGCTGGCCATGGTGATGCACGACCATGGCGAGGCATGCGAGGCCGCATGCGGCCACTTCAGTCTGGCGGATGAGTTACCTTTTAACACCGCGCGGTAGCTAACCTAAGTGAACGTGTCAAAAATGGTTTCCATCAACAAGGTTATTGCAATCAAGACTCTCGGGACAGTGTTATGCGTTTCCTGATACGGAAGCGCCAGCATGGATCAAACTTGATTCAGATCGAACTGAGAGACGGCGAAAATCGTCGATTGCTTTATCTAAAATATTGAGCATCGTTTCTATAAATAAAACCGAATTTCCTTCTTGTGAAATTTTCTCATAGCTTTCCATTAAAGATGATGAATAATAGTACATGTAAGGACCAAGCGGGAGCAATGGAGTTGAATGAAGTTGAAGAAATTGTTTAATATCATACCTAAGAAGCGCTCTACAGGTTCGGCCATTCCCATCCATGAACGGGTGAATTGTAGTAATGTCAAGAAAACGATAAATTGCGCGCTGCAGAGGGCGCTCACACGTCTCCAAGCGTCCGCTTTTATGGCCAATGAGTGCATGTCGCACCTCTCTTGGGTCCAAATATTCTCTTCGAACATCCTGCCGCAGTTTTGTAAAACATCTTTTGTCGCGTATTTTCTGTTGATTACCCGTGAGCGCCGAAGACAAGTTTTGCAATAAAATGATCGAGGGGCCCTCGCTCTCATATACCTGTTCGTACGACTTGATGATGGGCTCTACGGCGGGCCGCAAAAAAAATCGTCTATAACGTGGTAACGTTGTCGCGGGTTGATCATAATGGTTTCCTTCGGACAACTTATGGGCAACGCGCAGTTCAAACCCGAAAGCGTCCGATTCGTTGAGCTGCGCATTGCTCCAAATCGACTTTATTCGTGTTTCTATCGCCTTCTCGCGCTCCACGATCGGGCCGATATGTTTGTGCTCATCCACAACGAAAGGAATTTTATAGGTAATCATGGCATAACCCGCGAGTAATGTGTAAATGTCAAATGGCGCAGCGGAAAAAAGTTTTTGTGTATACGGTCGTGATCACTTCAATGTATTTTTTCACTTTCTCTATATGTGTCAGGCAATATAATAAAAACGCAGCGAAAGATGTACAAATAATGTTTGATATACTGTGAACTGCGCTCATTTGATCATTATTTTTGCAATTTTATTGCCACCAAGAGTGTTTTTAGTACGTCGTTCGACTAATGCGGCAGAAAATAATTTCGCTGCGTGTGGACCAATAGGCCTACATCATTAAAACGGCTAACAATATCTTTCTTTATTTATATCAATCGGATACCGCCCTCTCTCCACTTTTGCTGCGCGGAGGAGCGCGTTGGCCGCTTCCGTGCACGCCGGGTCCCCGCAAACCGGACATTGTGCTATGTAAGCATAGAACCCCAAGTGGCGGGTTCCAGCCGTTCTTGGCCTGAAAACAGGGCCGTCTAGAACAACTTCTAGCTGCGCGAATTGCCATTTTTTATGCTGCGGCATCCATCGAGCCGCAATGGTTGATTGCTCTGTCGTCTGTACGACCACCTGACAACGATGAAGGTCAGGCGTGCAAACCTCCAGCCGCTCGCGGCCGTTGCGGGGTTCAGTGTACATGATGCGGTAGACCAAATCTCCTTTTGGGCTTGGAATGGGGCCATAAGCTAACACGGGATCATACCCGCATGCGCCGAGGGCAAAGGTGCAAGACAAAATTGCAAAAATCCTATTCCAATTTAGCATGGCCGGTTCCCCACCTGGTCGTTAGTAAAACCTCTGTCACCGTTCTGGCGAAAATATTCTATCCCTGCTCTGATATTATTAACATCCCGCGGATCATCGGTCCCGCCTGCAGCAAGTGCGGCCGACGTGAAGATTTCGGCGTCAGTCAACCCCGCAACCTTCCCAAGATAACCATACAAGAAATTGCCAACGGGCTCGAACGCAGGCACAGACGCATCTTGGTCAATAGTGTAGGGCCCTTGATCTTCATAATACTTGGTATCAAAAGAATATCCAGGTAAGAGGCCCTCGGCGGGAAGACCAAGGGGGGACAGATTGTATTCTTCGGCAAACAAGTAAAGCTGCGCAAGTCTCGGCCCTGCGACGGCGCCAAAAACATGTGCGACCAAAAACCCCGCCGCAGCCGCCGCTGGTGCGCCCAATATCGAGGTATTCTTGATATCAATTGCCCGCTCCACCAGAGCGTTCAACTGCTGTAATGATGGCGAAGGGCCAGAAAAGCCGGGAACGGTCAGCTGGGAAAGTGGATTAAGATCTAAATCATGTAAATAACATGGGCCATCATCGCCTCCGCCGCTTCCATTTTGTTGGTCATAGGAGCTGTCATATCCGCCTCCGTCGTCATTATAATCCCACCAATTCCACCCCGAGGACGAGCCACTGCAGATAACTTCTACTGTCCCGTCGGGATGATCCACTCTCCGGCAATCTCCGCCAGAAACAGCGCCCAATTCGTCGAGTGATAATGGTCGCATCTTCCTTCTCCTCCCCCGCCTCTTTCAGGAAACCACACACCGCCCGGCGGGGGAAGGCGGCGCGCGATCGGGTTCAGCCCTCCGGCGGGGGCTGGTGTGGGTGCGGCGGCGCGATTGCCGTCGTCGCCGGCGGGGACAGGG
>DHHV01000001.1 GCA_002403455.1 Hyphomonadaceae bacterium UBA4763 | reverse complement strand
AGTTCGGCGAAGGCGGCGCTGCCCTCGATCTTGATACTTTGCCCTGAATTGGAAACGTTCTCGAATATGACATCATCGGCAACGCATGCCACCAGTGCAGCAACGTCCTTGCAATTGTAGGCATCGAGATAACTTTTGATAATTGCCGGTAGGATCATAGATAATGCCCTTCTTCCAGAAGTGCGTCGCCAATCGTCGGCCTGTTAGGCGATGTAGACACGCATTTTAAACTGAAGATGCCAGGTGGCATCTGTCCACTCAGACGGGCCCGACCTGACGTATCAGGCCGGGCGATTAAATCGCCTGCCGGTCGCTACTGCGATGTGAACGAAGAGGACCATTTTCCTATCGTACTGGTTTAAACTTGATTGTGAAGGGGGCGGTATGATGAGCACAGGGGAATCGCATTTGACCGAGGATTGTTCGGGCGAAGTCCTCGTACCAGCCGGCGCGTTTTCGTTTGCGGCGGATGGAGATGTCCTTGCGGGCTGACCGGAGCAGGTTGAGGGCAAGCTTTCGTAAAATTGCGAGGTTCTCCTGGGCGTGGTCTTGGCGCTGAAGTGTAGAATCTGTCCCATCGGTCCCTCCACTGCGATGATGATAATTTTATACCATCACATCCTGGGACCAAACACCTAGCAAAAGTATTTTTCGGCGATACGGGAACTGTTTCGCGTGAAGAAAGAGCGTCTTCACATTATTGGATCGACTTGAATATGCACCAGTGCGCAGGGACACATCGTAAAGCTGTATTTTCCTGCAATCGGGTGTTAGGCTCCGTCAGTTGGCCGAGGACCCGTCATTATTAACAAGTCAATTTGCTCGGGGCGACTTCATCGGGCTGTAATTCAGGCAATCTTTGCCTCATCAAAAGCGCGAGACGCCCGTCGTTGCCGCCGCCAAAAAACCAAAAAGCGCGCTGCATCCCTTCGTTCTCCAAAAATGAGGATTTTACGCTGAACCTGACCATACCGTTCCGTCCTCATCATGAAGAACGCAGGGTTATCCGTGCGGGCGCTACCTTCCTGCTCCTCAGACCACTTCGCAAATGCAGAAAGTGACGTACTCAACAGCCCTGCCTCAGCTGCTGAATTGACCGCCATTGTAACGACAACTTCTGCCATTTGAACCCCACCAAACAAAGTCCCAGGATATGAATACTCGAAAGCCTCTATATGGCGACCCACTGAGCATTTTTCTGCAACTTCAATTATCCCGTGGGTTGGACGTTTGCTCGGGCGCTAGCTTGTTTTCTAGTTATCATCCAAGTTTGATACTGCTGGCAGCAATTTTTCATTGTACCAAGCATTAGAAATAAATCGGCATCACACACAAAATCCGCGCCAATGATCCTAGCAATCGATTGCAAGTCGCCACCCGCGCTTCGTGGACACCTTTTGTGCTCTAATGGTGTGCTTTCCCGCGTATCGGAAGTCAATCCGCTTTTTTGAAGCACATGCGGTCGTCACCGAACTGGTTTAGATCGGCGTGTTAAGATGGATTTTTTGAAATCTTGACTGGAGAAACACAGCGCCGGGACGCCCCGGCTGAAAGCTCGGTCAGCCCATTGTCGAGGACTCTGTCCAACAAAAACTCCGCAGGCCGTCGAATGTGCGACATGATGCCGCATTACGCCCTGCAATTGGATCAACCGTAACGGTGGATCGGTCGCTCCCCCGTCATTACAACGGGCTTAGACGAGGGAGCCAGCCATGGATTGCTGTAATCTGCACATTTTGAATGATAAATCATTTGGCCTCAAGGAGCCCTTCCTCGACCGCCGAGACGTCTTGCGCAGCTTGGCCGCCGGAACTGTAGTGCTGATTCCCACCGGCTGCGTGACCAATACCGAGACGGGCCGGACGCAGTTTATCGCCGTGCCAGACGGGTTCTTGGCCCAGCAATCGCTCGCGGCATGGTCGGATCTTCGTAAACAACAAAGAACGATTAATTCGGGTCCGCAATTCAATCGGCTGAACACAGTCGCGCGGCGGGTGCAACAAGCGTCTGGCCGCGGCGCCGAGCAATGGGAATATGCGCTGTTCGACACGGACGAGGCGAATGCGTTTGTTCTGCCCGGCGGCAAGGTCGGCTTTAATCGCGGGTTGATGGAGCTCAGCGAAAACGACGATCAAATGGCGGCGGTGCTGGGCCATGAAGTCGGCCACGTTACCGGACGCCATGCGGCTGAACGCATGAGCACGACTTTAGCCGTGCAAGGCGCGACGGTGGCCGGCGCAGTGGCGCTCGCCAACACCAATTTAGCCTTTAAAAACGAACTCGCGGCGGCGTTAGGGGTCGGCGTGCAAGTCGGTATCCTCTTGCCGTTTTCGCGCCGTGACGAAATCGAAGCCGACAAACTTGGCGTCGATTACATGCACAAGGCTGGCTACGACGTTCGCCAATCGATGCGGCTATGGGAGATCATGGGCGCGCGCAGCAGCGGTAATCGCCAACCGCAATGGCTGTCGACCCATCCTAGCCCCGAAACGCGCATCCGCGAATTACGCGAATATATAAATCTTAAAGGCTACGCGGTCGTTTAAACCGCGATCGGCTGAGCGTTTCTTTCGCGTTCTTGCCCCCTACCCGCGAACCGGGCAGATGCGCGCGTGAGTAGCTGCGAGGAAATCATGCAAATCTTCATCGACACCGCCGAAATCGACGCTTTGCGCGCTTTGGCGCCGACCGGCCTTGTTGACGGCGTGACGACCAACCCCTCGCTGATCGCCAAATCGGGTCGCAAAATGAAAGAGGTTTTGGCCGAGATCTGCGCGCTGATTCCCGGGCCGATCAGCGGCGAAGTGGTGGCGACAGAGCCGGACGCCATGATCGCCGAGGGGCTCGATCTTGCGAATATTGCGCCGAACCTTGTTGTGAAATTGCCGCTGACGATGGAAGGACTGACCGCTTGCCGCGCGCTGACCGATCGCGGCGTGCGCACGAACGTGACGTTGTGTTTTTCCGCGGTGCAGGCGCTTCTGGCGGCGAAAGCCGGCGCAAGCTTTATTTCGCCCTTTATCGGCCGGCTGGAAGATAACGGGCAGGACGGCGCCCAATTGCTGCACGAAATCCGCACGATTTACGATCGCTATGGCTTTGAGACCAAGATCCTCGCCGCTTCCGTGCGCACGCCGCACCATGTGTTGGGCGCCGCCATGGCCGGCGCAGATTGCGCCACGCTGCCGCCCGCTGTGTTTCGCGCGCTGTATAAGCATGTGCTGACGGACCTGGGGCTTGACGCCTTCTTGAGAGATTGGCGAGCAACCAATCAGACTATTCTATAGAACTGCGACGGAATCGAGACGGATGTCTTCGCACTAAGTCGAGCGAGATAAAGATATTCAACCGATAGCATTTTTTAGAAATTCCTGCCGTTCTTAAAAAATACCTGAAATCAAATGAAGGCTCGACAATCAAAGCAAAATGCGTCCAATGATCATAAACCACGCCTAGTGGAGCGGCCCACTCATTCGCACCCCAGCCCTGGCCATGCGTCGAAGCGAATGATTTGGCCAAAAGCTCCACTAGATTCAAAGATTTATAGTGGCTCTGCTGTTCCTGACATTTGCCCCACAGGGG
>DHHV01000079.1 GCA_002403455.1 Hyphomonadaceae bacterium UBA4763 | reverse complement strand
CGCGGCGGCGGAGATCGCGTTGGCGAGCGGCATTGGCGTGCGCTTGCGCGCCCCCGCCGGGCCGGCGCCGGTCGCGGCGTTGTTTGGCGAAGATCAGGGCCGCTATTTGCTGGCGCTGCGGCCCCAGACTTGGGCGGCAGTGGCGGCGCGCGGCGCGGCGGCCGGCGTTCCGATCGCCGCGATCGGTACGCTGACAGGCGCGGCGGTGAGCCTTGCCGATGCGGACGGCGGCGATTTGGGGGCGGTGGAATTGGCCGATTTGCGCCGCGCGCATGAAGACTGGATGCCGACATGGTTGGGCTAAGGCTGGTTGTTGTTGTCGCGCTGGCGCTCGTTTGGGCTTTCGGCTTCGGGGCGCCCGCCCGCGCGCAAAGCGCCGCGCCAAAAGTCTATGCGGTGGATTTCACCGCGCAATGGTGCCCGAATTGTCGGGTGCTGAACCCGGCCTTTGCGCAAGCCTTGCAGGTTCTGGACGATCCGCGCCTCGAACGGGTGGATTTCGACGTCACCGACGCGCGCGAGAACCCCGATCGCTATGTCAGCATCCAGGCCTTGGCCGAACCGCGCAATCTGATCGGCGTCTATGAGGCGTGGATCGGCCTCACGGGTCTCGTCGTGCTGGCGGCGGCTGATACGGGCGAGCCGATCGCCTGTTTGTCGCGCCTGCAATCGGCGCAAGCCATGGTCTCGGCCATGCGGGCGGCGCTCCGCCAGGTCGAGCAGCGCCCGGCTTTCCAGCGCTTTAGCGGGGCGCCGCCTTGCCCGGGCCTCTAAGCGATCCGCTGGCGGCGGTGGCGGCGCGCTATGCGGTGGCGATCACCCCGGCGATGGAGGCGCTGATCCCGGACGGGCTGGCCGACCCGGACGGCGATCCAATCGCCCGGCAATTTCGCCCGCATGTCGATGAGCTTGCCATCCACCCGAGCGAGCTGGCTGACCCGACCGCCGATGCGGCGCATAGCCCGGTCAAGGGCGTCGTGCATCGTTACGCCGATCGGGTGCTGTTAAAACCCGTGCATGTCTGCCCGGTCTATTGCCGGTTTTGCTTTCGCCGCGAGATCGTCGGCCCGGAGGGCGATGGCGCCTTGACGCCGACCGAGCTTGCGCAAGCCCTGGATTATATCCGGGCGCGGCCGCAGATTTGGGAAGTGATCCTGACCGGCGGCGATCCCTTCGTGCTGAGCCCCCGGCGGGTGCAGGAGCTGACGGCGGATTTGGCGGCGATCGCGCATGTCAAGGTCTTGCGCTGGCATACGCGGGTGCCGGTGGTCGATCCGGGCCGGGTGACGGCGGATTTGGTCGCGGCCTTGCGCGCGCCGCACAAAGCGGTGTGGGTGGCGCTGCATTGCAATCACCCGCGCGAATTGACCCCTGCCGCCGATGCGGCGATCGCTCGCCTGATTGACGCCGGCCTGCCGCTGGTCAGCCAAAGCGTGCTGCTGGCGGGGGTGAATGATGATGGCGAGACGCTCGAGGCGCTGATGCGCGGTTTCGTCGCGCGGCGGATCAAGCCCTATTATCTGCATCAGCTCGACCCCGCGCCGGGCACGCGGCGGTTCTTTGTGGATGAGGCGCGCGGGGCGGCGCTGATGGCGGGCCTGCGGGGCCGCGCGTCTGGGCTGTGCCAGCCTTGTTATGTGCGCGATCTGCCGGGCAAGCCGGCGAAGACGGTTTTGGGGTGAAAAAGTTGGTCGGGGACCGCGTGTCCTGAACAAGAAGATCGTCGGAAGCCTGGCTCCAGCGTTTAACGAATTTCAGGTTCAAAAAGGCCACGACAATTCATTGATTTGACGCGTTGTCCGGTCGGCCAAAGGCCGAAATTTTTCGTCGGGGGACTTCGTCCCCCGAACCCCCTTGGGGCGCTTGGTTCTGATTCGGGTTTTTGCACAAGTTAACAAATCACAAATCACACCTTAAAGCGTCCGGGCAAGGCGGAACCCCAAAATGTCGTCCCGGTCCGTTGGCGCGTTCCAGCCCCGGTCGGCGGAGCGGAGGTTCTGCGGACCGTAGAACCAAGAGCCGCCGCGATTCACGCGGTACGAGCAACCCTGGGTTGTATAGGCCGCCCCATCCGCCGGCTGGCCGGTCAGACTATTGCGCCAGCAATCCTCCACCCATTCCCGGACATTGCCATGCATGTCGTAAAGACCAAACGGATTGGGCGGGAACGAGCCCACCGGTAGTGTTTGTTTTCGGTATTCGCCCTTTGGGCCGGACCCATAGGTGTAATTGCCGTCATAATTGGCCTGCGCCGTCGAAATTGTTTCTCCAAAAGAAAATGGCGTCGTCGTACCCGCCCGGCAGGCATATTCCCATTCCGCCTCCGTCGGCAGCCGATACGCGTCCTTGCGGCCCGCCAGCCCAGCCCGCTGGTTCAGCCAGGCGATATAGCTTTGCGCGTCCTCCCACGACACATTGATCACCGGGCGCGCCCCGCGCCCCCAGCCCCTGTCCTCAGGCTTGGGCAGCTTGGCGCCCGCCGCCAACGCCGCATCCCATTCGGCAAAGGTCACCGCACAGCGCCCCATGGCGAAAGCATGGGCGATCGTAATGTCCTGCATGGGGCGCTCCCAATCATTGGAGCCTTCCTCATTGGCCGGCGCGCCCATCCGGAACCGTCCGGGCGGGATGGCGATCATTTGCGGGGCCGGCCAGTCTTTGATATCGGGCAGAGGGATCGGAAAGCCGCGCTCCGCCACCGGCCGGCC
>DHHV01000081.1:9150-9411 GCA_002403455.1 Hyphomonadaceae bacterium UBA4763 | reverse complement strand
ATGACCGGCTATCAGGAGATCCTGACCGATCCCTCTTACGCCGAACAGATCGTGCTGTTCACCTTCCCGCATATTGGCAATGTCGGCGCCAACCCGGAAGACCGCGAGGACGCCTCCCAAAGCGCGGCGCGCGCCGCCCGTGGGGCGGTGTTTCGCAGCGCCCCGACCCCGCCCTCGAATTGGCGCGCCGTCGACCATTTCGACTCCTGGCTCGCTCAGCGCGGCATCATCGCCATTTCCGGTGTCGATACGCGCGCCCTC
>DHHV01000081.1:8402-8821 GCA_002403455.1 Hyphomonadaceae bacterium UBA4763 | reverse complement strand
CCAACCGCATCCGCCGCGACGGCATGCCCAAAGCCGTCATCGCGCATGATCCGTCCGGCGCCTTCGACATCGCGGCCCTCACCGCTTTGGCCCGCGAATGGGCCGGCATTGACGGCGCCGACCTTGCGAGCGCGATCAGCGCGCCGGCCGGCTATGATTGGTCCGAAGGCTTGTGGGACCAGGAAACCGGCTTTCCAGCCGCGACCGCTTCGAAATATCGCGTCGTCGCCATCGATTATGGCGTCAAGCGCAATATCCTGCGCGCATTGGCGGCGATCGGCGCCGAGGTCCGCGTCGTGCCGGCCAGCGCCTCGGCCGAGGACATCCTCGCCTTGCGCCCGGACGGCATTGTGCTCTCAAACGGCCCCGGCGATCCGGCCGCCACCGGCAAGATCGCGCTCGACACGATCCGCGCGCTC
>DHHV01000081.1:7903-8094 GCA_002403455.1 Hyphomonadaceae bacterium UBA4763 | reverse complement strand
TCGACACGATCCGCGCGCTCGGTGAATCCGGCACGCCGATGATGGGCGTTTGCCTTGGCCACCAAATGCTGGCTCTCGCTTTTGGCGCGCGCACCGAGAAAATGCCGCAAGGCCATCACGGCGCCAACCATCCGGTCAAAGACCTCGACACCGGCAAAGTCGAGATCGTCTCGATGAACCACGGCTTTGCG
>DHHV01000081.1:4555-7600 GCA_002403455.1 Hyphomonadaceae bacterium UBA4763 | reverse complement strand
TGAACCACGGCTTTGCGGTGGCGCGCGACAGCCTGCCGGCCCGCCTGCGTGAGACCCATGTCTCGCTGTTCGACGGCAGCAATTGCGGTATCGCCTTGGTCGACCGGCCCGTTTTCGCCGTTCAGCATCATCCCGAAGCCAGCCCGGGTCCGGTTGACAGCCTCTATTTATTCGAGCGCTTCGCCGCAATGATGGACGACCGCCAAAAACAGGCGTGACGCTAACCGACGCCCGCCAAAAACGCCGTTAGCGCTTGCCAGGTCTCGTCCGCCGCATCCGAGCGACCGCTGATCAGGATCGAGGCGCCATGCGCGCCCGCCCCTTTCGGCACGAAATGCTGCGCCTTCGCCATGGCTTGCGCGATGGGCCGCGCCGTCCCCGCCTCGGACCGGGCTGAAGCCACGAATACCGGGCCCGCAAAGCCGGCCGCCGTCTGCGCAACCGGATTGCTGCGGCCAAGATATTCCCCCGGCGAAAACACCGCCGCCGCATCGACAAAGCCAGGCTCGCGGCCGGCCAATACCAAGGTCAGCGCCGCCGAATAAGACGACCCGATCGCGATGACCTTCTGCGCCTGTAAATCCGCGCGGGCAAAAGCCGCTGCCGCCCGCAGATCGGCGCTTGCATCGATATAGCCGGTCGGCTTTTTCAGCTTGCGCGCCGCCGCGCGCGTGGCGTTATCGATCCCGGCAAAGGCGCGCCCCGATCGCTGATCGATCGCCAGCACGCCATAGCCCAAATCCGCCAATTTCGGCGCGATCGTGCGATATTCGCCGCGGCTCGAATTGGCCTGGTGAAAGGAGATGATCACCGTTTTGGCGGCGGCGCGCGCGCCCGCCGCGTTTGGCTTGTACCAATCGCCGGTCACCATGACGCCGTCAGCGGCGGCAAAGCTTTTCGTCTCGAACGGGGATTGAGCGGTCGCTGGACCGATCGCCCAAATCGTCCACAGCGCCGCCAACGCGAGCGCCGCGATTTTCGCCCAAGCACCCATCTTCATCGCCATCGCCGTCATCGCTATTTCCTCATCGCCATCACAATCCCTCCACTCTCAAGTCCATCGGAAAAATTCAAATCACGCCCGCTCGACCGCGCGTCCAAAACGCCGCTTGGCGCGCCCCTCCCCGGTTGGGGGCAAAGTCAAAATGTCCTGGGCGTCAAGCCTATTTTCTCGCCGCCAGATGTGATAATGAGGAACATCTGGGGTGGTTCACGGAGATTGGTTCGATGGATTTTCGGCATTTGGCCGGGCTGGCCATCTATGCGCTGTTGGCGTCAACGTCGGCGATCGCCCAAGAACCGGGCGGAGCGTGGCTGCGCAATGATAAGGGTGACGTCATCAACGCTAATACGTATTTCAGCTGCCCAGGCGAATTGCTCCCCGGGTTATCACGCAATGGCGTTGATGTATTAGAAGACGGCGGGCGTCAGCTTGAATGTTTTTACGCCAATGATACGGTCGGCGACAAAGCCACATTAACTTTTTGGCTTACAGAAGATAACGACACCCGGAAATTACTCAACCAGAAATTACAAATCTTACCGATCAATGGGTTTCCTGTTCAACTGGCAGTTCCTGAAGCCATCAAATCAAGTGACGGAAACTGGTTTGGCGTTCAAGCTGATGCAATTGCAGAAAATCGCAGTTTTACAATCATCATCGCCCGCATCGCTGACGCGATATTAATTGCACAGCTTAACCATGCGCGAGACGCCAATGAACAGGCCGCCGACATTGCCTGGCGCGCAACCCATGATTCCGCCGCCGATGTGCAGATTGGCTTGGCGCAAGCGACCGGCGCTGCTGCGCCGCAATTTCCGCGTCTTCTCTACCCCCATTTACGCGTGCCGTCTGACGCAGCGACCGGGCGGCCCAAGCCCATTCGTGCAATTTCGAGCGGCGCTTCTGGCCCCGCCTCCCCAAGCGAACCCGCTCCTATTCCAACCGAAAAGCCCGCGCCGGCGCCGCAGACCGAACCCGATTTACCCGCTGATCCCGTTCGTCAAGGCCCAAGCTCAGAACCTCCTGCGCAACCCATTGCGCCCACCGCGCCGCAAGCTCCGTCGGTTATCGCCCCCGCGATTGAAGAAGAACGGCCCGCATCACCAGAAACGCCGCCGATAACCACAAATATGATGGTGCAATGCGCCACCCCTTATATTGGCGTTAATTGGGTTGATGCGCGTATCACGCCGGACCGGTCACAATGTCTTTATAAAGGGGATAGCGGGTTTCAAGGCTTCTTTAGAACTCAATTATTCAAATCGGATACGGATGTCGAAAATTGGAAATTCCAGGAAACGCTCATCATCGCGCGGGACTTTCCACAGGCAAGACTGGATACGGCAGCCAAATTAACGATTTCAACCGGTGGTAGACAATCTGATTGCCGAACCTTGCGAGACGGAGACAAATTTATTTCACTCTGCGTCTTGGGGATAAGGACACGTGCAATTCTGCTCCAGGTTGAATATTCTGAACCTGAAATTGCTTCCGCGCAGAAATTCGCGCAATGGTTGTTCGATCAACATTTCGGAACAGCCGCGCCAAGTTCGCAATGACGCGATTGATATTGCGGTCCCAAATCGTAAGGTTGGCGCATGTTTTTACGGTTTTTTGCTGAATTGCGCGCGGCGCGAACCCCGGTGTCGCTGCGCGATTATTTGACCTTGCTCGAAGCCATGCAGGCCGATGTGATTGAGCGCTCGGTCGACGACTTCTATGTGCTTTCGCGCGCGGTCTTGATTAAAGACGAACGCCATTTGGACGCCTTTGACCGGGTATTCGCGCAAGTGTTTAAAGGCGTCGTCAATCCCGCCGATCCTGCCGCTGCTATTCCCGAAGAATGGTTGCGGCGATTAACTGAACGGCATCTGACACCAGAAGAAAAAGCGCTGATCGAAAGTCTAGGCGGCTGGGATGCTTTGATGGAGACGTTGAAGAAACGTCTTGAAGAGCAAAAAGAACGCCATCAGGGCGGCAATAAATGGATTGGAACTGCCGGGACCTCGCCTTTCGGCGCTTATGGCTATAACCCGGAAGGC
>DHHV01000081.1:1787-4235 GCA_002403455.1 Hyphomonadaceae bacterium UBA4763 | reverse complement strand
CTATAACCCGGAAGGCATTCGAATTGGTCAGGACCGCAACCGCGAAAATCGCGCCGTCAAGGTCTGGGATAAACGCGAATTCAAAGGCCTAGCAGGCGATTCTGTGCTTGGCGCGCGCCATATCCAGGTAGCCTTGCGGCGTCTGCGGCGCTTTGCGCGCAGCGGCGCGCGCGAAGAATTAGACCTTGACGGCACAATTGATCGGACCGCCCGCGAAGGGTATTTGGATATTGTTCTGCGTCCGGAACGACGCAACGCGGTCAAAGTCTTGGCGCTGTTTGATATCGGCGGGTCGATGGACCCCTATGTGCGCATGGTGGAAGAATTGTTCTCGGCCGCGCGACATGAGTTTAAGAATCTGGAATATTTTTATTTCCATAATTGCATTTATGATTTTGTCTGGAAAGACCCAAAGCGTCGCCATCAAGAGGTGATTTCAACCTGGGATATTTTGCATAAATTTCCGCATGATTGGCGCCTCGTCTTTGTCGGCGACGCCACCATGGGGCCCTATGAAATCACCTATCCTGGCGGCTCGGTAGAGCATTGGAATGAAGAGCCTGGGGCGATTTGGCTGAAGCGTTTTTGTGATGTCTATGAGAAGCGGCTCTGGTTAAATCCGGTCGACTCCAAGCATTGGACGCATACACCGTCCATTCACCTGATCCGTGACATCATCGGGCCAGATAAAATGCAGCCATTGACCCTGAACGGAATCGAAGCCGGTATGAAAATGCTTGCCCGGTGACGCCATATCGCAGTCCATTTTAGTGAAAATCGCGACTACTTGGCAATAACGACGCTTCGGATGGATTTTTAATAGTCGCGCGGCGGTCGCAAGAATCGCGTTTCACTTCATCCGCTGGCGCAATAATGTTGTCAAAATCTGCTGAAACCGCCTCTAATTCATGGATCAACGCGCTCCAATCGTCGATTTGCTCGGCGATGACATGAATAACGTCATGGCGACCGCCATCGGGTTGGCGCTGCACGCGGCCCCGAACCGCCATGATCTTGGCGCCGAGGACAGTCGGGCGAAAATGTTCAAAGATCGGCGGCCAAATAATGATATTGGCAATGCCGGTTTCATCCTCCAAGGTCGCGAAAATTACCCCATTGGCCGATCCCGGTCTTTGCCGCACCAGCACGAGGCCCGCAACGCAGAGCCGCGCGCCGTCGCGCGCTTGGCCTAAGTCTTTGGCCGGCAAGGCTTTTCGCGCCGCGCATTGGGCCCGCAACAGCGCCATCGGATGGGCTTTCAATGACAGCCGCAGCGTCCGATAATCCCACGCCACCTCTTCGCCAAGTTCCATGGCCGGCAGCAACCTTATCCCGTCATCCGCAGCGATTTGCTTCGGCGGTTCATCGGCGTCCATATTTGCGAATAGCGGACCGATCGGCGCCGCCGCTTTTGCGCGCCATAAAGCCGGCCGTCTTTTTAAGTCGAGCGAGCCAAAGGCATCGGCAGAAGCAAGTTTATCGAGACTTGCCTGAAGTAAAGAGCTGCGCCGCGCCAAATCCTCAATGTCCTGGAAAGGCCCACCACGATCGCGCGCCGCGATTAATTTTGCCGCCTCCGCCGCCGAAAACCCTTTGATGGAGGCAAAACCCAGTCGAACGTCGTAGAGTTTTGATTTCTTTATTTCACGTTTTGGGTCGATTTCCCCTTCCAATTGCGCATCCCAAGCGGAAGAATTGACATCGGGCGGGCGGACATTGACGCCATGCGCGCGAGCGCAGCGCACCAATTGCGCCGGCGCGTAAAAGCCCATCGGTTGACTATTCAGCAAGGCGGCTAAAAACACATCCGGGTAATGATGTTTAATCCAAGCCGATGCATAAACAAGCAACGCAAAGCTTGCCGCATGACTTTCGGGAAAGCCATATTCGCCGAATCCTTCGATTTGTCTGAAACAACGCTCGGCGAAGTCGCGCGTATAGCCATTGCCGACCATGCCATCGATTAAGCGCAAGCCAAATTGGTGAATAATGCCGGTTTTACGAAAGGTCGCCATGGCGCGGCGCAGGCGGTCGGCTTCTGCGGGAGAAAAGCCCGCGGCGACGATGGCGATCCGCATGGCTTGTTCTTGAAACAACGGGACGCCAAGCGTTTTTCCCAGCACGTCCTCCAACGCCTTTGAGGGGAAAGTGACCGGTTCGATCCCCTGGCGGCGGCGCAAATAAGGATGCACCATGTCGCCTTGGATTGGTCCGGGGCGGACAATCGCCACTTCGATCACCAGATCATAAAAGCAGCGCGGCCGCAGGCGCGGCAGCATTGACATTTGCGCACGGCTTTCGATCTGAAAGACGCCGATTGTATCGGCGCGTCCAATCATCTCATAGACTTGCGGATCTTCGGCCGGGATCGTCGCTAATTCCAGCGGACAGCGGTAATGATTTTCGATCATCTTCAGTGCTTTGGCGATGCAGGTCAGCATGCCGAGC
>DHHV01000081.1:1256-1415 GCA_002403455.1 Hyphomonadaceae bacterium UBA4763 | reverse complement strand
ATCGTCCTTGTCCCATTCGATAAACGTCCGATCGGCCATAGCGCCGTTATGGATCGGCGCCACATGGTCAAGCCGGCTTTTGGTGATGACAAATCCGCCGGTATGTTGGGATAAATGGCGCGGAAAGCCGATCAGTTCACGGGTCAGATTGAGCGCCAA
>DHHV01000081.1:0-925 GCA_002403455.1 Hyphomonadaceae bacterium UBA4763 | reverse complement strand
CCGAGCCGCGGCGCCGCCGCTTCCAGGCCCAATTCGGCCCGAACATGGGCTTCGCTGACGCCTTTGGAGGACCAGCCCCAGACGGTTTTGGCGAGCGCACTGACCAAATCCTCTGATAAACCAAGGGCTTTGCCGATTTCGCGGACCGCGCTGCGGCTGCGATAGGTGATCACCGTGGCGGCGATGCCGGCATGGTCGCGGCCATAGCGCGCATAAATATGCTGAATGACCTCTTCGCGCCGCTCATGTTCGAAGTCGACGTCAATGTCGGGCGGTTCGCGCCGTTCGGGCGAGATAAATCGCTCAAATAAAAGATCGCTATGCGCCGGATCAACCGCTGTAACGCCTAAGACAAAGCACACGGCTGAATTGGCGGCGGAGCCGCGCCCTTGCGCCAAAATCCCACGCGCCCGAGCAAAACGGACGATATCATCGACGGTAAGAAAGTATTTGGCGTAATCCAAGGTCTCGATAATCGCCAATTCATGGGTAATTTGGTCGCGGACGCGCGGCGGAACCCCGTGCGGATAGCGCAGCGGCAGTCCCGCCGCCACGCGGGCAGCGAGCTCGTCTTGGACGCTATTGCCGGCAATTGTCTCAGGGTCGGGATAATCATAACGCAGACTATCAAGCGAAAACTGCAATAAATTGTGGAAATTCAGGGTCTGGGCAATCGCATCCGGCGCGTCGGCGAACAAGCGCGCCATCTCGGCGGGGGTGCGCAAAAAGCGCTCGGCATGGGCGCTAAGGCCATAACCGGCGCGATCGATCGTGGTTTTCTCGCGGATGCAATAAAGCGCGTCGGCAAGGATGCGGCGCTCTGGCGCATGAAAATACGCGTCCGAAACGGCCATTAAGGGGGCTTTTAACGCCGCCGAAGCGGCATTTGCGGCGCGTAAACGCGCCGCATCGGCGCCGTCAAAGC
>DHHV01000089.1 GCA_002403455.1 Hyphomonadaceae bacterium UBA4763 | reverse complement strand
CGCGCGCCGCCGCATTGGTCGCCGCGTCAAAAGGCGGGCGCTCGAACACGCCGAGCGGTCCATTCCAGACCAAGGTTTTCGCTTGGTCCATCGCGGTCAAGATTGCCGCAACGCTTTCGGGACCCGCGTCAAAGATCTTGTCCTCTGGCCTAATCTCTCCCGGCTGGCAGACCCGATAAGCAGCGCCCGCCTCCAGCGTCTGCGCCACGACAACGTCTTTGGGCAGCAGGATCTCGCATCCCGTCTCTTTCGCGCGCGCCAGGATTTGCCGGGCCGTCTCCGCCATGTCGCGCTCGCACAGCGATCCGCCGATCTCGACGCCTTGCGCGAACAAGAACGTATTGGCCATGCCGCCGCCGATCACCAACAGATCGAGCTTGCCGACCAGATTATTGAGCAATTTCAGCTTGGTCGAGACTTTCGAGCCGCCGACAACGCCCATAACGGGGCGCTCCGGCGCGGTCAGCGCGCGCGCCAGCGCCTGCAATTCGCGCTGCATGGCAAGGCCCGCGCAAGCAGGCAGAAATTGCGCGATCCCGGCGGTCGAGGCGTGGGCGCGGTGGGCGGCGGAAAACGCATCATTGACGAATAGATCGCCGAGCGCGGCGAGCCTCCGCGCAAATTCGACGTCATTGGCTTCTTCGCCAGCATGAAAGCGGGTATTTTCCAGCAGAACAACGCCCCCGGATGGCGCCGCCGCAATCGCGGCTTCCGCCTCGGCGCCAATGCAATCGCCCGCAAAACCGACCGGCGCGCTGATCAACGCCGCCAGCGCCGGCGCAATCGGTTGCAGCGACATGCCGGGCGCGCGCTTGCCCTTCGGGCGATCGAAATGGGCGAGCAGGACCGCTTTGCCGCCGCGCGCGCGGATGAGCTCGATCGTCGGCAGCGCCGCGCGCAGGCGCGTGTCATCGGTGATCCGCCTCTCTTCCATCGGCAGATTGAAATCAACGCGGACCAGCGCCGTTTTACCGGCAAGCTCGACATCCGACATCCACCGATATTCCGCCATTTTCGTCCTTCCCCGCGCTTTGCCGGGCTGCGCCTACCGATTTGCTACGGAAACGCAAGCTTAACCCGATGATATTGCTTCACCGCAGGGTGAAGCCTTTGTCGTACAACCGTCACCGAAGCGCTTTAGGGCCGACCCAAACCCATCATGTTTTGGAGCCCGTCGTCCTATGAGCCTTGATCTTTCCCGTTGGCGGATGTCGCGCCGCGCACTGATGCGCAGCTTTGGCGCCAGCGCCGTTGGCGCCTTGGGCATGACATTCGACCTTAAAAGCCCGCTCGCCAATCCCTTGTGGCGCTCAACGCCCTTCACCTTAGGGATAGCGTCCGGCGATCCGAGCGCAGACGGCTTTGTGATTTGGACCCGGCTCGCGCCCGACCCCTTCGCCGAAGATTACGGCATGCCGATCCGCCGCGTCGAGGTGCAATGGGAAGTCGGCGCCGATCCGCAAATGCGCGAGATCGTCCAAAAAGGGATCGCCCTTGCCCATCCCGAGCTTGGCCATTCCGTCCATGTCGAGATCAGCGGCTTGGCCGCTGATCGACCCTATTGGTATCGTTTTATCTGCGGGACCGAACGCAGCTTTACCGGCAAGACCAAGACATTGCCGGCCTCGGGCGCGCCGACCCCCAAACTTCGCCTCGCGGTCGCCGGCTGCCAAAACTACACGCAAGGCCTGTTCACGGCCTATCGACATCTCGCCCGCGCCGAGCCAGACCTCGTCTTTCATTACGGCGATTACATTTATGAAGGCTCCAGCCCGGAATTGCGCCAAGTTGACGGCGAGATCGCGCCGACCGTGCGCCGCCATCACGGCCAAGAAATCTATACGTTGAGCGATTATCGCCGCCGCTATGCGCAATATAAAATGGACGCCGATCTGCAAACCGCTCATGCGGCGGCGCCCTGGTTCTTTGCCTGGGACGACCACGAGATCGACAATAATTGGGCCAGCGACATCGACCAGGACAATACCGACCCCAATATTTTCCGTTTGCGGCGGATCGCGGCGGCGCAAGCCTATTACGAAGCGATGCCAATGCGGATGTCGTCTTTCCCCGTGGCCGAGCGCATCCAGCTGTTTCGTAGGGCCGAGATCGGCGATCTCGCCACCTTGCACGTGCTCGACACCCGCCAATATCGCTCGAACCATGCCTGCGAGCCGCCTGAGACAGACCGTCTTTGCGCCGCGATCCGTGATGAAAAGCGCACGATCCTTGGCGAACGCCAGGAAGCTTGGCTGAAAGACGGGCTCGCCGCCGCCAAAACCCGCTGGAACCCGATCGCCCAGCAAGTCATGGTCATGGATTATGACCGCGACCCCACCCCCGTGCAGGCGCTCAACACCGACGCCTGGGCCGGCTATCACGCCAATCGCCAACGTCTGCTTGATCATCTGCATCAGCAGAAAATCCGCAATGCTGTCGTGTTGACCGGCGACGTCCACCAGAATTTTGCTGGTGATATCCGCTTGTCCGGCGACAAGGCTGATGCGCCAATCGTGGCCAGCGAATTCGTCGCCACCTCGATCGCTTCCGGCGGCGACGGAATTGACCAGCGCCCGGGCGCGGCGGAGGTCCTCGCCCAAAATCCGCATGTCCAATTCAACAATTCCCAGCGCGGGTTTTTGCTGTGCGAGCTGTCGCATAACGCCTTTGTCGGCCGCTTCATGGTGATGGACCGGGTCGCAACACCGGGCGGCGCCATCATGGAGCGCGCCGCTTTCGCCGTTGAAGCCGGCAAACCCGGCTTACAAAAAGCGTGAAATTTTCGTGATCGGCCGTGAGGTCGTTTCCGCATTTCTGGCTTGAGGCAAAGCCGCGAACCGGTTAACGCCATATCGAAACGCGATAATGAAACGCGCTGACAGGGCGCCTCTTATCTTATCCGTTCATCCATGGAGGAAATGTCTATGCGTAATTTGTTATCGGTAAGCACCGCGATCGCTTTGGCCCTTGCGGCCTCCTTCAGCGCCGGCGCCCCCAATCTCGCCCGCGCGCAGCAAAAGCCGAGCGCCGAGAGCGGCAAAGCGGCCCTCCCCGGCGGCATTCGCTTGGTCGAAAAGGTCGAGCGCACAGGTGATGAGATCATCATCCCTTATGAAAAATACGTTTTGCCGAACGGCCTCACCGTCATCCTGCACGAAGACAAGTCCGATCCGCTTGTCCATGTCGACGTGACCTATGAAGTCGGCTCGGGCCGTGAAGAAATCGGTCGCTCCGGTTTTGCCCATTTCTTCGAGCATATGATGTTCCAAGGCTCGGAAAATGTCGGCGACGAAGAGCATTTCAAAATCGTCTCTGAATCAGGCGGCACGCTGAACGGCACCACCAATTCGGACCGCACCAATTATTTTGAAACGGCGCCGTCGAACCAGCTCGAAAAGATGCTGTGGCTGGAAGCTGACCGCATGGGCTTCTTGCTCGACGCCGTCACCCAAGAAAAATTCGAAGTGCAGCGCGAAACCGTCAAGAACGAGCGCGGCCAGCGCGTCGACAACGCCCCTTACGGCCTGCTCGGCGAGCGGGTCGGCGAAGCGATGTACCCGGAAGGCCATCCTTATTCCTGGTCAACGATCGGCTATATCGAAGACCTCAACCGCGCCGATCTGGATGATTTGAAGCGCTTTTTCCTGCGCTGGTATGGCCCCAATAACGCCGTGCTGACGATCGGCGGCGATCTCGACAAGGCCAAGACGCTCGAATGGATCGCCAAATATTTCGGGCCGATCCCGACCGGACCTGCCGTTGAAGACCCCAAAGTTTTGCCGGTCTCGCTCGACAAGGACCGCTATATTTCGCTGGAAGACAATGTAGCGCTGCCGCTGGTCTTCATGAGCTGGCCGACCGTGCATGCGCGCCATCCTGATGAGGCGCCGCTCGACGTGTTGTCCTCCATTTTGGGACAGGGCCGCAATTCGCTGCTTTATAAAAACCTGATCAAGGAAGGCTTCGCCGTCCAAGCCAATTCCGGCCATGGCTGCCGTGAATTGCATTGCTCGCTGACGATGTTGTCGCTGCCGAATCCGCAACGCGGCAAGACCTTGGCCGATCTCGAAGCGACCATGCGCGCCAGCCTCGCCGAATTCGAAACTCGCGGCGTCCAGGACGATGATTTGCTGCGTGAAAAGGGGCAATTGGTCTCGAATTTGATTTTCGGACTCGAAAGCGTCTCCGGCAAAGTCAGCCAATTGGCCGCTTTCCAAACCTTCGCCAATGACGCCAATTATATCGGCAAGGAAATCGCCCGCTATGAAGCGGTGACGAAAGAAGACGTCGTCCGCGTCTACAATCAATATATCAAGGACAAGCCGGCGGTCATCATGAGCATTGTGCCGAAGGGCCAAGCCGCCGCCGTCGCCAAGCCCGACACCTGGACACGCACCGAGCGGACCATTCCGCCCAAAGCGGCGGAAAAGCCGCCGGAATTTCGCCGCGCAACGGATAATTTTGACCGCAGCGTGCAACCAGGCGCCAATGGCGGCAACCCAACGCTGACCCCGCCGGCCACCTGGAATTCGACGCTCGCCAATGGCGTGCGCGTGCTGGGCGCCGTCAACAACGAGACCCCGACCACGGCGATCAGCATTCGCCTGAAAGTCGGCCAGCGCAATGAAACCATGGACAAATTGGGTGTGGCGTCGCTGACCGCCGCGATGCTCAACGAGACGACCCAGAAATCCTCGAATGAGGATATCGCCAATCGCCTCGCCAAATTGGGCTCCAGCGTCACCGTCGGCGCCGGCAACACCTATACGACGATCACGATCCGCAGCTTGACCAAAAATCTTGACGAGACCTTAGCGATCGCCGCAGAGCGCTTGTTCGAACCGGCCTTTGCGCCGGCCGATTTTAGCCGCTTGAAAGCGCAGACCCTGCAAGGCATCCGCCAAGCCAAGACCCAACCGCCGGCAACGGCATCCTTGGTTTATGACCGCCTGATTTATGGCCGCGATAATCCCGCCGCGCATCGCGATGAGGGCCTGACGGAAACCGTGCAAACTCTCACCGTCGACGACGTCAAGGCGTTTTACGAAACCAATTTCTCTGCGGCGATCGCCTCGATCGTCGTCGTCAGCGACGCCCCGCAGGCCGACGTCACCGCCAAACTGGCGCGATTTGGCGATTGGGCGGCGAAACCGGTTCCCGTTGCAGTCGAATACGCGACGCCCGAAATCAACGGCACAACGATTTACTTCGTCAATCGCGACAACGCGGCGCAATCCGAAATTCGGATCGGCATGCCGGGGCTGAAATACGACGCAACCGGTGAGTTTTATCGGGCCGGCCTGATGAACTTTGCTTTGGGCGGTGCATTTAACAGCCGCATCAACCTCAACCTCCGCGAAGAAAAGGGATATTCCTATGGCGCGCGCGCATTCTTCTTCGGCGATGAGTTTGAGGGCGAGTTCACGGCGTCGGCCGGTGTGCGCACCGATTCAACGCAAGATTCGATCGTGCAATTCTTGAAAGAGATTGACGGCTTCCGTACCGGCGGCGTCCGCGAGGACGAATTGGCGTTCACCAAAGCCGCGATCGGGCAATCCGACGCGCGCCGCTATGAAACGCCGATCCAAAAGCTTGCCTTCCTTGGCAATATGCAAACCTATAATTTGCAAACCAGCTACGTGGCGCAGCAAAACGATATTCTGAAAGGCTTGACCAAAGCCGAGGTCGACCAGCTCGCCGCGAAATTACTCCCGAGCGATGACAAAGTCATCGTTGTGGTCGGCGATCGGAAAATGGT
This sequence comes from Hyphomonadaceae bacterium UBA4763, assembly GCA_002403455.1. Taxonomy (GTDB): domain Bacteria; phylum Pseudomonadota; class Alphaproteobacteria; order Caulobacterales; family Aquidulcibacteraceae; genus UBA4763. Next base: position 21,720 of record DHHV01000089.1, on the reverse strand, counting down.
CATGGAAGGGCTGCAATCCTTCGGCCACCCGATCGTTGAACTCAACGAAGATGGCGAACCCTTGGCGAAGTAATACAACACTTTATGACGGGTCGGCGAGCGCCGACCCGTCATTTAAAGCCATAGAAAAATTATTCACAATATTGGATTGTATAGACGTTTTGCTATAATACAGGGTAACAATCACCGGCAATAATTATCTTATAAACCGTTTCCTACGATAGCTACATCTCTAATGAATATTATCTCCTGCAAACACTTCTTGATTTTCTCGGCGCAGAGATGATGTATATTCTTTATAATCAGATATATTATTATTAGGTTTGTTTTTGTTGCATCTGTTTTGCGGTCTATAAAACTTGTTGATTTATGTTGGTTCACTTTTTTATACACCTTCAAATATTTCCGTGTTTTGAGAGGTCGTCACTGATTGCTAGCAAAATAAAAAGCAACCCGTGAAAAAGAAAATCCAATACCGTTGGACGACCAAGCTGATGCAGGCCATTAGGAGACCCATGGAACGAATCAGTCCTCAGGTTGGCTTGAGAATGGGGCGATTTATTGAAGTCGACCCATAATCTTGGCACGCTCAAAGCGAACTTCTGGTTCAGGACACTTTAAAGATGCTCGAAGTCTATCGCGGCGCCGTGAACGCCTGGGAATGCGACGATATGGGCCACATGAATGTGCGCTTTTACGTCGCGAAGATGATGGAAGGCTTGGCCGGTTTTGCCCATGCTGTCGGCATGACGCAGGCTTTTGCCAAAGACGCGCCCGCCACCATCGTCCCCGTTGCGCAACATATCCGCTTTCACCGTGAAGCGCGCGCCGGCCAACCCCTTGTCATGCAATGCGCCGCGATCGCCGCCACAGAAACCGAAGCGCAGCTGATTTTTCTGCTTGACCACGCGCCCACAGGCGCAGCGGCGGCGAGCTTTGTAACGCGCGTGCGTCATGTCAGCACAAGTGAGGGCAAGGCGTTTCCCTGGTCCAAACGCGCGCTGGCTGGGCTGAACGCCTGCCGAACGGAGCTGCCCGCCCATGCAGCGCCGCGCGGTCTCGATCCCGAGACACCGCTTGCCCCCGCCAACCGCGCCAATGCCGATGCATGGGCGATGGCCGTTACGGGCCGCGGCGTCGTTGACGTCGCTCAATGCGATGTTTTTGGCCGGATGAAGCCGGAATTTGTCCTTGGCCGTATCTCTGACAGCGTTCCAACGCTGATGGACCCGCTGCGCCGACAGGCTGAAGAGCAACGCGCAGTGACGGAAGGCCGTCCGGTCCGCCATGGCGGCGCGGTGACAGAAGCCCTGATCCGTTATCGAAAATGGCCGCGCGCCGGCGATGGGTTGGAAATTCGGACGGGCCTCGCGGCGATGACGGCGAAGGCGCAGACCATGGTGCATTGGTTGCTGGACCCCGTCACCGGTGACGCTTGGGCGAGCGGGGCCGCGGTGGCGGTAAACTTCGACCTCGACACCCGCACGGCGTTTGAACAGCCGCCGGCTGTCTCTGCCCTGTTGGAGCCGCTGGTGCGGGCTGATTTATCGACTTGATCATCCATGCGCAGCGATCGCTGCGCATTTCGAGGGCTGAACTCTGGTCAGTCCATGATCGCCGATTGATTGGCGTTCTCGTTCAGAAAACGCTCCAGGTCCTTCATGGTGACGCGCCATTCGCGACCAAATTTGATCGCGCGCAAGCGCCCATGCCGGATCCAGGTTCGGATCGTGCTTTCCTTGACCTTAAGATGTTCCGCAGTCTCGTGAACAGTTAACAACGGAAGGGTCAACATAACGAATCCACTAAAAATAAACGCGACAACCACGTGAGGCCGACGTGATCACATTCGTACACGCAGAGCAAATTTTTCTTCTGCGACGCAATATCGCAGCAATCGGACGACACACGCATGCCGAGTAACGCGTCCGTGGTTAAAAATCGCTTATGCTACCCATCAATAAGCCGGCCGCCCCAAGCGATTGAGATGCCCCATTTTTCGCCCTTCTCGTGCATCGCGCTTGCCATAGAGATGCAAACGCACACTCGGGTCGATTGCGTGAGCGCGCCAATCCGCCGCACTTGTCCCCAAGAGGTTTTGCATCACGACGTCATGCGTGCGCGCAGCATCGGCGAGCGGCCAGCCGCAAATCGCCCGAATATGCAGGTCAAATTGCGAATGCAGCGCCGCATCCATCGTCCAATGCCCGGAATTATGCACGCGCGGGGCGATCTCATTGGCGATGAGCGCGCCGTTCGCCAGCACAAATAATTCAAGCGCCAGCAACCCCACATGGTCGAGGGCGCGCGCGACCTCATGCGCCCAGGCAAGCGCCTGTTGCGCGGTCGCTGCGCTGATGTCGGCCGGGGCGCGGCTCCAAGCGAGCACATGATTCTCATGGCGGTTTTCGGTGACGTCAAACGCGCCGGCCGCGCCGAGCGGATTGCGCGCCGCCAGCGCCGAGACTTCGCGCGCGAAAGGCACGAATGCTTCGAGGATCAACGGCCCACCGGCGCTGAGCCGCGCAAAAGCTGCACATGCGTCGCGCGGATGGCGAATGAGAACTTGGCCCTTGCCGTCATAACCCATCCGACGGGTTTTCAAAATTGCGGGCGCTCCAAGCGATGCAAGGGCGCGTTCCAGCGTTTCGGGATCCTCAACCGGGACGAAATCGGCTGTTGCAATGCCAATGGAGCGCAAGAACTGCTTTTCCGGCAATCGATCCTGGCTGATGCTGAGGCTGCGCAGGCCCGGCCGCAAAGGCGCGCCGGCCGCGACAACCGCTTCGGCGGCGGCGAGCGGGATGTTCTCGGTCTCATAGGTCACAATAGCACATTGGCGGGCGAAATCGGCGATTGCCGCTAGATCCTCCCAGGCGCCAACCCGCGACCAGGCCGCAACGCGCGACGCCGGCGCGTCCAGCTCGTCCGTATAGACCGCCACATCAAAGCCGAGATCGGCCGCCGCCAATGCCAAGAGACGACCCAATTGGCCGCCGCCCAAAATGCCAATGGTCGCCCCGGGCGCGATCGGATCGGTCACGGCGAGACGACTTCTTCCGGCGTTTCTGGCGTCTCGGCGGTTTGCCGGGCGCGCCAGCCTTGCAAGCGCTGCAAGGCGAGCGCATCGCTCGCCCCTAAGATCGCCGCGGCGAACAACGCCGCATTCGCGGCCCCAGCCTGACCGATCGCAAACGTCGCCACCGGCACGCCGCGCGGCATTTGCACGATCGACAAGAGGCTATCGAGCCCTGAGAGCGCTTTCGACGGAGCTGGAACGCCCAAGACCGGGACATCGGTCAAGGCGGCGACCATGCCGGGCAAATGCGCAGCGCCCCCAGCGCAAGCGATGATCGCGACCAAGCCATTGGCGCGCGCCGCGCGGGCGAATTCAACCATGCGCAGCGGCGTTCGGTGGGCCGACACCACTTTGGCGACAAACGGAATTGCGAGCGCGTCGAGGACCTCGGCGGCGTCGCGCAAAGTCGGCCAGTCGCTGCGGCTGCCCATGATCAGTGCAATCTTAGCGCCGGACGGCGGATTGGTGCGATCATCGTTTGTCAATGAGGGTGGGCTCATGCGTTCCATGATGCGTCATCACGCGCTGCAACTCGACGCGCGCGACCATAGGCGCAGACGCTTGCGGATCGTCAAGCAGCGCGCGCGTTTTTGGCGCACGCCGACTTTCGTCTCGAAACAAGACGCGCCACATCGAGCGAAAAACCGAGCGCGAGGCCCGAGCCCAACACGATTATCGGCCAGTCTGCTGGCGCCCAATGGCCCGCAGCATTGAACCGATCCAACACTTCATAGCTGAACGGCGCCAATCCCATCCAGGACCATAAAGCCGCGCTCGGCAGACCAGCCTGTCGATCGGTTGACGCAGGGCCGATATGCAACGGCAAGGCCGCCAATGGCGCGAGCGCCAGGGCGTACCACGCAAAGCCAATCGGACTGATCAGCAACGGCGCTGCCAGCGCCAAGATCATGGCCGCGACCGGCCGAATGCGCGCGATCAATGCGGCAATGCCGAGCAAAAAGACGCCCAATCCGGCTTGCACGAGCCCTACAAAATGGGCGGGCGCAACATGCGAAACCACCGCAAACAGCGGCGCCCCGCCGCGCCATTTCTCGAAGAAATTCGGCAAACTACCGATGGGCTGAAAACCGAGCGCGAAGGTAAGACCGTAAATGAGAAGGATGGTCCAAGCCGAAATCGTCGCCATCACGAGACCACGCCGCAGGCCAGAAACCAAAAACAACGGCCCCAACAAGACGATGGGCAGCAATTTGATCGTGGCCCCGAGCCCGAGTGCCGCGCCGGCCAATCCTGGCCAGCCCCGCCGCCACGCGAGCAAGGCGACGGTGATGCTCAACATTACAAAGGCGTCGAGATGCCCGCCAACCCCTGTCTCCAGGACGACCAGCGGATTGAGCGCTGCGAGCGCCAACCATCGTCCTTGCGCGCCTTTGTCTCGCGCGACATCCGCAATAACGCTCCGCATGATGACCGTTGCCGCGATCACCGCGCCCGCCACCAATGCTTTCCAGGCAAAAAAACCACCCGCGGGCCCAAAACCGGCGCAAAACGCAAAAAGGGCCATCGCAGCAGGCGGATAAAGCGAGGGGAACAAGCCGTGCTCGGCTGGCGTCGGCCAAATCGCCCGCAAGGGCTTGATGTCGCTGGCGTCGGGATGGACCCGCCAGGGATCGGCCCCAACGCGCGCGACCGCGCCGTCCCACAAATAGCGTTCGACGTCATGGCTGGGGAAGGCCGGCGCCGGGATCAACAACACCGCCGCAAGACACGCGCCGATCAGCACGACACGCGGGTCGGGCCTTGCGCGCCAAATCGCCCACAGCGCTGCAAGCGCGCCGAAATGGCCGATCACATAGGCCGTGCCCTGAAATGTCGGCGCCCAGGCTGGCGCGAGCGCCGCCAGCGCAATCGCCGCCGCCCAGAGGACCAAAGCTGTCCAAGCCGCCTTTTGGGTTGTTGGAGGCGTTAGAATTGGCGGCTCAAGCAGCGGCGAAGCGGGCGCGGCTGCGCCAGGAGCTGAAGCCGGCATAGCCAAATCCTGCGGCGAACAACACCATGAACGGCGCGACGCTCCATAACCCGAGCGCCGCTGTCCAAATCGACAAGGCCAAATAGCCAAACGCCAGGCCGATCTCCACCCGTTCGCCCCAAACCGACATTGCGGCGCGATAGCTGGTCTTGGCGGCAGGGGCGATCGTCCCGCGACGCGGCGCGTCACTCTTCAACCCCTGCCCCGTCTTCGGCGTGCGCACAAAGCCGGTCTTATACCCCACCAAGGCTTCCAACACGGCGCGGCCGTTGTTGAAGGCGATACCGACGGACGCTGCCATCAAGGCGGGCAGCAAGGCGGCTTGCGCCTTGAGCGTTTCGCTGCGCAATATGAACTGGCCGACCACAAAGAAAATCACGTGGCTAAAGGTTGCCAGCACAAAAATCGGTAAATCCACCCACCAAATTCCAGCCAATTGATGGGCCTTGCGGATCGCAATACTGGGCGTCAGCAAAAACACGCTACTGATCACCAAAAACATGTAAGATAAATTGCTAGTTAAATGCAAGACAGCTTCGGCCTTTTGGGTAAACTGCAACCGCGACGACCAAATCCGTCCAAGCAATTTTTGCATGACCTCGATCGCGCCTTTCGACCACCGATGTTGTTGGCTTTTGAAGGCGTTCATATCGCCCGGCAGCTCGCCCGGGCAGTCAACATCACGCAAATATAAAAAGCGCCAGCCCGCCAATTGCGCCCGGTAGCTCAAATCGAGGTCTTCGGTCAGCGTATCGGCCTGCCAGCCGCCGGCTTCGGCGATAGCTTGGCGTCGCCAAACCCCGCCGGTGCCGTTAAAGTTGAAAAAGGCGCCCATGGCCGAACGGGCCGCTTGTTCGACCGCAAAATGCGCGTCCAGCAACACCGCTTGAATGCGCGTCAGGATCGAAGCGTTGCGATTGAGATGTCCCCAACGCGTTTGCACCATGCCGATAGCGGGATCGGCAAAATGCGGCATGACTTTTTCAAGAAAATCTGGATGTGGCGTGAAATCGGCGTCGAAAATGGCGATGAAATCGCCTTTCGCGGCTTTCATGGCGTCGGCGAGCGCGCCCGCCTTGAAGCCGCGTCGGTCAACGCGCCGCACATGGTGAATGTCGAGGCCCTGCGCGCGCAGATTGGTGACGCAACGCCCCACGATTTCGACCGTTTCATCGGTCGAGTCGTCGAGGATTTGGATTTCGAGCCGATCCTGGGGCCAACGCAACGCCGCCGCCGCCGCGATTGCCCGCTCAGCCACAAATCGCTCGTTATACAGCGGCACTTGCACCGTCACGATGGGGTAAAACCCCGCCGTCTTTGCCGCTTTGGGCGGATCATAGCGCGTGATCGCCGTGACGCTCAATGCGAGCCGATGCCAGCCATAGATGCAAAGGACAGCCAGGAACGCATAATGAATTCCTAAGACTGACCATTCCACGACCGACATCGGCTGAACCTCAAAGCGAATTAAAACGCCGCGACAAGAGCCGCTTGATAAGTGACGCCGCGCAAGATGTTGTCGCCAAACACGGCGGGGGTTGCGGTGAATTCAACCGCAATTGTTTTGTTGATCTTATACCCGGCGGTTGCCTCAACCTTGGCGAGATTGAAGGCGAGCGGCAATTGCGGATTGCCTGACTGTAGGTCGATCACGGCATTGGTCGATTGCGTCGCAATCTGTCCATCCAATTTGGTGCGCAGATAGAATTTCTCGGTGACGTCGAATCCATATTCGATCAAATAGCGGAATTCATCGGAGGGCGCCTGAAAGCGGATGCGGTATCCGGCCTCCAGCCCAAAATATCCCAGCCGCCCTAAACCACGCCCCACCAAGACCCGGAATTCCAAATCCTCTTGGCCATTGCCCAAAGGCAGCGGGTTATTCTCATTGTAGAAATAAGGAATCTTGAACAAGACCTGCGTCGACAAGACGAATGGCTTTTCCAGCAAGCGCAGACGCAAGCCGACATCAACATCGCCAAGGCCGCCATTTTCGACAACCTGGCCATTCACCGTGCTGGCAAGATTGGCGACGGCCGCCGAACCGAACAGGGTCAAATTGTCGAGCAACCCATATTCGCCGTAATAAGACACGTTAATGTTTTCAAATCGCTCAAAGCCCGGTGTCGTGGGGCCGAAGGTGCTTTCGGCAGCGAAGTAATTGAACGCGAACTTGTTGTAGGAAGCGCCGCGCGCCGCCGTCCACGCGCCGGCAAACGCAGGCGAACTCGCCGCAACGGCCAACATTACGCCACTTGCCGCAATCCAAAATCGCTGAACTGTCATGTTTTGCTCCCGCCATTCACCCGAACTATTGCCCACGCGATACAAAAGCCGCAAAACCAGGAGAATTGACTTCCGATCAACTTCGCTTCACGCCTGCGTTGATTGGAGCCCTAACTTCGGGAACGCGGGCGTGTCGCCACTTGTCGGACGACGTGATCGTCGACGCGCAAAGCCCTCCCGGACGCCTGTCGGTTCCGCAGATAATAGGTAAATTGCTGGGATGCTCAGCCAACCCTTAGGAATGAAACATTCCGTTGAGTTATTGGTGACTGTCCGACGCGATGCGGTTCACTTAGATATCGAGCGCGCAAGGACCAATTCCCGTGAGGCGCTAAAGGTCGATTGCGCAATAATGCGCCGCTGATCTTGGGCCGGCTGTGAACACAAAAAAAGGGGCCGCTGCGCGAGCGCAGCAGCCCCTGATCAATCAAAAGTTCGCCCGGGTTTTAATATCTAAACCGCAGGGTCGCGCCCCAGGTGCGGGCCGGCGCCAAAAAGGCGTAATAGGTGATCGAATCCTGCGCCGCATTATACGGATCGGCGAGGCCGCCAAAACCGGGCGCCGTTGACGTCGTGATCCCTGACGACCCTTGTAACGGACCGTTGAAGCCGACTTGGAAATAATCGGTATCGGTCAGGTTCTGCGCCCACAATTCCAGCCGCCAGCGCCCGTCGCGGTCCCCAACGCCCATCCGCGCGTTAAAGATGGCGAAAGCTGGCTGCAATTTGGCGGGCAACAGGCCGGACGCGGTTTGGAATTCGTCATTCCAGCGGCCATTGAAATTGAACACGCCAATGAAGTCTCCAACGATCGGGAATTCATAATTCAACGCGCCTGACACCGTCCAAATCGGCGCAAAGGCGATTTGCGCGCCGGGCAATTGGTTGTCGAGCACGACGTCGCCGGTCGGGTTTTCCGCCGCGCTGAAGTTTCCGAACGTCGTGTCCGTATAGGTAAAGCCGCCTTGCAGCGACAGGCCCTTGATCGGCGGCAAATAGACGAAGTCGCCCTCGATGCCGATCGATGTCAACTCAGGCACAGAGGTCACGACGAAGCTGACACCGTTAAACGTATTCAACTGGAAGTTTGAGAAGTCCTGATAAAAGAAGGTCCAGTTTGCGAGCAAAGAGCCGCCGAACCAGCGGCTGCGGAAGCCAAATTCATAAGCGTCAACTTCTTCTTCTTCGAATTCCGTATTCGGCGTTTCACCCGGGTCAATTTGCGACGGGTTCCCGCCCAAAATAAACCCAAAGTCGCGATCGAGGTTGAACCCGCCCGCTTTATAGCCGCGGCTATAACCGCCATAGAGTGTGACGTTATCGGTCACATCGACTGAGAGTCGCGCAATGCCGGTGACTTCGTTCTCTGTTCGCTCTTGATCAAACCCGATGCCGTCAAGAACGGTGCGCGTCCAGGGGAAGCAGGACAAGCCGACGAGGCCGGCAAGGCCGGCAATGGTCGGGGCAAATGGGGCGGTCGCTGGATTGGCGGCAAGCGCCGCCGCGGTCGGCGCAACGCCCGCCGCCGGATTGGCGCCAAAGGCGTCCTCCAAAATGGCGCAGCCGCTCGGCGCAGTGTTGAAGTCGGCGGTGACTTCCTTGTTCTCGCGGGTAAAGCGAACGCCGGCGGTGATCTCCACCCGATCGATCGGCCGCCAAATGTTATGGGTAAAGAACGACCACGACGTCGCGTCCTGGTTGTATACATCCAAGACACCGGCTCCGAGCGGGAAAACGCCGCCGGCGGGCAATGTCGTGCCCGGGGTGACGAGCCCAGTTCCGGCCAGCAACGGCAGGATGCTGGTGAACGTGCCTTGCAGAAAAGCTGGATTGGTCCCGCCGGAGCCAAGCAAGCTGAAATAGGGCGCGTAGTCCGCGCCCAGAGTCAAATTGTCCCGCCGTTCGAGATTTTCTTGGCTAAAGAAAAACCCAACCAACCAGTCGAGCGAGTCTGTCGATCCTTGCAGCCGCAATTCCTGGCTGAAATTGTCAAACAATTCGCCATTATTACCGTCATTGGGTCGGAACCACAAATCGGCAGCGGTAAAGTCGGTGTCTTGCCCACGCAAACTGGAAAACTCGCGATAGGCCGTGATCGAGGTCAAAGTGGCAAAGCCAAAATCCCAGTTGATATTGCCGTTAAAGCCATAATCTTCGATATCATTGTCGGTCGAGCGGTTCGAAAAAATGATCCGATCGAAGGTCGGCACTTGCTCTAAAATCCGCACGGGATTGACGGCGATGCCCGGCGCAACGTCCACGAACACGGCCGCGCCCGTCGCCCGATTATTGATGTCGGCGGGGTTTGGCGAGCCGCTGACCAGCGAATTCAAGATTGCGGCGGTCGCATTGGGCGCTTGGACTGTTCCAGGGAAAGACGGGATGCCCGTCGCAAAGGTCTGTGCATTGCCAGCGACGCCCGGATTGATCGGAGCCAAGGCGGCGGCGCCGCAGCAATCCTCATTTCGCCGGGTATAATCAAAGTTCAACGTCAAGTCGAAATTGTCGGTCGGCGTGTAAAGCGTCGAGGCGCGGATGGAGAAAAACCGTTGGTCGCCGTCTTCCAATTCGGTCCGCGTCGTTGTCGGCCGGTCCGGTCCAACGATGACGTCCTGGAAGCCGTCGCGTTCGCGGCGCACGCCAAACAAGCGGAACGCCAATTTGTCCTCAAAAATCGGCCCCGTCACCGAGCCCGAAACGCCATAGCCGTCAAAATTGGAAATCGTCAGCTCGGCATTGGCCCCGAACTCGAATGACGGTTGCGCCGTCACCACCGAAATCAAGCCTGCCGACGTGTTTTTACCGAACAAGGTGCCTTGCGGACCGCGCAACACCTCAATGCGCTCGATCTCACCGAGATCGCCGAAGCCGACGCCATTGCGAGCGCGGAACACCCCATCGATGCTGATGCCGACTGAGCTCTCCAAGCCCGGATTGTCGCCGACGGTGCCAACGCCGCGGATCCGCGCCGTGGTCGATGTTTCCGTCGTCGTCGAGGTTACCAACAAACCGGGGGCCAGGATTTGCACGTCTTTCAAATCGCGCACGCCAGCCTGCTGCACGGTGTCGGCGTCAAAAGCGATGACGGAAATCGGAATGTCTTGGATTGATTGTTCGCGCTGTTGCGCCGTCACGACGATTTCGGCCGAACGCAGTTCGTCTTCTTCGGTCGCCGCCGATTCTTGCGCGAGGGCCGGCGACCACCACGCCAGCGCGGGAATAGCGCAGGCCAGCAAAAAATAGGAACGGCGGTTTTTTGACGACATGGTTTCCTCCTAAATCAGGCGCGTCGTTTGCGTTTTTGTTGTCGGCGCAGATTGACGCCCGGACCGACGATCACGCATTTCTCACGGGTGATCGCATCCTTAGCGCGTATGTTTTAGCGCGTCGAGAATGTCCGTGATCGTCATTGCATTTATTTTTATGCATGGGCGCAAATATCACACAGCGCGCGCGGGTTATTGCGCCAGTTGGGCGAGCAAAATATCGACGAGACGGTCCGAGGTCGGGTCCGCTTCGTCACGGAGGATCACGATTTCTGTGACCGCCGTGATGCCAACGTCGCCATTCAGTGCTTGAAGATCAAATCGACGCGCATCGCGCCGCAAAAACGGCTCAGCGATGCTTAACGCCCGCAAACCGGCAAAAACCCACTCGGCCTGGCCCAGGCGGCGAACCTCTCCGATCGTCCAGGCATCGGCATTGGGGGGCGCAGTCAGCAAAATGACGCTGCGCCGGTTCGGCGTTGGCGCCGGCGCCAAATCCTGCGCAAACCATTTGTCCCAGTCCGGTTGCTGGTCGATCAGGGCCGCTTCCACCGCGCGCCGCCAAAATTGGCGCCGCGCCGACGGCGCGGGAAAGCGCTCGGCAATCTTCGGACGCGCGTTAAGGGCGGCCCTGGCCCAGTCTCCCAGCCAGGGCGGCAGGAGCGATTCGATTTTCTGACGCAGAGTCTGGCCCAAAACGGGCGCGATACCGGCCGTTGAAACGCCAACAACGATCGGACCTCGAACGATCCGTGCGCCAGTCGCAAAATCGCTGCGGGCTGGATCATCAATTGCGTAAAACTGCGCGCCGGCTGCGCGCGCCGCACGCCGCGCCGCGTCTAACCGGGACCCGTTCGGGGCGGCGACCACCATCACAGCGTTGGTGAAGTCGGCCAATCGCCAAGGCCGCCGAATTGGCTTCCCCGCCAACGCGCCCGCTTGCGGATCGATCCAAACGCAGTCCGCTTCGCATTCCAGCAGCGCGCGGATTTTCGCTTCCGCCGCTTCGCCATGGCCCAGTAACACGACGCGGCGGCCCTTCAACGGCAAGAAGGTCACAAACCACGGTTGTGCGGCAGCAATTGGTTCGGCGTCAGCCGTCATCTTTGGTTCTCAAATGAGGAAAGCCCCCCACCTTTAACCGCCGAATAGGTATCTCGCCGGGTAGACCGCTCGAACAATAGGATGAGACATTCTGTCGCGGCGCAAAATGATAAAACAATCGGTTCTGCATGTTTTCCATATCATTTTTGTCACATCGATATTTGTTTACGTCTGTTACTGTCAGTTTATGCCATAATAATAAGTAATAGTCGACTTTGCTGACCATGTAATCTTGACCAAAAGTCGCAGGCGCAGCTTTTATCGCGTGATCACGGACTACCCAAAGCTGTGTTTCATCTATATACAGGTAGAGACGAAATCATGGCGTTGGCGACAGCAGCGCGATTCGTTGGTTCGCCCGCGCCCGTTACCGCTACGGGCGGCGCGCCGTCAGTACAGCATCAGGCCGGCAGGCGTTTGCCGTCGCCCAGAATTGTCATCGAGTAGCATCGGCGCGTCTTGGCCGGCAAATTGGGCAACCCTGCCCCCGATCGCACCATACGCATAGACCGAGCTGGAGGCTAAGATGACCGCAAGCATGGAAGCGCGACAAATCGCGCATGATCTTCGCGCTATGATGGCGACGATCAGTTTGCGCGCGGAACGTTTGGAAACCCACACTGATCCCACTGTCCGACGCGAGGCTGCGGCGATCGCCAAGACAATTGAGCGCGCCGCGCAGGTCTGCGACACGGTTCAGTTTTACGGCTTTGAAAGCTACGCGCATGTCGGGATTGGCGAGTCGTGCAATATTGCCGAGATCGCTGAAGCCGCGCTAAAACTCGCCATTGGCGACGCTAATCCGCCGATCCGGCTGTCGGTCGAGGCGCCCGCTTTGTGAAATCTCGCCGGCTCTCAGGGCCGATTGCATCGTTTGTTCTTCAATCTTGGCGCCAATTCGGCGACATCCATGGCCGCGCGTGGCGGCGCCATTTCGGTCGAGGGGCGCGTCGTCGAGGACAAAGCGGTGATCTTGGTCTCCGACACGGGCAAGGGGTTGTCCGAAGACGCCCTCGCCGAGATTTTTGCTTCGCCCCGTGATCGGCAATTGGGGATTGTCTCGCCCATTCCGCGGTCCGGGCGGCTTGGCTTGGCGCAAGCCGCGCAAATGGCGCGGGAGTTGAAAGGTCAATTACGTCTTGTTTCGACGGGTTTGGCGGGCGTCGTCTTCGAAATCACCATGCCAGCGCGGCCCGGGTTGATTTTGATCCCGCCAACGCCGCAAGACGACGCCTTGATCGCCGCCGAATAGGTCAACGGCGTACCGGGCGGCCGCCCGCAGCCTTGGACGACAGTCTCATTTTTCCGGGTCGAGGCTCACCGGCGCACGCGCAATCGGCGCACCGTTCGGGTGGTCGTCATCATAGAAAATGGCCGGGGCCCCTTGCGCAAACTGAATGCGCAGACCGAGCGCATCGGACACCGCCATCTCATTGCCGCCCGGCCCGATCATGCTGCGCAAAACAATCCACTCCGATTGCGCCGCGAACCGCAGCCGCAGGCGACCGCGTGCGCGTTCGAGTTGAAAGCGACGGCCATCGGCTGTTTCATATTCGCCTGCGACATCAGCGGCTGGCGGCGCGAGCGATTGGCGAAGGACCGAATTGGTTAAGTCTTGCGCATTCCCGCCTGAGACGGCGCAGGCGATCGCGCTGGCCAAAAGCACCGTTTTCGCGGCGACGCTCGAATCGCGCGCAATTGGCGCAAGGGTGGCGTTGGATGAGTCCATTCCCTCACCCAAGATTGCTTTCGTGGCGGTTTTACGGCCAAGACAAACGCCAACCGCGAAGGTTGAAGTGTTTGGTGCGGCGCACGACGTTCATGAGGGCGAGCGACCGGCAGGGTCGATTGGCTTTTTCGCGATCGATTGTTCCGCCGCCCTGCTTTTTACGGAGCTTATTGCCATGCGCTTTTATGACAGCGCCCTCGCCCCCAATCCGCGCCGCGTGCGGATGTTCATGGCCGAAAAGGCCGTAACCGGGATCGAGCGGCGCGAGATCGATATCAATGCGTTGGAGCATGAAAGCGATTGGTTCCGGGCGCTGAACCCGCGCGCCCGCGTGCCGGCATTGGCGCTTGATGATGGGCGCGTCCTCACCGAGAGCCGGGCGATCTGCGTCTATTTGGAGCATCTTTACCCTGAGCCCAATTTAATGGGCGTGGATGGCGAGGAGCGCGCTTTTATTGAAATGTGGGATCGGCGGATCGAACTCGATCTGTTTTTCCCGATCGCCCATTGGGTGCGCCATACACACCCCGGATTGGCGGTCCTGGAGCGGCCGCAAGTGCCGGCTTGGGGCGAGATCGCCGCGCAACGCGCCCAGGAAGCGGCGGATTGGTTTGAAAGAACCTTGCAGGCGCAGTCTTTCGCGGCCGGCGCGCGGTTCACCATCGCCGACATCACCGCTTATTGCGCGTTGGAATTTGGCCGGTTGGCGAAGTTTCGCCCCTGGACCGAGCGACCGGCTCTAGCGGCGTGGCGCGAGACGATCGGTAATCGGGCCTCCGCCAAAGCGTAACAGCTGCAAAAGCGGCCGCTCGAGCCCATGATGAATGACGCCGCTCGCCGCGATGGACGCGATCATCATCACGCTTAGCCAAATGAGGCTGTCGACCGGACCAGGCATGGCAAAAAGCGGCCAAACAAACCGGCCGATCCCGGCAAAAATGATCAAATGCACGAGGTAAAGGGCGAAGGACCAATCGCCCAACTGGATGAGAAATGCCGGCGGGCGCCAATTGCTGCGCAGCTCAGCGCCAAGACCAGCGGCAACCAGCAAGAAGCAAGGCGGCGCAAACAGCGCAACCCGCGTCCAATTGCTCGGGAAAGTCGCCGTTTCGACATCCTTGAGCCAAAAGCCAAGGGCGAGCGTCCAAATCGCCGCGAGCGCCAGCGCGCTCCACACAGGCGGTCGAAAGCCACGGCGCAAGGCATAGCCGAGCAGGGCGCCGAGGATAAACTCGGCCGATAACGGATGAGCGATCAGCGCCAGCCAATCCTCCGCATGCGCCGCATTGGCGCCCAAAGCGGTCAAGACACCAAGGCCGAGGCCCCAGAGCGCCAAGCCGATTGGCCACAGCCGTCGCGGCAAGAATACAAACCCAGAAAAAACCGCGTAAAAATAAACTTCATGGGTGAGCGTCCAACCCAAGGGCAGGATTGGCAATCCCGCTTGCGGGGCCAGCAGGATGGACTTGACGAGATTAATGACCGGGTCCTCGCCCGCCAAAGCCTCCGGCTCATAATAAAGCCCGCTGGCGACAATCAGCCCCATGACGGTAATCCCGCAAAACAGCCACCACATCGGATAAAGCCGCGTCAGACGGTTCCAGGCGAAAACCCGCCAGGCGGCGCTGGTCGGGGCCAAAGGAAAGGCGGTAAACGCGATGACAAAGCCCGAGATGACAAAAAACAGATCAACGCCAGCAAAGCCGAGGATCACCCATTCGGGGGCGAAGACATCGCCGCCATGGGTGCGCTCCGCCCCGAACAAATGGCCGACCATGACCAGCAACGCGGCGACGCCGCGCAACGCTTGGATCGATTGAAAGCGATCAGGCAAATGCATGTATTAAATCGGCGGCGGCATGAAACGCCCGGTGACCTCTTCCATCGCCTCGGCGAGATCGATCAGATCCTCTTCCGATCCAGGCTTGCCGATCAATTGCGCACCAATCGGCAAACCGCCCGCATCGAACCCCATTGGCAAGGTAACGACCGGTAGGCCGCAAGCGCTCGCCAGCGCGATCCAGTTGAACAACACGCCATAGGGCTGCGCCTTGCCGTCGACGGCAATCTCCCGCTCGATAAAGTCTTTGTCGGTCTGGTGCGGAAACGCCGTCACCGGCGCGGCGGGGCATAACAACGCGTCCCATTGGTCGAAATGCCGCGCCATCGCCTGCCGGATGGCTTGGCGACGGATATCGGCCTTCAGCCAATCGCGATGCGAGGCCAGCACACGCAGCGCATACCCGGCTTTGGTATGCGGATGGACGGCGTTTTTGGCTTGGTGCGCGAACCAAGGCCGTAGCCAATTGAGCGCCTTGCGCTGGGCATCAGTGAAATCCGCCCCCGTTTGGGCGAGCAGCAGCCACAAAAACACATCGACCAACTCATCGCCCCGCACCGGCGGCGGGGCAAGGTCAACGACCGCTCCCGCTTGCGAAAGCGCCGACCCGGCGTCGATCAAGCGCTGGCCGATGGCTGATGCCAGCGGAAATCCCGGCTCTTCGACCCACAGGCCAATGCGCTTGCCGCGCAAATCCGGTCGCCGTTGCGCGGTTCCCCGCTGCGCTGACCCTGCCAGCACCCCAAACGCCAAGCGCAAATCGCGGGCCGAGCGCGCCATTGGCCCGGCCGTCCACATGTCGAACTCGGCCTCAATCCCGGGCTCCGGCGGCACGCAGCCGACCATGGAAATCGCCCCCCAGGTCGGGCGCAAGCTGTAGATCCCGCAAAACGCGGCCGGGATCCGGAGCGATCCGCCAAGGTCTGAGCCCAATTCCAGTGCGCTGATGCCGGCCGCGACCGCGACCGCCGCCCCGCCGGACGAGCCGCCGCAGGTCCGATCGAGCGCCCAGGGATTGCGCGTTGCGCCATATATCTCGTTATAGGTTTGAAGGTCAGCGAGTCGTTTGGGCACATTGGTCTTGCCCCACAAATTGGCGCCAGCCTGGCGCAAGAGCGCGACGGCTTCGGCGTCTTTGCAGGCCGGATTGCGTCGCGCCCATATCTTGTCGCCCGATGTGGCCGGCAAGCCCTCGACGTCAAAGCCGTCTTTGACGGTCATCGGCAAGCCGAACAGCGCCTGCGGCGGCGCGCCTTTGGCAAGATCCGCATCGGCTTTTTGCGCCTTGGCGCGGGCCTCTTCTATGCGCGCGGCGATGACCGCGTTGAGGCGCGGATTGATCGCGTCATAACGCGCCAATGCGAGGTCCAAGACCTCGACACAGCGAATTTGGCCGCGCCGGATCAGCGTGACAATCGCGGTCGCATCGCGAAAATGAGCGTCGTCGATCTGCGTCATTTAAAAATAGTCCAATTACAGAACGTAAATTGCGCCCTCTTAGCGTCCGAACATGTCTCGCATATGATAGCGACCGGGCTTGCGCCCATGGATCCAGCGCGCCGCCGCCAGCGCGCCATCGGCAAACAACGACCGATCGTCCGCCACATGACGCAGGATTACCCGCTCGCGCAGGCTCGCAAATTCGATGGCGTGGTCGCCGATGACGCCGCCGCCGCGTAGAGAGGCAAAACCGATGCCGCCTTGCTTGCGCGGCCCAGTCAATCCCGCATGCGCCGGCAAGCGCAAATCGGCAAGCGTCCCGCCCCGCCCGGCGGCGGCGGCCTCGCCCAACATCAGCGCCGTGCCGGACGGCGCATCGCGTTTGTGGCGGTGATGGCTTTCCAGGATCTCGATATCCCAGTCTGCGCCCAGATGCCGAGCGGCGATTTCGGCGAGATAACACAGAAAATTCGCGCCAAGGCTCATATTGCCGGCCTGCAAAAGCGCGATCGCGCGCGCCGCGGCGTCAAGCCGACGTCCGTCCGCGCCGTCAAAGCCGGTCGCGCCGATGATCAGCGCCGGCCCTTGGCCCCTTTCAGCCAGCCGTTCGGCCCGAAGAAGCGCCGCCGTGGCGGTGGAAAAATCGATGATGACGTCCGCGATATCCAGCTCCTGGTCGGTCGCCGCCGCCAAAACCCTAACGGGCGCAAGTCCCGCTTGCGCGCCGAGATCCGTCCCCGCCGGCAAAAACGGATCATAGCCCGCCGCCAAGGACAGGTCATCCTGGGCGCCAATCGCGCGGATCAGCTCTTTGCCCATCCGGCCCGCGCAGCCGGCAATTGCAATGGAAATGGGTTGATTTGTCATCGTTAGGCGCTTGATTGCCAAAGCCAAAGCGCCGACACAAGCACGCAATGACCGCGACGACCGATCCATTACGCCTCGCGGCGGACGGCCAGCCCTGGCCGATGACGCGGGCGCGCCTGCTCGCTTTCCTGGCGACCACCCAGATTGAGGCGACGACGGTCGAGCATCCGCCGATTTTCACTGTTGCGGAGGGCGCCGCCTATAAGGCGCAGTGGCCGGGTGGTCGCACCAAGAATCTGTTCTTGGCGGCGGGCGATGCGTTGGTTCTTGTTTGCGCGTTGGGCGATAGCGCGATCAAGGTTAACGCCTTGCATCGATTGGTCGGGACCAAGCGCCTCAGCTTTGGCGCGCCGGACGTCTTGTTCGACGCGCTTGGCGCACGCCCGGGCTCGGTCAGCCTATTTGCCCTTGCCAATGACCGCCAAAATCAGGTGCGCGTGCTGCTCGACCACCGGCTGTTTGCGCATCAGCGGGTTTACTTCCATCCCTTGGAAAACACCGCCTCGACCGCGATCGCGCCAGTCGATATGCTTAGGTTCGTACGCGCATGCGGGCAAGACCCATTGATCGTGGATTTTGCGCGGCTAGAACGCATTCCAATCCGATCAAAGGCCTGAAGCGTATGCCGCAAACCGATGAAACGGTTTTTTGACCGACCCTTTCCAAATTTGTGGTATTTTGTCGCATTCGTCAAATGCTCACAACGTAATCTTTCCAGGATATGCTTTACTGCCACGTCGGGCAAAGAGGGTCGGAAATGTATTTACGCGGGCAGTTTTCGATACGAGCGGTTATTGCGTTGGCTTTTTTAACGTGCTCGCCAGCAGCCTATGGGCGTGAGACGAGCGATTGGTTGAAATGCGACGGGTTTCCAAAGCCAGGCGCAGAAGCTCGCCAAGCCGCCGCTGCAACAGGCGCGCTATTGACGCTTGGGCTTTCGGGCATTTTTGGAAGCCCGGAATATCGATTGACGCGACCTGCTGCGCACGGGGCCGATGGAGTTGCCGCCTGCTCAAACGTACTTACATCGCCGCAAGTCGCTAACCAACCTGTTCGCCGCGCCCAATTGTTGCGCGCCCGCGCGATGCATCATTTGGAGAATGGCGATTCAGCTTCTGTCCTTTCAGACATCGCGCAAGCAGACGCATTGCATGCCGATTTCAGCGAGTCAGAAATCCTCACGGTTTCTTCATCAGTGCAGGCCGGATTGATCGAAGCGTTGGCGCTTGCACGTCTTGGCCGGCACCTGGAAGCCTCCGAACGCGCTGGAGCTGCGGCAGACCTGCGTCCCCACTCGTTCCATGTACAACGTTTAGCTGCGCAGATTATGCGACTTGATCCATTTTTGGATGAACACAAAGAACGCGTATTCAAACGTTTAGTTCAATTTAGCCCTCTGATGCGTTATTCTTATGCAGAAATGCTAGACTGGACTGGCGATATTGAAGCCGCCGCAGACGAATGGGATCGTTATATCGCAGCTCGCACCGAGCAAATGCAACAATCTGACCGGCAAGAAAAAGCCAGCGTTCCTGGTCTTATATCGGCCGCGTTAGCCGCTGCGCGGGCAGGCAGAATTGAGCGTTCCACGGAACTCTTGTCTCAGGCGAATACGGAAGCTGAGCGTCAATCTACAGCCGGCGCCGAAATCGCACCTGCAACGCGCCGCTATTTGCGCGAGCAAACGCCTGGCGTATTGTTTGTTTCGTTGGTGGCGCAACGCGATTTCGCTGCCGCCGCAAATGTCAAAGTTGAAGGCTTGGAGGGCCGGCCGGCGGTCTATGAGGCGTTGGCGCATTTTAGAAACGAAGCCTGGGAAGTCGAAGAAGCTCGAGAAAATGAGCGCGATAATCGCCTCCTCGAAATTACGAATGCTGCTTTTGTTGCGTCGTTGCCGAATGTGGAATTGAATCCCTACACAGGCTATGCGCGCATGAAAAATTTAGGCAAAAAACCGAACAGTCTACGACCAGACGAAAAGGAAATCGTTTTTGTCGATAGCCGTGCACCACTACCTGCGATTGACGAAATGGCTATGCTTAATGCGGCCACACAAACTCAGTTGAGTGGGGCAACACATTTTATAATCATGTCTCATGTGAGTTTGACCTCTAACGAAGCGCGTCGTATCGCGGCAACGCAGTCAACTGGCGTTTATGACAGTGGGCCAAATGGCGGCATGGTCGTTTTTTCGTTTATGCCCGTTGCGAACTCGTCCGCCATATCAAAAGATGCGGAAACGCGAATGATTTCTGCATCCGACGTAATCAATGACTTGCACGCGAGGTATATGCCGACGACGACCTCGCAATCAACCCGCTAAACACGCGAGTTGAACCGCATTGGTTCAGGTCGCTAGTGAGGCCGGTTCAAGCATGTATGCTGCCTCAACAACGCTTGCGTTTGTTTGACTTGGGACGTGATGCCGCTTTCGAGTTTAGCCTGAGAAGCGAGGTTTTAGAGCGATTTCCTCCTCGTCCACAAGCTCCTTCGATCGATTTGTAATCCGCAAAACGAACGTCTCATCGGAAAAGGCGACGCAACTTCTGGTTCGCCCCGTGACATTAAGGCCGGAATTCGCTTAAAGCCCGCCACGATTTTGGTGGGTGAATTTCAGCATCACCGGACAATTCGCGGTTGGGCTGACCGCAAAAGGCTAACCTCGCCATGCAATGGCGCGCAATTTTCCTGATTACCGGCGCGATGACGGCGTTTTTGGGCGCCCTCATGCTGCCTTGCATTCTGATTGATCTTGCGGGTGCAAGCCCCACTTGGCGTGCCTTTGCGCTGAGCGCTTTTCTTGCCGGCGTGCTGGGCGCCGCCATGGCGGTGTCGACGATCGGCGGCAGCACCAGTCTTGACCGGCGATCGGCGTTTTTCTTGACCGCTTTTATCTGGATGTGGCTGCCGCTGATCGGCGCCCTCCCCTTCATGCTGACCGGTTTTTCTTTCACCAACGCCTATTTTGAAGCGATGTCGGGGCTCACCACGACGGGAGCCACGGTCATCACCGGATTGGATGCGCAGCCGCGCGGGCTCCTGCTATGGCGTGCGCTGATGCAAGGCTTTGGCGGCATTGGCATTATCGTCGTCGCGATCGCTGTGCTGCCGATCTTGCGGGTTGGCGGCATGCAATTGATGGCGATCGAAAGCTCGGACACGTCCGATAAGATCCTACCGCGCGCGACCGAGATCGCCGGCCAAACCACGGCGCTCTATTTAGTCTTGGTGGGGATTTGCGCGCTTGCATACGCCTTTGCCGGGATGAACGGCTTTGAGGCGATTACCCACGCGCTCACGACCATGTCGACCGGCGGTTTCAGCACCAAAGACGCCTCGATGGGCGGTTTCGCCGCCGGCGGCGCCGATCTTGCCGCGATCCCCTTCATGCTGATTGCCGCTTTGCCCTTCAGCTTGCTGGTGCTGGCCGCGCGAGGGGATTTGCGCACCATCACGCGTGATGACCAAGTGCGCAGCTTCCTCGTCATTACAGCGCTCGCCATTCTGGCGGTCGTCCTTTATCGCAGCGGCGCGGATCTCTTCGAGGCCGATTGGCGCAACACCGCCTTTTCGGTGGTGTCCGTCGTTACCGGCACAGGCTACGCGACGGCCGATTATGCGCTGTGGGGGCCTTTCGTCGATCTGATCATGATGATTCTGATGATCCTGGGCGCCTGCGCCGGATCAGCCGCCTGCGGACTAAAAGTCTTCCGATTGCGCGTCATGATTGCGGCGATGACGGCCTACGCCAAGACCATGTTCGCGCCAAACCGCGTGATGGTCGTTCGGTACGCCGGGCGAAATGTCGCTTTGGCCGATGTTGATGCGGTGTTGCTGTATGCGACGCTCTATGTCGTGGCGTTTGCCGTCGGAAGCGCCGTGCTGGCGTTTTGCGGGCTTGACCTTACCAGCGCGGCGTCGGCGGCAGCCTCCGCCATGGGATGCGTTGGGCCCGGTCTTGGGCCGTTGATCGGGCCGGCGTCAACCTATCAAGCCATCCCGGACGCCGCCAAATGGGTGGCGAGCTTGTTAATGCTGATCGGGCGGCTGGAGATTTTTCCGGTCCTGCTGGTGTTGTCGCCGTTCTTCTGGCGCCGGTAGTGGTTCGTTCCTGACATT
>DHHV01000144.1 GCA_002403455.1 Hyphomonadaceae bacterium UBA4763 | reverse complement strand
GCGTTGAAATTGGCGCCGTCGCAATAGAAATAGCCGCCCGCGGCGTGGATCAGATCGGCGATGACGCGGATGTCTTTCTCGAACAGCCCGCAGGTGTTCGGATTGGTCAGCATGATCGCGGCGATGTCGGGGCCGATCTTGGCCTTCAGCGCCTCCAGATCGACCAGGCCATCGGGGCCGGCGGCGATTTCATCGACCTCAAAGCCGCATTGCACGGCGGTCGCCGGATTGGTGCCATGCGCCGAGGCGGGCACCAGCACGCGCTTGCGATGGCTGTCGCCGCGCGCATCCAGCGCCGCTTTGATCGCCAGCATGCCGCAGAGCTCGCCATGCGCGCCGGCTTTTGGCGTCATCGCCACGGCCGGCATGTGGGTGAGAACTTTCAGCCAATGCGCCAGCGCATCGATCAGGCCAAGCGCGCCTTGCACGGTGGATTGCGGCTGCAACGGATGGATATCGCCAAAACCGGGCAAGCGCGCCATTTTTTCATTTAGGCGCGGATTGTGCTTCATCGTACAAGAGCCGAGCGGAAACACGCCCAAATCAATGGCGTAATTGCGCTGCGACAGCCGCACATAATGGCGCATGGTTTCGGGCTCGGAGAGGCCCGGCAAATCGAGCGGCGCGCGCCGCTCCAGCCCGCCCAGACGCGGCGCGAGGCCCTTGGCCGGCGCAACATCGACGCCGGTCGTTTGCGTCGTGCCGATCTCGAAAATCAAGTTTTCGGCCTGCACCAGCCCGCGCGAGCCGGAAATCGTCGCCGCCATCGTCTGGCGCATGCCGGCATAAGGCGTCGTCCGCCGTCCTTGGGTGTTCATGCTCATGCCAACGCCTCCGCCAACGCGCCGCGCAGCGCGCCGATATCCTCATCCGTGGTCAATTCGGTCGCCGTGACGATCAGCACGTCTTTCAGCCCTGCATGCGGCGCCAAGCGATTATAGGCGACCCCGCCCAACACGCCGCGATCGGCCATCGCCTGCACGACGCCGCGCGCCGGTTTGGCGAGGCGCAGCGCAAATTCGTTGAAAAAGCGCGGCGTCAGCAGCTCAACGCCCGCCAGCCCTTTCAGCGCATCGGCCGTTTCCAGCGCGCGCTCATGGTTGATCTGCGCCGTCGCGGCGAGGCCCTTGGCCCCCAGCAGCGTCATGTGGATCGTCCAGGCGAGCGCGCAGAGCCCAGAATTGGTGCAGATATTCGAGGTCGCTTTGTCGCGGCGGATATGCTGCTCGCGGGTTGACAAGGTCAGCACAAAGCCGCGCCGGCCATCGGCGTCGATCGTCTCGCCGGCCAATCGGCCCGGCATTTGCCGCATATATTTCTCGCGCGTCGCAAACAGGCCGACATAGGGGCCGCCAAAATTCAACGCATTGCCAAAGCTTTGGCCCTCGCCAGCGACGATGTCGGCGCCCATCGCGCCTGGCGGCTCGACCAGGCCGAACGCCATCGCCTCGGTAAAGCTTGCGACCAGCAACGCGCCTTTAGCCTGCGCCGCCGCCGCGATTGGGGAAAGGTTCGACAATGTGCCGAACACATTCGGGCTCTGCACGATCACGCAAGCCGTCGCCGCATCGAGATGGTCGAGCACCGCGCTCTCTCCATCGATCGCCGGCGCGCAGGCGACCAGCTCAAGTCCCGCGGTGCGCGCCAAAGTCTTGGCGGTCTCCAGGTAATGCGGATGCACCCCGCCCGAGAAGATCACCTTGTTGCGCCGCGTCACCCTGCACGCCATCAGCATGGCTTCCGCCAGCCCCGTCGAGCCGTCATACATCGAGGAATTGGCGACCTCCATGGCCAGCAATTCGCTGACCTGGGTCTGGAATTCGAACAGGCTTTGCAGCGTGCCTTGCGCGATTTCCGGCTGATAGGGCGTATAGGTCGTCAAAAACTCCGAGCGTTGGATCAAATGATCAACGCTGGCCGGCACATGGTGGCGGTAAGCCCCCGCGCCGATGAAAAACGGAACCGAGCCCGCCGTCACATTGCGCGCCGCAAAGGCGTTCATCGCCCGTTCGACCGCCATTTCGCTCTGCGCCAGCGGCAGATCGACGACGCCGCTGCGCCGCGCCTCCATCGGCACATTCTCGTAGAGCGCATCGATATCGGCGACGCCGATGGCGCTCAGCATCGCGCGGCGATCATCGCTCGTCAGCGGCAAATAACGCATGTTCTCAAAGCCCCGCAATCAGCGCGTCATAAGCGCTTTGGTCCATCAATCCGTCGAGCGCCTGCGGATCGGCCAAATGCAGCACCGCGAACCAGCCCGCCCCTTGCGGGTCGTCATTGACGGTCTGCGGCGCATCGCGCAGTGCTTCATTCACCGCCGCCACCGTGCCGGCGACCGGCGCATAGACGTCAGAGGCGGCCTTGACGCTCTCGACCACCGCCATGGGCGCGCCCGCCGCAAAGCGCGCGCCGACCGCCGGCAGGTCCACAAACACCACATCGCCCAATTGCTTGGCGGCGTAAGCCGTAATGCCGATCACGGCGCCCTGCGCCTCGAGCCGGATCCATTCATGGTCTTTGGTAAAGCGGGTCATGGTTTGATCCTTTGCGATGAAAACAAAACGCTTAAAAACGAAAGCTGGTTGGCGCGTTGATCAGCCGCGAAAATAGTTTTGGGCGACGAAAGGCACAGCAACGACCTGCGCCGGCAGCGCTTTGCCGCGCACCTCGATCGCCAGCATCGTTCCAGGCCTCGCCAAGGCTGGCGGCGCATAGCCCATGGCGATCGGCGCGCTGAGGCTCGGGGCATAGCCGCCCGAGGTAATGATCCCGATCGGCGCGCCGTCCGGTCCCAGCAGACTGGCGCCTTCGCGGGCCGGCTGGCGCCCTTCAAGCTTCAAGCCGATCCGCTTTTTGGTCGGCCCATGCGCCAGTTCGTACAAAATCCGCTCAGCGCCCGGAAAGCCGTTCTCGGCGCGGCGGCGTTTGCCGATCGCCCAGGCAAGACTTGCTTCCGCCGGCGAAATCTCCGGCGTCAGATCATGGCCATAGAGGCATAATCCTGCTTCCAGCCGCAGCGAATCGCGCGCGCCGAGCCCGATCGGCTTGACCCGCTCATCGGCCAACAAGGTCCGCGCAAAAGCGGCCGCGACCGCCGCCGGGCAAAGGATCTCAAACCCGTCCTCGCCCGTATAGCCGGACCGGGCGATCACCAACGGCGCGCCGTTCCACATAAAGCGCCCAAACCGCATAAAGGTCAGCCGCAGCGCCTCCGGCGCGATCCCCGCCATCACGTCTTTGGCAAGCGGGCCTTGCAGCGCAATCAGCGCATTCGCGTCGGCGCGCTCGACCACCACATCTGCGCCCAATTTCGCCTCGATCCGCGCCCAATCGGCCTCCTTGCAGGCCGCATTGACGACGACATAGAGCATGCCTTGCGCTTGCGGCTCGGCCGGTCGCCCGATCATCAGATCATCGAGAATGCCGCCGACTTCATTCAGCAGAAGCGAATAGCGGATTTCGCCTGGCGCCAGCCCCTGAAGATCGGTCGGCGTCAGCGTTTCCAGCAGCGCGGCGATTTTTTCATGCGCGCCCGGCGCGCCCAATCCGTCGCGCAACCGCACAAAACTCGGGCCCATATGCGAGACGTCGAACAGCCCCGCATGGCTGCGCGTCCATAAATGCTCGGCGATGATCCCATCGGGAAATTGCACCGGCATGTCATAGCCGGCGAACGGGACCATGCGCCCGCCGCGATCGCGGTGGATTTGCGTCAGAGGCGTCGCTTTCAGCGGCGCGGGCGGGCAAATAGCGTCGGCTGACATGGGCTTTCCCAGAAAAATCGGCGCGCAACAGCCCAAGCGAGCTGTAAAACACATGCGCCCCCGCTGTCCTGGGACCTGAGAGATTCGCCGCCAAGCAATCGGCCGGCTTACTCCGTCGGTAGGCGTCGACGCCCAAGTGGCGGCGCGCCGTTTTCCAGCGTTGCTGATCGCGCTTGCGGTCCGTTGGCCTGAGCGTTTCCGGGGCGGTTGCGCCTTCGGCGGCGGAGGGATGGAGGCCCCGCACTCTCCCGCATGCGATCGCGTTCGGTCTTCCCCGAGCGTTGACGCGGTTCTACAGGCGCGATTGCCGCTGTCAATGGCGCAATCATTCAGGACTGGTTCAGGCCAGGATCGCCCTATTTATGGAGCGGCGCGGGCAGCCCTCACAATTCAGTGTGAAACCTCCGTGTAGAGGCGTGACCCGAGACATTATTGCTTATCGATTAGCATTTGTCCAAAAACGGCAAAACTCAACCGATCAAAGGAAGACCGATGCTCCCCAATTGGCGTTCGTTCCCCCTCGCTTTGGCGTTGTCGCTGGCGCTCGCGGCGCCCGCGCCGGCGCAAGATACAACCGCCCCCGCCGCCGCGAGCGAGGATCAATTGCGGATCGATGATCCCATCATCGTCATCGGCGAAAACGGCTATCCGCCGCTCTGGCGCGCGAGCCGCGACGGCAATGAGATGTATATTTTCGGCCTGATCGATGAGGTCCCAAAGAATACGCAATGGCGCACCGATCAGATCGAGCCGATCATTCAGCGCGCCGACATCATTTTGCCAGGCGCCGCCACGTTCACCTCAAATATCGGGTTGTTTAATTTGCTACGGCTCGCCAGCAATCTCGGCGAATTCCAGGACCTTGCCGATAAAATTCAAAAAAACGACAATAATCAAGACCTCAAGACCGTCGTTGATCCGCTCGAATATGGGCGCTTCATCGCCATTATGGGCCTGACGAAAGCCAAGCCGAAAGACGTCGAAAAACTCCGCCCGGCCTTTGCGGCGGCGACGGTCGGCACGGCCCTGCGCGAGGCGATTTTAGAGAAGACCGTCAGCCCCTCGCGCGCATTGGAAGAGCTCTACGCCAAGCACAAAAAGAAAGTTCAATCGACGACCGTGGTCATCCCGAAAAAGGAATTCATGGCGGCGACGCGTGAAATCCGCAAGGACCCGCCGGCCCCGGCCGCGCGCGAATTACATCTTGCCTGCTTTCGCGAAGCGCTCAAAGAGATGGAGACAAACGCGTCGTCCTGGGGCGCGCGCCCGCAGGCCTGGGCCAATGGCGATGTCGAGCGCCTGCGCAATATCCGCCATGCCGGGTCGCGCATCCAGTCGTGTTGGGACGTTGTTCGCGTCACCGTCGAAGACACGCCGTTCAACAAATATCTCGAAGAAGCCCGCCAGAAACACGAAGACACGCTGTTCTGGGCGGCGGCCAAACACAAAACCGGTTTTGTGGCGATGGGCGTCGACCGCATTCTGGAGAAGGACGGCATTCTCGACCAGTTTCGCGACCGCGGCTATCAGGTAGAGTTCGTTACGCCGCCGGAAAAGTCGTCCTGAGCAAAGCTACCGCGCGGCTCACACGGTGGCGTGAAGGCGTTCGGCAAAATCGTGACCCGAAATATTATTGCTTATCGATATACTTCCGCTGGAAATTGGGGCACACATTCGAACGGTGGAAATATGATGCTCAATCATCTGCGCACTTTCACTTTCGCCGCGGCGTTGTCGCTGGCGATGTTGGCGCCCGCGCCGGCGCAAGAGCCCGCCGCCGCAAGCGAAGATGAGTTGCGGATCGATGATCCTATTATCGTCATCGGCGAAAACGGCTATCCGCCGCTCTGGCGCGCCAGCCGCGACGACAATGAGATGTATATCTTCGGCCTGATCGATGAGGTGCCGAGGAATACGCAATGGCGCACCGATCAGATAGAGCCGATAATCCAGCGCGCCAACATTATTCTGCCGGACGAACCTGAACTTGATATAAATATCGGCATAATAAGTGCGGTGCGGTCTTTGGTCACTGTACAGAATACCTTAGACGATATTGAAAAGAATGCGAATGGCCAAGACCTGAAAACGATCCTCGACCCGGTCGATTATGGGCGCCTGACCACAATTATGGGCCTGACCAAGGTAAAACCAAAAGAAATCGAAAAACTTCGCCCGAGCTATGCGGCGATTGCAGTCTCCCGCGCATTGCGCGAGGCGATCTTAGAGAAAACCGTCGATCCATCGACCACGGTGCGCAAGCTTTACGACAAGCACAAGAAACAGGTGCTGACGGTCGAGTTTAAGATCGCGAAAATGGATTTTTTAGCGGCCATTCGGGAATTGCGAGCCAACCCGCCAATACCAGCAGCGCGTCACGTCGAATTGGCCTGCTTTCGAGCGCATTTGAACCGCATGGAGACCGATGCCTCATCCTGGGGTACCTTCCCACAGGCCTGGGTCAATGGCGACGTCGACAGCTTGCGTGCCAATATTGACGCCAGGTCGCGATTGATTGACGCCTCCTGTAGGGACATCAATATTGTGGGCGACTTGGCAGTGGGCGATTTAGTTGGCCGAGCCCGTCGACAACTCAAAGACACGCTGTTTTGGGCGGCGGCCAAACACAAAACCGGTTTTGTGGCGATGGGCGTCGACCGCGTTCTGGAGAAGGACGGCATTCTCGACCAGTTTCGCGACCGCGGCTATCAGGTAGAGTTCGTTACGCCGCCGGAAAAGTCGTCCTGATCAACGCTACCGCGCGGCTCACACCAAATCAGCAGGCAGCGCCTGCAGCGCTTCTTCCAGCTTGGCAAAGCTTGGCTGCGCTTTGGTCGGCACGGCGCCGCGGCCGATTTCGACCGAGATCTGCGCGGCGTTGCCGTGCAAATGGGCGACAAGCACCGCTTTGATGATCATATAGAAATTGTGGTCTTCCTCATAAATCGCGTTCAGGCGCGTCGCCATCGGCCCAACAAAGCCATAGGCGATGAACACGCCCAAAAATGTGCCGACCAGCGCCGAGCCGATCAGCTTGCCGAGATATTCCGGCGGCTCGGAGATCGCGCCCATCGTCTTGATGATGCCCAGCACCGCCGCGACGATCCCCAAAGCCGGAAAGCCATCGGCCATGCTTTGCAGCGCATGCGCCGGTTTGGCGGCTTCGTGATGGTGCTTTTCCAATTGCTTTTCCATCGCGTCCTCGACCTGATGCGGGTCGTCGAGGTTCATCGTCATCATCCGAATCGTGTCGCAAATGAAATCCACCGCGAAATGATCTTTCATGATCTTCGGATATTGCTGAAATATTTTGCTTTCTTTCGGTTTTTCAATATGCGCCTCGATCGCGACGACGCCTTTGGCTTTCATGGTCTTCGTCAGCACATAAAGTAGCGCCAGCAGATCGCCATAATCTTTTTTGTTCCATTTCGGGCCAGAGACGATTTTGCCAAAGTCGCCGAGCGTCTGCATCACCGTCGCGGCCGAATTGCCGATCAAAAACGCGCCGACCGCTGACCCGCCGATGATCATCAACTCAATTGGCGCGGCCGCGATAATGGTCTCGAAATTGCCGCCGGCGAGCGCGAAGCCGCCGAACACCATGATGAACACAACAACGATGCCGATAATCTGAAACATCTGACAGGCGCCCCGATGCCGCTTGGCGGATCAGCCGTGCAGCGGCTTGATCCCAAATCGGCGTGTTGGCGGCGACAACGCGCAATCGCACAGCCCGCGGGCTGCCGCGATCCGGCGTCGTCTCCACAAATAAGACGTATAGCAGATTAGCCTTAACAGGCCGTTGAGGACTCGGCGGCGCCTATTGCGCCGGGGGGGCGGGCGCCGCTGGCGGCGGCAGATCCTTGTCGGTGGTTTTATCGCCAAACGCCCGGCGCAAGCGCCGCAAAATCGCGTTTTCGTCGACGCTCGGCGGGCAGGCCGCGTTCATCGCCGTCCATTCGGCCTCCGAAAAAGCCGGTTGATAGCCGCGCCCGGGTAATTGGGCGATCTGGCTCGTCGCGTTGTCGACGCGCGCGTCGTGCAAGGGATGCGAGGACCATAATTCCAGCGCCTTGCGCACATTGCTGCGGGTGGGCTTTGCCTCGACAACCGTTTCGGCGTCTGTCGTTTCGGCCTCGCCCGCTTCGGCGTCTTGCGCCGCCAAGGCTGTTCGGCCGGCCGATAGCCGCTCGAAAAACCGCCCTAATCCCGCCGGGTCATAGCCCGCTTCATGCAGATAAGCGATCGACAGCCGATCGGCCTCGGCTTCGGCCGCGCGCGAATGGGCGTTGCCCGCCAATCCCGCCGCGATGCCGACAATATCGCCGCCGCCGCCGCCCGACACCCCCGTCACCGACATCAGCACAAATTGCGCGCCGATCGCCCGGATCACGTTCACCATGCTGTGTCGGCGCGTCACATGGGCGATCTCATGACCCAGAACCGCCGCGATTTCCTCCGGCGTCTTGGCGATGCTCAGCAAGCCATTGGTGACGACGACAGTGCCGCCCGGCAGGGCAAAGGCGTTGGGCAGGCTCGCATCGACGAATTCAACCCGGATTGGGAAAGGCGATCGGGCGATCGTCGCGATCTCATCGGCGAGCCGCTGCAGGGCGGCCTGCGCTTCGATCCCGGCCGGGTCGAGGCAGGGCTTAAAGCCCAGCAAACTCAATTGCCCGCGCGCGGTATCGCCGATCCGCGCTTCGATCGTCGGTGGCGTTGCGCGCGCGATCGGGGCGGCCAAGCGCGGCAAGCCGAAAACAAATCCGAGCACCAGCGCGCCGGCGATGGCGATCAGGCCAAGCGCCAGCCCCAGTTGCGCTCCCTGGCGCCGGCTGGGATCGAAAACGCCGGGCGCGCGCAGCCGCAGCGCCGCCGCGGCTTCTGGGTCAAGGACCAGCCGCGCATCGCCCGCCGCCCCATAACTGAGCCGCGCGCCGCCATTGCCGCCCGGTTCGGCTGACACCCGTCCAATCGGCCATTCCCAAACGCGATCAGCCGCGGCAATCCGTAAGAGATCGCCCTCAATTTGCAGGGTTACAATTTGGGCCTCTGCGCTTTGCCCGTCAAAGAAGCGCGCCGTGATCATGTCCGCCTCCGGCCGCTATTAATTGAAGACGCCAGCGCCGATGTCGAACGCATCCGCCAGCCCCTCGCCGGATTGCGGCACGGATTGGGTACCCCGGAAGAAGGCGCCCGGCTCATAGGCGCCGTGAACTGTCAAATGGCGCACCAAAAATTGCATCATGCGCGCCTCGGTCACTGCGCTGAGACTTCCCAACGAAAACAGGAGAATGAGACCATTGGTCACGAGCAAACCCATCGTCGGCCAAAACCGCGCCACAAAATCAAAGCGCAACCCATCTAATTGCAACATTTGCGCGCTGCGGCGCACGACCGCCAAGGAATAGTTCAACACGGCCAATAAGACGGCAAAGACGAGCAGGAAAGCAAACCCATAGATCCCGATGCCGATAATAACAGAAGTTACCAAATCTGGCTGCGCGCCCTGTTCGGGAAAATTACCCGAGGCCATCAATACTCCAATGACAACCACCATCAACACAATCCCACCAATGTAAATTCCGACGCCGCTGAACCATGCCAGCGCAAAACGCGGGTAAAGTCCTGCTGTCTCTGACTGCCCGTCCCCGGCGCGCCAAGTCATGGCGCGATCGCCCAGCGTGATCTTTCCATAGAGCCGACGCGCCATCGCCATGTCCATTAGCGGCGTCAGCCATAGCATACAGACCAAGTTTGAAAAGAAATAGCCCATGCTGACCCAGGCAAAGCCGGTCGCTTTGCCGCTTTGGCCAAAGCGCACGCCCCGCCACAAGGTCCTCGTCAATTGATAACGCAAAGCGGCAAATTGCCCAAAATAAACAAGCCAGAAGAAAACCAGGTATGTGGGCAAAATAATACCGACGGCAATCAGCGGCGGCAAAAACAATTGCGCGCCGTAAATCAGTCCAAATATCGGCAAAAGGCCGACCATCGCAATGATAAAACCCAGCAGCTTTTCACTGCCCTTGCCCAAATAACTAAGCGCCTCGCCGTCAATCTCGACCGCCGCCCAAATTCGTTTGCGCACCTCGGTCTTCGCCCAAAAGCGGTAGAGCGTCAGCGTTACAATTGTCAGACCCCAATTCAGCAAAGATAAGGGAGCCAAACTCCACGGATTTTGGGTGTATGCGATCTCCACAGAGCGGCTCTCGCCGCTCGTCGCTTGCATGTCCATCAACGCCCCCGCAGTATAAGAAGAACGCGGCCCCACGCGGCTAGCGCTCATACGCCATCATTGGGGAAAAACCCCCAAGCGACAAGCCCTTTTCGCCCTGCTGAAGTTGCCAAAACACCGCGCGATGCCGCCAGCCATTGCGCGTGCTATGGTTGATGTCCAAATTAGGGCTTGGCGCTGATTGGCGCGTCGGTTATCGGCTGCGCTTTGCCCGATTATCTAGGCTTATGTCGATGTGGAATGTTGTATTCTTGGTCCTGCACGGGATCTTGTGCGTGTTTTTGATTGGAGTCGTGTTGGTCCAGCGCTCCGAAGGCGGCGCGCTGGGCATTGGCGGCGGCGCCGGCGGGAATTTGTTATCGGGTCGCGGCGCGACGCACGCGCTCGGTCGGGCGACGATGTGGCTCGGCGGCGCGTTCTTCGCGACCAGCTTTCTGTTGACGTTTTTGGCGACGCGGCAGGCCGATGACGATGGGTTGTTTTCGCGCGGCGGGACCCCTGCGCCAGCTGCCGCCAGTGGAACCGCGCCCGCACCCAGTTTAACGATTCCGGCCCCTGGAGCGGCGCCCGAATTGGGAATTACGCCGCCAGCGGAGCTTGCGCCTGTGCCGGAAACCTCGCCGCCCGCAGCGGAAAATCCGGTCGCCGCCCCGGTAATCCCGGCACCGAGCTTGCAAACGCCGGCCGACCCGGCGCCGGCCGCAATCGAGCCGCCGCCCGGCTAACAAGGCGCCGACTACCCTTCCGAATCGATTAATACTTGCGATGAACGAGCGCGCCGCGCATGAAGCGGCGCGGGTTTTTTGGCAAAACAGGCGCGTCGATGGCCACCAGATATGTCTTCATCACTGGCGGCGTGGTGTCCTCGCTGGGCAAAGGGCTGGCGTCGGCCGCGCTTGGCGCGCTGTTGCAGGCGCGCGGCTTTGGCGTTCGGTTAAGAAAACTTGACCCTTATCTCAATGTAGATCCGGGCACGATGTCGCCTTATCAGCATGGCGAAGTCTTCGTGACCGAAGACGGCGCCGAAACCGACCTTGATCTTGGTCATTATGAGCGTTTTACCGGCGTTCCGGCCCGCAAGACCGACAACATTACTACCGGGCGGATTTATCAGACTATAATTGAGCGCGAGCGGCGCGGTGACTTCCTTGGCGGCACGGTGCAGGTCATCCCGCATGTCACCGACGCGATCAAAGCGTTTGTCCGCGCCGACAATGACGATGTTGATTTTTGCCTGGTCGAGATCGGCGGCACGGTCGGCGATATCGAAGGTCTGCCGTTTTTCGAGGCAATCCGGCAATTGGGCAATGATCTGCCGCATGGGCATGCGGTGTTTATTCACTTGACCTTGCTGCCCTTTATCAAAAGCGCCGGCGAGATGAAAACCAAGCCGACGCAGCATTCGGTCAAGGAATTGCGCTCGATCGGGATTCAACCGGACATTTTGCTTTGCCGGTGTGACCGCGATATTCCCAAGGAAGAGCGCCGCAAGATCGCGTTATTTTGTAATGTCCGCGAAAGCAGCGTCATCCAAGCACTCGACAGCGAACATATCTATGAAGTGCCGCTCGACTACCATCGCGAGGGGCTTGATCTGGAAGTCTTGCGGCATTTTGGATTTGACAATCCAGCGCCGCCCAATCTGTCGCGTTGGCGCGATATTTCGCAACGCTTGCGCAATCCTGATGGTCAGGTGACAATCGGTGTTGTCGGCAAATACACCCAATTGAAAGACGCCTATAAGAGCCTGATCGAGGCGCTGGCGCATGGCGGCCTTGCCAATGGCGTCAGGGTCGATTTGCGTTGGATCGAGAGCGACGCGTTCGACAATATCGCCAATAATACTGAAGCCATGCATGGCGTTCATGGCGTTTTGGTGCCGGGCGGTTTTGGTGAACGTGGCGCGGCAGGCAAGATAAAAGCCGTTGAATTCGCCAGAAAGCGCAATGTACCTTTCTTCGGCATTTGCTTTGGCATGCAAATGGCGGTGATCGAAGCGGCCAGGAACTTGGCAGGACTTGCCGGGGCCTCTTCGACCGAGTTTGGACCGACGGAAACCCCGATCATTACGGACATGCTGGAATGGGTGCGCGGCAATGAATTGGAGGTGCGCCGGCCCGGCGCCGGCCTTGGCGGCACGATGCGGCTCGGCAATTATGACGCGGTTCTCGGGCCCGACAGCCGGGTCGCCGACATCTACGCTGCGCCGCGCGTCACGGAACGTCATCGACACCGCTTTGAAGTGAACCCGAATTATCGCCAGATATTGGAACGCTCTGGCCTTTATTTCTCAGGCATGTCGCCAGACGGATCCTTGCCGGAAATCGTTGAACGGCGCGATCATCCGTGGTTTGTCGGGGTGCAATTTCATCCGGAATTGCGCTCACGACCCTTTGATCCGCATCCGTTATTTCGGTCGTTTATCGCCGCAGCGCTTGAACATAGCCGGTTGATGTAATCACCCAAATAATCGCGACAGTCGCCAGATCGGCGCGATCGCTTCTTCTGTGCCCAACATCGCCGTTTTGGCGGCGATCTCGCCTATTGCTGGCGCGAATTTGAAGCCGTGACCGGAAAATCCTGTCAAAATTACCGCATTTTGCCGCTCAGGCAGCATTCCGATCACGAAATGCTCGTCCGGCGAGGTGGTGTAAACGCAGACGCTGGAGGCGATTTTCGGCCCCAAACGGGGCAAAAAATGTGCGGCAAAGGCGTCAGTTGTGACCGAATCGTCGGCGCTTACGCGCCGATCAAGCGCCGGCATGGCGGCAAAATCGGCCCCGAAATGATGATCCCCGAGCTTTATTTGCCCATCGCCGAGCGCCGGGAAGCCGTAAAGCCAATGTCCGTCGAGCGAAAAGCAGAACGGCAAGAAGCCATTTTCGCGGTCAAAACTGCCGTCCGGCGCCACATGCCAATGCGAAACGCGGCGCTGAAGCCGCAAAAAGCGCGTCATGTCGGGCGCGATTTCGGCAATGTAAGGCCCGCAAGCGAGCACGATCGCGCCCGCAAACAGCGTTTCTTGCGCCGCTTCGATGCGCCAATGGTCGTTTTCACGCGCCACAAGCGTCACTTTAGCATTGGTTTTAAGCGCGGCGCCGCGCATTTGAGCGGCTCTTAGAAGCGATTTGACCGCCAATTCGGCGCGCAAAAAGCCGCCTTCGGCGTCCAATAACAGCGAAAAAGCGGGCGGTAAGGCAAATTCTGGGGCGATTTTGGCGCGAAAATCGGCCCCGATAACGCGCAAATCGACGTCAAACCGCGCTGCGGCGCGCGCAATTGCGGCGAGTTCGGCATTGTCCGGCGCGCCGCCATAGATAACACCCGATTGGTCAAAAATTGGCGCGCCGGTCTCGGCTTCCAGCGCGCGCCACAACCCGATCGCTTCACGCGCGAGCGGGGTGTAATCCTCGCCCTCGGCATAAGCAACGCGCAAGAGCCGCGTGCGTCCATGCGAGCTGCCCTGGTCATGTGGGGGAGAAAATTGATCCAATCCGACAGCTTTTGCGCCGCGTTTGGCGAGCGCCCACAAAGTCGCCGCGCCCATGACGCCGCAGCCGATCACGGCAAAGTCCCAGGGTCTTCCGGTCATGTGGCCGCTTAAAATCATTCCTCTCCCGCGCATTTTGCGCGCGTTGCTTCTTGTCACGGCGGGGGCGCTCGTGTAAACGGCGCGGCTTCATCGCCCGCAGCCGGTCTTGGCCCCTGCGCGGCGCGTTACCGTTTAATGAGTGGACTGATCCGATGGCCGTTCCCAAGCGAAAAACCTCGCCCTCGCGCCGGGGCATGCGCCGCGCCCATGACGCGCTGCCGATGGCGACCTATGTCGAGGACAAAGAATCGGGTGAATTGCGCCGTCCGCACCATGTTGACCTGAAAACCGGCATGTATCGCGGCAAGCAAATCCTGAAACCACAGGACGAATAGTTTCGGTTCTAGCGGCTGATCTTAAGGTTACGCCATAAGTCAGCCGACTGATATTATTTCTTAATTGAACAGAGCGCCCAGGCCGTGAGGCCTGGGTTTTTTGTTGCATAATCGGTCGCGCGCAAGAGTGGTGGGACGCAGTCCAACGCCAGCCGACCGGCTTTTTCCGACTTGTCAAACGCGCAGTTAGTGGAGCGGCCCAATCA
>DHHV01000033.1:2813-3096 GCA_002403455.1 Hyphomonadaceae bacterium UBA4763 | reverse complement strand
CGCGCCCCAAAGCCGGGGCGGCGGCGCGCGCTTTGCTGCGCAGCAAAATGGGCGCCCAGGCCGCCGGGATTTACGCCCTGCGCTTGCGCTGGCAGGAGATCGCCGGCGCAAGGCTGGCGGCGCTGACGTCGGCGAAAGCGATCACTGGCGCAGGCGCTGCGCGCTGTTTGGAGATTTTGACGGCGCCGGGCGCGGCCTTGGCGGTGCAGCAGCAAGAACGGGCGCTGATCGCCAAGATCAATTTGGTGTTGGGCGCGCGCGCAATCGCCAAATTGCGCCTCGT
>DHHV01000033.1:0-2500 GCA_002403455.1 Hyphomonadaceae bacterium UBA4763 | reverse complement strand
ATCGCCAAATTGCGCCTCGTCCAAGGCCCGGTCAAAGCTCCCGCGCCGCCGCGCCGCTCGACGGCGACGCCTCCAAAGCTCGCGCCGGCGCAAGAACAAGCGATCGCAGTGCGGCTTGGCGCGGTGCAATCGCCCGAGCTCGCGGCGACACTGGCCGACATGGCGCGGTTGTTGAAATCGCGCCAGGTCCCACAGGCGCCCACGCGGATGGCTTGACGCCGCGGCTGCGGCGCCCGAATGACGCGCGCAGCAATATGTTGGCGGAGCAGAACCATGGTGCGCGGCGTCCTCGCTTCTTTTTCTTTGGCCTTGGCGATTGCGCTCAGCGCCTGCGGGGCGTCGGCCAGCAAAGACGGGGCGAAATCAAGCTATGAAGTCGCCAGCGATTACGCCAAGGGCGCAGCCGATGCGCCAGTGGTGTTGATCGAATACGCCTCGATCACCTGCCCGCATTGCAAAACCTTCCATGACAATGTCTATCCGGTGTTGGAAGAGAAGTTCATCAAGACCGGCAAATTGCGCTTTGTGTTCCGCGAGAGCCCGAC
This sequence comes from Hyphomonadaceae bacterium UBA4763, assembly GCA_002403455.1. Classification (GTDB taxonomy): domain Bacteria; phylum Pseudomonadota; class Alphaproteobacteria; order Caulobacterales; family Aquidulcibacteraceae; genus UBA4763. The sequence goes on along the minus strand of DHHV01000033.1, from coordinate 1,955 downwards.
GGCGCCGGCGGTGCTGGCCTTTGCCGGCTTTTCGACCATGCGCTGCGCCGCCGAGAAAGCCGGCGGCGGCGACACCTATTACGCCGTTCTCGACGATCTGTTCGACAATCAACCGGCGATCTTCGAGGCCGCTCAAAGCCCGACCGGCGCGCGCGGCATTTTGCTCGACATTGCCAAGCGCGGCGGCCTGACGGAGGAAGAATTCAACGCCTGTATCGCCGATAACGCCAAGCGCGAATTGGTGCTGTCGATCGCCCGCGACGGCGAGGCGAAATACAAGATCGCCGGAACCCCTTCTTTGGTCTTGAACGGCGAGAGCTTGAAAACCGCCGCCGATTACACGGCCGAGGGCCTCTCCAAGCGGATCGAAGGCTTGCTCGCAGGCGAGGCAGCGACCGCTCCGGCGCAATAACGCTGCTCGGCGTTAGGCCCGAATCTCGCTAACGCTTGACGCTTCGGCGCGCCGCTGTGCGGAACGCCCCTCCAGGAGTGTCGGTCCGTTGCAGATTACCGAGCTGAAGCTCGCCGGCTTTAAGTCATTCGTCGATCCGACGACGATCCGCATCGATCCGGGGCTGACCGGGATCGTCGGACCGAATGGCTGCGGCAAATCCAATCTGCTCGAAGCCTTGCGCTGGGTGATGGGGGCCAATTCGGCCAAGGCCATGCGCGCCGAGGACATGGACGATGTGATCTTTGCCGGGGCGAGCGGGCGCCCGCCGCGCGAACATGCCGAAGTCGCCATCACGCTCGACAACACAGAGCGCCGAGCGCCGGCCCAGTTCAACGACCTTGCCGACATCGCCATCAGCCGCAAGATCCGCCGTGGGGCCGGTTCTACTTACAAAATCAATGGCAAAGAAGCCCGCGCCCGCGATGTGCAATTGCTGTTTGCCGACGCCTCGACCGGGGCCAATTCGCCGGCTCTGGTGCGCCAGGGCCAGATCTCCGAGCTGATCAGCGCCAAGCCGGAAAATCGTCGCCGCATTTTGGAGGAAGCCTCCGGCATTGCCGGCCTGCAGGGGCGCCGGCATGAAGCCGAGCTGAAGCTGAAAGCGGCCGAAGACAATCTGGCGCGGCTGGATGATCATATCTCGCAGATTGAAGAGACCCGGGCCGGGTTGCTGAAACAATCGCGGCAGGCCGAGCGTTATCGGAAGATCTCACAGGATATCCGGGGCCTCGAAGCGCTGATCGCGTTTCGCGCCTGGGCCGAGGCGATCGAGGCGGCGCAAGTGGCCATCACCGAACTCAGTGATGCGCAAATCGAGGCCGCCGCCGCCGAATCCGCCGCCGCCCAGGCACGCATAGCGGCAACGGAAGCGGAGGCCGCGCTGTCGCCCTTGCGCGAAGAAGAAATGGTCGCGGCGGCGATCCTGCGGCGGCTGGAAGGCGTGCGCGTCGGGCTTGACCGCGATGCGCGCGAGGCGCGCGCCGCCATCGCCCGGCTCGATACCGAGATCACGCGCGCCCGCGACGATATCGCCCGCGAGGACAATGCCGTGCGCGACGCCGATCTGGCGCTCGCCAAACTGGCTGATGAGGCCGCGCTTCTTGAGCCCGCCACCGAAACCCGCGACAGCCCACGCCTGACCGCCGCGCGGGCCGCATCGGAGACCGGCCAGGCGACGCTCGCAGCGCGCCAGCAGGCGCTCGAGGCGGTGCAAGCGGCGCTGTCGAAAGCGCAAATGGTCCATCGACTGGCGGCGGCGCAAGTCGAAGACGCGATGCAGAAACGCGCGCGCGCAGAGGCGCACGCCAAAGCGGCGGCGGCCGCGATTGCGGCTGCGCCCAATCTGGCCGGCTTGCAGGCCAGCGTCGATCAGGCCCGCGCCGCGCTCGCCGCCGCTGAAGCCGATTACCAGCAGGCCGCCGACGCCGCGGACGCCGCCGAAGGCGAGATGCAGACGCTGCGCCAGGCCGAGCAAACCGCCCGTGACGCCGCCAGCGCCGCC
>DHHV01000093.1:511-20577 GCA_002403455.1 Hyphomonadaceae bacterium UBA4763 | reverse complement strand
CGCCGCGATCCGGCTCGGCGCGCGCGGCTATCGCGTCACCTTGTGCGAGCGCTTGGATGCCCCCGGCGGCCGCGCTTATGTCCACAAGGTCGACGGCTTCAGCTTTGACGCTGGCCCGACCATCATCACCTTGCCGTTTCTGTTCGACGAATTGTGGAGCCTGTGCGGCAAGCGCCGCGAAGACTACGTCACGCTCAAACAGCTCTCGCCGTTTTATCGCATCCGCTTTGACGACGGCTCGCATTTCATTTGCTCGGGCGATGAAGCGGCGATGCGGGCCGAAGTCTTGCGGTTGTCGCCCGGCGATGTTGGCGGTTATGACAAATTGATGGCCGAAAGCGAGGCGATCTATCGCTTTGCTTTTGAAGAACTGGGCCAAAAGCCGTTCACGACCTTCGCCCCGATGCTGGAGGCGATGCCGCGCTTTATCAAGCACCGGGCCGATATGTCGGTCTATTCTTACGTCTCAAAATTCCTGCGCGATGAGCGCTTGCGGATTGCTTTCAGCTTCCATCCCTTGTTCATCGGGGGCGATCCGTTCTCTGCGACCTGCCTTTACACCTTGGTCTCTTATCTGGAGCGGCGCTGGGGCGTGCATTTTGCGATGGGCGGCACCGGCGCGCTGGTCGATGGCCTCTGCGAGTTGATCCGCGGCCAGGGCAATCTCTTGCGCTTTAACGCAGGCGTTTCGCGCATTTTGGTCGAGGGCGGTCGCGCCGCCGGCGTGCGGTTGGAAAATGGCGAGGAGATCGCCGCCGATCTGGTGGTGTCCAATGCCGATGTCGGTTTCACCTACCAGCATTTATTGCAGGATGCGCCGAAAAAGCGCTGGACCGATCGCCGGCTCGATAATTTGCGCTATTCGATGAGCGTGTTCGTCTGGTATTTCGGCACGACCCGGCGGTATGAAAATGTCGAGCATCATTCGATCATTCTGGGGCCGCGCTATAAAGGCTTGATCAAGGATATCTTCACCAAGAAAAAACTGGCGGAGGATTTCAGCCTTTATTTGCACCGACCGACCGCAACCGATCCGGCGCTGGCGCCGCCGGGATGCGATGCATTTTACGTGCTATCGCCCGTGCCGCATGTCGAAGCGGGCGTTGACTGGGCCGCCGCCGCCGAGCCGTATCGCGCCGCGATCGCCAAGCGCTTGTCCGAGACCGTCCTGCCGGGGCTCGAAGATTGCCTCGCGGCCTCGGTGATCGCGACGCCGCGCGATTTTGAAACGCGATTGTTATCCCTGAAAGGGGCCGCTTTCAGCATCGAGCCGATCATGCTGCAAAGCGCCTGGTTCCGGCCGCATAATCAATCCGAAGAATTGCCCGGGCTTTATTTCGTCGGGGCCGGAACGCACCCAGGGGCCGGCGTGCCGGGCGTCTTGTCCTCGGCCCGTATTCTTGACCAATTGATCCCGGAGGCCGCCCATTTTGCTTCGTGAATCTTGCGCCAGCCCCGCCGATTGGAGCGCCTGCCGCGCCGCGATCCAGACCGGATCGCGCAGCTTTTACGCCGCCTCATTGCTGATGCCGCGCCGCGCGCGTGCGGCGGCCTATGCGCTATACGCGTTTTGCCGCGACGCTGATGATCTCGCCGATGCGCAGAGCGGGCCAACGGACCCGCTCGCAACGCTGGATGCGTTGGAGGCGCGCCTGCGGGCAATTTATGCCGGCCGACCAGCCGACCACCCGTTTGACCGCGCCTTTGCCGACGTCGTCGCCAGCTATCGCCTGCCGATCGGTCTGCCGCGCGCGCTGCTGGAGGGCTTTCGCTGGGACGCCTTGGGCCGCGATTACGCAACGATCGAGGAGCTCGAAGCCTATGCCGCCCGCGTCGCTTCCAGCGTTGGCGCGATGATGTGCGTGCTGATGGGCGAGCGGCGCCCCGACATGCTGGCGCGCGCCTGTGATCTGGGTGCGGCGATGCAGCTCACCAATATCGCCCGCGATGTCGGCGAGGACGCAAGGCTGGGGCGCGTTTATCTGCCGGCCGATTGGCTGGCCGCCGAGGGCCTCTCGCCTGCCGACCTGCGCGCCGCCCCGCAAGCTTCGCCCGCCTTGGCGCGCGTCATTGCCCGCTTGCTGGATCACGCCGATCAGCTTTACGCCCGCGCGGAGGCCGGCATCGTCCAGTTGCCCTTCGCCATGCGACCGGCGATCATGGCGGCGCGGCTGATCTACGCCGAGATCGGGGCCGTCATCGCCGCCAATGACTTTGACAGCCTCTCCCAACGCGCTGTGGTCGCCAGCGCGCGCAAGCGCGCGCTCGCGTCACAGGCGCTGTCGGCATTATGGCGGCCCGGCAAACCGGCCGACCTTGCCGCCCCAGCCATGGCGGGCGCCGCTTTCCTCGTCGACATTGCAGCGGCCGCCACGCCGCCGCAGACCGATCGCGGCTGGCCCTGGGTGATGAGCCTGTTCTTGGCGCTCGGCGAACGCGACCCCGCCCGGCCGCTGCGGCTTGCTTATCCCCATGAACGGCGCATCTTGTCGACACAAGGATGATGCTCGGGAAGAAAGGAACGCGTAATGCCTTTTGTTATCGGCTTGTTTGGTTTCCTGGTCTCGGGCGTGCTGATGTGGAACGCGTTTGCCCACAAAAAGGCCGCCCTCGCCGCCAAGGAATTGCGCGCGCAATCGGGCGCGCCGGAACCGCAATTGCATCCCTCTTTGTCGATCATGGCTGATGTCGCGCCGTTTTTCGTGACGCTGTTTTTGATCGGGGCGGGATTGTTGTTCGTCGCTGCGTTTTTTGCGCTGAGGGCCGACGGGTTTTTCACCCTGGTCGACCTTGTCGGCGTGTTGGCCATGCTGGCGGCTTACGGCTATTGGTTCACGATCCGCACGCAATATCGCAAGATCGAAGACGCAGGCTGATATGGAGCCGCGCGACTGGTTCAAGCTGGCCGAAGGCTTGGTGTTGGCTGTCGTCGTGCTTGGCATCTTGGGCTGGCAGATTTGGGAGACCCGACCCTCGACACGCGTCTCGCCAACGCGCCCGCCCCCGGCCGGACCCGATCAAACCGCCGACAAGGCTGATCACCCGCTCACGTCCGAGGATCATGGCGTGTGAAGAACGCCCAAATCTCATGCGCGGCGTCGAAATCCTGGTTTGAGGCCCCAGCTCGCGCCACCCGTTGCGCATTCCCCAAGCTCGGCCCACCATGCCAGGTATGGCCGCCGCCGCGCACGCGGTAATGGATCAGCTCGGCCCCCTGGCAGCCTGACCAGATTTGCGTTTCGACCCTGGAGCGGTCGGCGTTATTGCGGTCGGGTAAAGTGGCGATTGTCGGCCCCGCATCGCAGGTCAAATGCCGCGCCCAATGCGTCAATGTGCGTTCAACCGACCAGGAAATCCCACCGCGCGCATTGCCGGCGACAGGCCCGCCTCGATAGATCACCAAAGGGTCTTGATCGCCATTGATCATGAACAGACCGACGGGGCGCTCCAGCACGCAATCTTCGCCAATCCCGTCGGCCAACGCCGCGATTTGCGGCGCGATCGCTTGCACCAAGCCTTCGCAGGCCAGTCGAAACGACATGAAGCCGCCATTTGACGCGCCGGTCGCAAAAACGCGCGTCGGGTCGATTTGACCGTCCTTGGCCAATTGCGCAATCATCGCGCCGATAAACGCGACATCGTCGACGCCCTCGCCGCGCCGCAAAATGCGCTCGCCTTGTCGCCCGTCCGACCAGCCATTGTTCCAGCCCTCTGGATAGACCACGACAAAGCCGTTGCGCATGGCGAGGTCTTCGAACCCGAGGCGGCGTAAACTAAGCGCCCGCCCGCCGCCGCCATGCAACACGATGACGAGCGGCGCGCCCGGTTTGGCGGATGCCGGGACAAAGGCATGAAAGACGCGCGACCGCCCGTCCTCTTGGATTTCCCGCGTCGTAAAACTTTGTGCGGCGGCCGGCGCGTTCAGCACCAATGCCGGCGCAACAACGATCAGCAGCGCAGTGATGGCTTGTCCCATCGCTTTCGTCATCAATCGTCGGGTGGTCATCTTTGCGCGCCTTTCACCGTGGTAGTGTGTTAACGCAAGGTCGGGCGATTTTCCGTCACCACGATGGATGAACCGTTCGCGCCGGCGGCGCGTAGACCCACTCAGATGAGCATTGAGGACCAGAACAGGTGGCGCAGATGATCGAAGACCCGGTGGCGTTGGCGATGTTCGCCGGCGCCTGCGTTGCCGCCGCCTCGAGCGGGGCGATTTTCAAGCCTGATTCCTGGTATCGTCGTCTGCCCAAGCCGGCCTGGACCCCGCCCGATTTTTTGTTTCCCATCGCGTGGACCATCCTCTTTGCGATGATGGCTTATGCGGCTTATCTCGTTTGGATGGCTGGCGGCGTTGACGCGATCCCGATTTTGGCCGTGTTTGGCGCGCATCTCGGCGTCAACGCCGCTTGGTCCTTTTTGTTTTTCGGCCGCAAACGGATCGATTTGGCGCTCGCCGACGTCGTGCTGTTGTGGGCGATGATCCTTGTGCTGATGATCGGCTTTGCCGGCTTTAGCCGGCTGGCGTCGCTGCTGCTGGCGCCCTATCTTGTGTGGGTCAGTTTTGCGGCTTTGTTGAACGCGGCGATTTGGCGGATGAACCGGCGCGTCCGCGATCGGGCGTGAGGCGAGGTTTCCGCCCGGTCGTCAGCGGCCGGGCAAATGCTTTTCCATAATTTCAAAATAGAGATCGTCGCGCAGCGGCAAGCCATAGCGCGCATCGCCATAAGGAAAGCGCCCGCGCCGGCCTGACAGGCGATAGCCTCGGCGTTCGTAATAGGCGATCAGTTCGGCGCGTTGGCCGATGACGTTCATGTCGATGCGCGGCCGGCGCCAGAAATGGGCGGCGCGGTATTCGCACAGTTTCAGCAGCGCATCGCCAAGGCCTTGGCCCTGGTTTTCCGGGCGAACCGACAACATACCGAGATAACAATGATCCGCACGCACGCCCAAATGCACGCAAGCGATCAAGGGGGCCGGGGCCCTCGCGTCTGCACCCTCAACCACCAGAATTTCATCGTCTGCGCCTGCCAAAATGCTGCGCAGCATGGACGGATCGGTGCGCTGGCCGCCGATCAGGTCAGCTTCGCTGGTCCAGCCGGCCTTGGCCGCCTCGCCGCGATAGGCGCCTTCGATCAAGGCGTGAAGCGCTGCAATATCGTCCACCCCGGCGCGCCGCCAAGCCCGCCCTCCCGCCACCGCGCCGGCATGGTCAATTGCCAAATCCGTCATTTCTTGTAGGCGAGGGCGGCTTCGACCGGCTGGCCGTCGCGCTTGTAGACAACGCCGCCTTTCATCACAAAATCAACGTCTTGCAAGAGGTTCGGGTAGCGCAAGATATCGCCTTTCACCGCGATGATGTCGGCAAAGCGGCCGGGCGTCAGCGCGCCGAGATCCTCCGATTTTCCCGCCATCACCGCCGGCCACCAGGTCGCGGCCCGGATGGCCTCCATCATTGGAATGCCCATGACGCGGGTCCAGACGTCGAGTTCGTTCCAGGTCGATTGGCAGTGGAATTTCAACGGGATGCCGCTATCGGTGCCGATCAACAGCACCGCGCCGGACTCGCGCAATTGCGCGATCTTGCGCGGCAAAGTCGGCTTGCGGGCCGGGGTGATCTGGAAATAGGGAATGCGCTCAGGGTGGGCGATCGAGCCCTTAATGTCGGCGATGGTGTCGTCTTTCAGTCCGCGCTTCCAGCACTCATTGTCGAGATGTTCATGGCTGGTGCGAACTTCGTCATAATTCCACAGACCCTCGACCGTCGGGGTCCAGAAAAGCGGCCCCAAATTCATTTGGGCGGTGCGCTCGCGCAAGGCGGCGATGACGTCGGCGGGATATTCGGGGGCCGTCGCAAAGCCGGTATGTTCGAAATTGTCGACGCCGATCTCGAGACCGCGGCGCACCTCTTCGGGGCGGTGCGAGTGGCCAACGACTTTTAAGCCGCGCGCATGGGCGGCGTCGACTACGGCGCGGGCTTCTTCCAGCGTCATCTGGTCATGGTCGATCAGCTTGATGACGTCGACGCCGGCATCGGCCAAGCGATTGACTTTGGCGCGGGCGTCCTCGGGGCTGTCAACGCCCCAGCGGAATTCTTCGGTATTGGGATACGGGCGCTTTTGGATGAAGGGGCCTGACACCATCAGGCGCGGGCCGGGGATTTCCCCCGCCGCAATACGCCGGCGCGTCTCGATGGAATCCTCCAGCGGTCCGCCCAGATCGCGCGCCGAGGTGACGCCGGCCAGCAGCAATTGCGCCGCCGAGGCCGGCATGATCTCTTCGCGCTGGCGTTTCAGATAGACCTTGTCCCAATGGCCGTAATCAGCATGACCGTTGATCATCAGATGGACATGCATGTCCCACAGCCCCGGCATGACGCTCATGCCTTCGGTGGAGATCACTTCATAGCCGCGCGGGATGTCGATTTGCGCTTGCGGGCCGACGGCGACAATGCGCTCGCCCTCGATCAGCACGACGCCATTGCGGATCGGTTCCGGATCGAGCGCGTCGATCACCGTGCCGCCGACGAGGGCGATTTTCTTGGCGTTTTGCGCGAGAACGGCCGCCGGACTGAGCGCCAGGACGCTTAACGCCAGCACGGCAATCGCGCCGAGCCATTTCTGGCACCCGATTTGAGTGCGTTTTTGCTGCGCCATCTGCGCCTCCCTGCGTCGGGGTCTTAGGTTAGACCAAATCGAGGCCATGGAAGCGCGAAATGGGGCGCGGCGCAAGACGTGGTTTAGCGTATTAAACGCCCGGCGATCAGTCCGGCGACCTTCTAAGACACACGGCAGTTCTGAAGCTACATACAGGCTCTTATAATTGAGCTTGCGGGGTATCCGCAGTCATTGCTTCAGAAATAACGTCGAATTAACGACGCATACGTCAGAAAAATGCCTATAGCCAGACTGATTTTCCAACCTGATGCCTCGCCGCGACACCGATTTGCACGCCGTCTTGCAGGCCAGCAAGCGCCATCCCGCCGGGCTTGGCCGGCTGATCCTATTCCTTTCGCCCGATTCGCATGCAGACGCGGGCGCGGTGGCGCGCAAGGTGGCGCTGCTCGCGCAAGCCCAAGCCAAACGCGCCGTCTGGCTGATCGACCTTGACCCATTTGAAAACGCCCAATTCGAAGCGCTGCAAGCGATCAGTGCGCCGGAGCATGGCTTTGGCAAGGCCCTCGACGCCGCGCTCGGCGAGACGTCGTTCCTGCGTCTGATCGACGCGCGCAGCGGCGAGGTCGATCGGCGCGGTTCGCGCCATCTTCTGGTCGCCCATCAGTGGGGCGCAAGCCGGCTTTATGTGACGCGCTTTCGCCGCGACGCCATTGGGCCCGGCCAAAAGGTGCAATTGCTGACCTCGGACTCCTATTGGTCGCGGCTCGCGCAAGTCGTGGATTATGGGCTGATCGTCGCCAAGCCGCCGCAAGCCTCGCAAGCCGGTCTCGCCATCGCCGCTCATGTCGGCGCGTGCGTCATGGTGCTTAGTCCGCAGACCCGGTTGCAAGACGCGCAAGCCTTGCGCGAAGCGGTGCGCCAGCAAGGCGGCCAATGGGCGGGCGTTGTGATGACGCAATCGGGCGGACTGCGCGGGCGCTTTGGCGGCCTAGCGGCATGAGCCTTGCCGCACCCGCCGCGGCGCGTCCGCTCGCGCCGGCGCTGTGGCTGACGTTCGGCGCGATTGCGCTGATGATGAGCGAGGCCTTGCTCGGGCCATTGTTGACAACGCCGGACGATCCGGACGGCTCGCCGGTTCTGCGCGTCGCCTGGCTGCCGGTCTATGCGGCGATCGCCGGCCTGTTGGCCTGGCAATTGCGCGATGTGTTGCACGCTGCGCCGCGCCTTGTGCTCGTTTTGGCCTTGGTCATGCTGGCGTTCCTGTCGGCCTTATGGTCGCATGCGCTGGAGCTGACGCTGCGGCGGTCGCTCGCGCTCGCCATGACGACAGGGTTCGGCCTTGTATTAGGATTGCGGCTTTCCTGGGCGCAGATGGCCTTATTTGTTGCGGCGATTTTTGGGTTGTTGGCGCTTGGGTCCGTCATCGCCGTCATCGTCTCCCCCAGTTTTGGCGTGATGAGCGAAATTCACGTTGGGGCCTGGCGCGGCCTGTGGTTTGAGAAAAACGCCTTTGGCGCGGCCATGGCGCGGGGCTCCGCCGCCGCAATTGCGGTGGCGATTTTGTTGCCGCGCTGGCGGTGGCCGGCCGCGCTGCTGGCGGGCGCGAGCGTGATACTGGTGCTGGCCTCGACCTCGAAGACGGCCCTGTTGCTGACCCTGATCGGGGCCGTCCTTGCCGTCGCGCTGAGCGTCAGCCGCGCCCGCATCGCCTTGCAGCTCGGCTTGATCTGGGCGGGCGCGCTTGGGGTTGGCGCGATCGCCCTTCTTTATGCTTTTGCGCCGGCATTTCTGTTCGGGCTGATCGGACGCGAGCCGACCTTGACCGGCCGCACCGATATTTGGGGCGAGCTCGCCGCCGCCGCCGCCAATCGCCCGTGGCTCGGCTATGGGTTTGGCGCGTTCTGGGAGATCAACCATCTCGAAGCCGAGCGCATCCGCAACGCGCTGCAATGGACGGTGCCGAGCGCCCATAATGGCTGGCTGGAGGTGCGCGTCGCGCTTGGTTTTGCCGGCCTGATCCTGGTCGCCGCCATCGCCGCGCAAAGCCTTGTGCTGCTGCTCGGCCAATTGCAGGACCGCGCCGTCGCCGCTTTTGCAGCGCCGAGCCTTGCAATGTTTTTTCTCGCGGCGGGCAGCGAAAGCATCATCGCGCAGCCAAATAATCTCAGTTGGGTTCTGTTCGTCGCGATCCTGACGCGGCTCGCGCTAAATGCCGGGAGCCGCCGCGATCGCCGCCGCCAGCCGCTTGAGCTCGTCATGCGCGCGCGCGCTTTCCGACCCTAGCCGCAGCACCGCGCCCAGCTCCCAGGGACGGCGCGCCAGCCCCCACATCACCCGACCGACCCGCACCCCGCCATTGGGGCCGACCGCTTCTTGCGTCGCGCTGGGGATGGAGGATTCAGACGTGTCGGCGACCGCGCGGATGGCGAGCCAGGGCCGCCCCGCTTCTTGCGCAGCGCGCGCCACTTCATGGGTTTCCATGTCGACCGCCAGCGCGTTTGACGCCAGTTGCAAGTCGGCTTTTTCGTCCAGCGTGCTGATCAGCCGGTCCGAGCCGACCACTCGCCCCGGGCGGCAACCGGCGTCCATCGCCGCCTGCTCCACCCCCGCCAAAACGCCGGCCGGGCCCGCCAGCAATCCCAAATGCGGGTGCCAACAGCTCTGCGCGCAAATCCCTTCGCCGGTCGCCAGCGCCTCGATCAACGCGCCAGAAAGCCCCAGGCTAATCAAGCCGTCCACGCCATCGGCGAGGAGCTTTTGCGCGCCCGCATAGGCCCGCGCCGCATTGGCGCCCGACACAACAACCGGCCATTTGTGCTGCTCGATTGCCGCCGCAAAAGCGCGCGCCTCGCTTTGCAGGCCGCAAACAATCCCGATCCGCATGCAATCCGCTATAATCCGTGCTCGACCACGCGCGCGTTTGATTTTTGCAGATGCGAAAACCGCGCCAGCGCCCAGAGCGGGAAATAGGCCGCATAGCCGTGATATTTCAAGTAAAACACCCGCGGAAAGCCGGTGCCCGTCCAATATTTCTCCGCCCAGCGCGCCCCATCGCGCGGCGCGTTCTGCAAAAATTGCGCGCCGCGAAGCACGACCGGGTCATCGACCTCGCCCGCCGCCATCAGCCCTAACATCGCCCAGGCCGTTTGCGAGGCGGTCGAAGACTTCACCTCGTCGCGGCGCGACACATCATAGGTCGCCAGATCCTCGCCCCAGCCGCCATCGGCGCGCTGGCGCGCTTTCAGCCAATCCACGGCTTGGCGGATAAAAGGCTGCGCCATGTCTTCGCCGGCGGCGTTGAGCGCGCAGAGCACAGACCACGTCCCATAGACATAATTGGCGCCCCAGCGCCCCCACCACGACCCATCGCTCTGTTGCGTGCGTTTCAGATAGGCAACCGCTCGCGCGATCGGCTCGGCAAAGCGCGCGCGATCATATTGCGCCAAGAACGACACGCAGCGGGCGGTGACGTCCTCGGTCGGCGGATCGAGCAGCGCGCCATGATCGGCGAACGGAATCGAATTGAGATAATAATGCTCGTTCTCCGGCTCGAACGCGCCCCAGCCGCCGGATGAGCTTTGCATGCCGACGATCCATTCCGCCGCCCGCTCGATCGCTACGGCATAACGCGGATCGCCTTGCCGGTGCATTGCGGCGGCAACGACGGCGGTGTCGTCGACGTCCGGGTAATAATCATTGGCGTATTGAAAGGCCCAGCCGCCGGGACGGACATTGGGACGGCGCACCGCCCAATCGCCCACCGTTTCAAGAATTTGCTTCGATTGCAGCCAATTGAGCGCCGCCTGCAGCCGCGGATCATCCGGCTCGGCCCCCGCCTCCAGCAAGGCATGGGCGGCAAGGCCCGTATCCCAGATCGGCGACACGCAAGGCTGGCAATAAAGCGCGCCGTCGCGCTCGACCAACAGCTTTTCAATCGCCTGCATCGCGATGGCGCGGTCGGGGTCATCCGGCCCCCGTCCGATGGCGGCATAGGCCATGACCGCATTGGCCATCGCCGGATAAATCGCGCCAAGCCCGTCTTCGCCATTCAGCCGCGTCGTAAACCAGGCGACCGCTTTGTCGATCGCCGATTGCTTGCCGATCTGCAGCAGCGAGCCTTCCAGCGCGCGCAACGACTTGTCGAGCAGCAAGAACGCCGCGCCGACCGTCGAGCCGGTCGGGTTGATGTTATAGACCTGCGGGGCCTCCGGCGGGATCGCGAATAATTCGCCGATGTCTTTGCCCGTCGGGTTCTGCGCTTTGGCTTTCAGCGCGTAGAGCACCAGCAGCGGCACGATCACCGTGCGCGACCAATAAGCGATCTTCGACAAATGGAATGGAAACCAGAGCGGCAAATGCATGATCTGGATCGGCATGACCGGCACCGCCCGCCAGGGGACTTGCCCAAACAGCGCCATCGCGATGCGGGTAAAGACATTGGCCTTCGCCGCACCGCCTTTACCGAGCACGAAGTGCCGCGCTTTGACCATATGGGGCGCATCGATCGACTCGCCGATCAGCTTTAGCGCCCAATAGGCCTTGATCGTCGCCGAGATATCGCCATCGCCGTCGTGAAACAGCGGCCAGGACCCGTCGGCGTTTTGCACGCCGCGCAGGTAAAGCGCGATTTTCCGCTCTTTTTCGCGGTCGAGATCGCCCAAGAAATGCCGCAGCAGCACATATTCGGCGGGGATCGTGCAATCGGCTTCGAGCTCAAATACGATATGGCCGTCGCCCTGTTGCTTGGCGAACAGCGCCTCGCGCGCGTCGGTGACGATGTCTTGCAACCCGAAGCCGGCTTGATCGGCCATGGCGACCTCCAATACCTAACCCGCGAGTTAGTTAAAGGGCGCGCTGGTGTCAACCATCAGGCAAGTTGGAAGGCGTTCCGCTTTTCGCCATTTTGGTGTAGTCTTCAACCATGGATCATCCACGCATTTCTCAAGCGCCCGAGATCATGGGCGGTAAGCCCTGCATCACCGGCACGCGCATTCCGGTCGCGCATATTCTTGGTTATTTTGGAGCATTTTCAAGCGAAGTGGGAACCGGTTCGCGTGAAGAAAATGCGCGAAAACAAGAAGCTAGCGCATCTTGACTGACTCGGATGCGCTAGCCGCAGGCGATAGTGTGGAGGATGTAATCGAAAGCTTTCCCGCTCTAACGCGCGACGACGTGTTGGCGGCGATCGCCTTTGCGGCCGATTTTCGAGCGCGATCTGACAGAAATAGTCGAAGCGATCACCCGCCTTAACCCCTAACCGCCCCGTCCCATCGCCGCAGCCGCCGCGCGCCGCCCTGACAACACCGCGCCTTCGATCGTCGCCGGCAGGCCGGTCGCCGTCCAATCCCCGGCCAGGAACAAATTCCGCCAGGCCGTTTGCGGCCCCGGGCGCTTGCGGGTCTCTGGCGGGGTTTCCAGAAAGGTCGCCCGCTTTTCGCGGATCACCCGCACCGCCGCATAACGCGCCGCAGGCCCAAGCCGCAGCGCCTGGCAAGTCTCGCGCCACAATTGCGCCACCAGCGCGTCTTCATTTTGTTTGGCTTCCTCGGCGGCGGCGCTGATCGTGTGCGAGACGATCTCCTCGCGCACAAAAATCCATTGCGATTGTGAGCCGACAAGGCCCATCAAAAACGCGCCATCCGGCAAAGTCGGCGCCGGCTGATCCAGCCGAAAATGCACATTGACGATCGGATAGCCCTCGGCCGGCGCGGTTAAGCCGGGCGCCAGCGCCATCGCCCGCGTCGGCGGCATGGCCAGCACGACATCCGCCCCCGCCAGCGGCAAAACCGCCCCGTCATCGAGCACCGCCTCGGCGACCGACCCATCCGCAAAGCGCAAAGCCTTGACCTGCGCGCCCAAGCGCAGGCGCGCCCCACTTGCCGTCAAAAACCGAACGGCCGGATCGACAAACGTCTCACTCAAGCCGCGCGTCGCCGTCATCGGTCGGCAGGCGGCTTCGCCGGCCAAAAAGGTCCGCTCGATCACCGCCCGCAGGAGGCCGGCATCCCCCTCGACCGCCGGCACGTTCAGCGCGCCGACCGCCAGCGGCTCCCAGAACCGGCGCCAAAACTGCCCGCGCCGCCGCAGCAAATCGCCGATCGGCTGATGATCGGGCGCGCGCGCCATCCGCACGAGATCAAGGACATCGCCCAGCCCGGTTCCCGGCACCCGATTGCGCGGGTCGAGCGCCCACCACGCCCCTTTGCCGCGAATGCGCACGATCCAGCGCCGATCATGCGCCAGATCAATGAAAGGAAAGGTCGCCAGCGGCGCAATCTTCATCTCATCGCGCGCGCCGACCATATCAAGATAATCAAGGATCTCCTGATTGGCGGTCATCATCAGGTGATTGCCATTGTCGATCCGCGCGCCGAGCTTGGCATCGTCGAACGACCGGCAGCGCCCGCCCAAATGCCGCGCCATCTCCAACAAGGTCACGGCCCGCCCAGCAGCGGAGAGGCGCACCGCCGCCGACAGCCCGGCCACCCCGCCGCCGATCACCAGAGCCGGCCTTGCCGCAGCGTCGCTTCCCCTCATGCGCCTTGCCGCAGCGGGGGAAAGTAAAAATAACGCAGCGCGATCGCCAGCTTTTCGAGCCGCGACAGCCGCGCCGGCTCGGCGATGCGCGCAAAGCCTTGCCGCGTCACCCGCTGCAAATAGGCCTCATACATCCCCATCATCAGCAAAGCCGGGCGCAGCACGCGCCAATCAAGCGCCCTTAGCGCCTCGCGCGCCTCGGTGAACTTCGCCCGCGCCCGCGCCGCCATCTCGGCCCGCACCGGCCCGAGCCCGGGGCTCGCCAGCGCCGTCAGCGGCGCGCGCGGAACCCCATGCGCGTCCAAGAGCGGCCCCGGCAGATATAGCCGGCCCAATTGGGCGTCCTCGCCGACATCGCGCAAGATATTGGTCAGCTGCAGGGCTTCTCCCAACGCCAAAGCAAAGCGATCCGACGCCGCCCCCGCCGGCGCGCCGAAAATCGGCATCGACAACATGCCAACCGCGCCCGCCACCCGCCGGCAATAGCCGACCAGCCGATCCCAATCCGGCGCGATCACCGGCCCCTCGGCGTCCATCTCCATGCCCTCGATCAGCAGCTCGAACTCGCGTTGCGGCAACGCAAAGCGATAAATTGGCTCTTCCAACGCCACCGCCACCGGGTCCTCGACCCGCCGGCCGGCGTAAAGATCAGCGATCAATCCGCGCCACAAATGCAGCCCCGCCCGTTTTTCGATAAGCGTGCCGCCTTCATCGGCGATGTCGTCGATCACCCGGCAAAAGGCATAGACCGCAAACATCCCCGCCCGCCGTTCTGGCGATAAAATCTTCATGCCGAGCGCAAAAGAGGTTCCCGAGCGCGTCACGATCGCCGCCGCTTGCGCCGCCGCTTGCGCCCGCGCGCCCGGCGAATAATCGGGGCGCAAGGCCCGTGCGGAGATCGCCGCCAAGCTCACCCGCGGCCCTTTCCCGCGCTCAACAGCCCCCAAATGACGCCGCGCCCGCCTTGGGCGAGAAAATCCCATTTCGACAGCTTGATCCGCCGCGCCAAGGGGTCGGCGCCGTCCAGGCGCTGGGCCAGCCGCTCGGCGAGGCCGACGATCACCGCCGATTCCATCGCCAGCGTTTTTGACCGCAGCGCGCGCGGCAATCCCTTCGCCACCGCGATCAGCGCCCTGGTGTTCTCCAGCATCGCCGCCAAGGTCTTGGCGAGCGCTGGGCTCGCCGCCGGCTGGTCCAGGTCCTCGATGCGGCCGCCATGCGCCGCCAGCCAATCGAGCGGCACATAGACACGGTCCATCTCGCGCCGATCCTCGCCGCAATCTTGCAAATGGTTCAGCACCTGCAAAGCCGTGCACAGCGCGTCCGATTGCCAATATCCGGCCGGGTCCTCGCCATGCAGATCTAGCAAAAACCGCCCGACCGGATCGGCCGAGCGCGTGCAATAATCGACCAGCTCCGCCCACGAGGCGTAACGCTGTTTCAGCGCGTCCTGGCGAAAAGCCGATAACAGCGCCCGCGCATGCCGATCCGACAGCTCCGCCGCCCGCAACGCCGCCGCCAGCCTGGCGGCTTTCTCATAGCCCGCATCGACCGCGCCATGCGCGTCGAGCCCGCGCTCAAACCCGTTCAGGCGGGCGATTTTCTCGTCCGGCGCGAGGGCGGGATTGTCGGCGATGTCATCGGCCGCCCGCGCAAAAGCGTAAAACGCCGCCACCACGGGCCGGTGTTTCGGCGCCAGCAAAAACGAACCGACCGGGAAATTCTCCGTCTGCGCGCTCTTGCCCGACGGCGTTTCCACCCCGGCGCGCGCCGCTGCGTCTTGCGCCGTCAAAGGGGAGGGCTGAGCCATGGAAAAAGGTCACTTGCCGGCGCACTTGTGCGCCGCTCGGCCTTCTACCGTCTCCGGCACGGGATGCAAGCGCCGCGGATAGGCCGGGGAGCGGGTTTACACAAAGCCATAAATCCAAATAAAATTACAGCTTCAAGCTTTCGAATTGTGTTAAAATAATATAAATAACCAGTTTTTATCTCTTTATATAGATGAAGTTATTCGACTTTTTCAAAAATCAGCAATTGCCGATAACAAAGAGTATCAATCGTAAATTAGCGACGATTTTCATTTTGCAAATATACGGCCAGAAAAAACTACGTTGCCATTCATTGTGTATATTTCCGAAAAGGGTCGCGCCAAGCATGATGTCCGCATCAAAGTAAGCCCGGCGCCAAGGGTCCGCGAATTCGTGGCGACCGTCTCGGTTCGTCCAGACGTCCGCGTGATTGAAGGAAACCTTACGGCGAATGATCTTGCCCTGCTCGACAAATGGATCGAGCTCAATCGCAATGTCATCATTCGTTATTGGGAGGGCGATATTCTTTATACCGAAGGCGCGCTCGCCGCCCTTGTCCCGTTGCCGTAAACCCACCTTGCCAAAACCGCGGCGCTTTGCCAGCACCACCGCATGCCAAATCCCATTCTCATCACCATGGCCGCTTTGGCCTCAGCGAGCTTTTTCATCTGGGTCTATCTCTATTTTTTCCACGGCGATTTTTGGCGCGGGACCGAGTCCTTGCCGAACCCGGACCCCTTGGACCAATGGCCGCGCATCCTTGCCGTCATTCCCGCCCGCAATGAAGCCGAGGCGATCGCGGCGACGATTCGGTCTCATGCCGGCCATGGCTATCCCGGCGATTTTTCCGTTATTCTGGTCGATGACCAATCGAGTGATGCGACCGGCGCCATCGCGGCCCAGGCCGCCGCCGACAGCGGGCTTGACCTGACCCTCCTCCAAGGAACGGCGCTGCCCGTCGGCTGGACCGGGAAGTTATGGGCGCTGCGCAATGGCCTCGCGGTCGCTAAGTCGCGCGCGCCAGCTGCTGAGTATATATTGCTCTGCGACGCCGACATCGCCTTCTCGCCGGGCGTTTTGCAAAAGCTGACGGCGCATGCGGTGCGCAAAGACGTGGCGCTCGCCTCGCTTATGGCCAAGCTCGATGCGCGCGGCGTCTGGGGCGGGCTGCTGATCCCGGCCTTCATCTATTTCTTTCAAAAGCTGTACCCGTTTCCAAAGGTCAATGACCCCAAATCGCGCATCGCCGGCGCCGCCGGCGGCTGCATGCTGATCCGCGCCCCGGACCTCTGGGCGATCGACGGCGTTGAGCGCATTCGCGGCGGCTTGATCGATGATTGCGCGCTGGCGGCCGAGCTGAAAGGCGTGCGCGGTGGGGCTGCGCCCACCCGCAAGATCTGGCTCGGCCTCACCGCCGAGGTCACCAGCCAGCGCGATAATCGCAGCCTCTCTTCGATCTGGACGATGGTGGCGCGCACCGCCTACACCCAATTGGGCCAGTCGCCGCTGGCCTTGATCGGCGCGACCTTGGGCATGGCGCTGACTTATCTGGCGCCGCCGACCTGCGCTTTGATCGGACTTGGGCTGATGTTGGCCAGCATGTTGACCAGTGAACTCGCGCTTTTGGCCTCTGGTGGGATAACAATGCCCAGCGCTCTCGCCTTTTACCTCATGACCGATAGCTATCGGCCGACCCTTAGGCGGCTCTATGGCAAACCATGGTTGGCCATGCTGACGTTGCCGATCGCCGCCGTGCTCTACATGGCGATGGCGCTCGATTCAGCCCGCCGGCATTGGCAGGGGCGCGGCGGCGCCTGGAAGGGCCGCGTCTATCCGCGCCCCGGTTGAGGCGTCAGCAGCCCCTTCGCTGCCGCCCAGGCAAAAAACCCCGTCAACGCTCGCCCAATCGGGGCAGGGCGCCACCCAAACTCCGCATCGAGCGCTGCGGCCGAAAACCGCCGCGCCCGCCCGGCCAGCCGCACGCCTGTCAATGGGGCTGTCGGCGCGCGATGACTTAGATGATCGGCCACCGCCTCATCCACCTCGGCAAAGCCGCGCGCCAGCCCATAGGGAACCCGGCCGCGCGGCGCCGGCGCATAGCCCATGCCCGCCACTTGCGCCGCCAGCGCCGATAACAGCATGTCCTCGCCCGCCAACACATAGCGATCGCGCTGCGGCGTCCCCGTCGCGATCAGCGCCAGCGCCCGCGCCATGTCCTCGACGCCGCACAAATTCAGCCAGCATTCCATCAGCGCCGGCAGCCGCCCATGCGCCAAATCCAGCAACATCCGGCTGGGTGGGGTAAGGTTCTCATCGCCCGGCCCGATCGGCAAGGTCGGCAGCACGCAAATCGGCTGAAACCCCGGCGCCTTCAGCCCAGCGATGGCGATCTCGGCGACCCGTTTGGCGCGCGGATAGGGGCCCAGCAAATCGGCCGGGTCGATATGCGTCCCCTCATCGAGCAGGATCGGCGCCGCCAGCGCCCCGCGCGGTCCGGCGACCAAGGTCGTGGCGCTCGACACATACAAAAATCGCTCAACCCCGGCGGCGCGCGCGGCATGCGCAAAGCCAATCGCGCCATCCCGATTGATCCGGTCATAAAGGCTTTTATCGGCGATCCACAAATCGGCCAGCGCCGCCAAATGGATAACGCCCCGCACCCCGGCAAGCGCGGCGGCGCAGGCGTTGGCGTCCAGCAAATCGCCCGTCACCCAATCGGCGCCTGCTGGCCCGCTGCGCCGATCAAACCCCCGCGTGGCCATCCCTTGCGCGGCCAAGGCCGCCCGCACATGCCGCCCCAGAAAGCCGGCCGCGCCCGTGACAAGGATCATGGCGCCGCCGCCGCGCGCGGTCGGCACAGGATCAAACCCGCCCCCAAAGCATCGCCGCCGATCAGCACCCCATCCGCCTCCACGAACACCGTCGCCGAGGGGATCGTCCCGCTGCGCCAATCTGGCCCCGTCGCCACGCCATTCTCCGCAATCCGCGCCGTTTTCCACGGATGGCGGGCCGCGTCCCCGCGCCGATAAGCGCCGAACCGCCACAGGCTTGTCCCGCCGCTGGCCCACATCCCGCCTTCGGCCCTGCCCAAATTATCTGGCGCGAAATCGAGCGTGAATGTTTGCACGTCTTCCCATGCTCCCCGATCGGTCGGCGCAAATATCTGCAAGGAGCGCGCGCGCGTCTGCGCCGCCCATAGCCGCCCCGCCTCATCGAACAAGACGCCATTTGGCAATTTCAGCCCCTCGACCACGAGGCGCCCCGCGCTCTTGTCTCGATCGCCGGCAAGGATCGACCCGCTGGCTCGCCCCGGAAAATGCGACAGCCACAGAGGCGCGGCGCAATCGGCGCGATCGAGGCTCACCGCCCAGGCCCCATCTTGGCCCAAGGCGACGTCATTCGCCGCGCACAAACGTGGGTCCTTAACCCGGCCCTTCTCGACTCCTTGCGGCGCGGCGGCGTCCAAATCCGCCTCCAGGAAAACGAGATCCGCGCCAGCGATCATTCCGCCGTCGTAATGACGGTCGATGACCGCGATCGCCGCCCACTCTTCGCCCAAATCGCGCGCATCCATCCCGTGCGGAAAGCCAAGACCCGCGCCCGCCAGCGCCCGCGCCGTCAGCGCCGCTTTGCCGTCCGCCGCCAGCACCGCCGCAAGCGCCAAAACCGCCAGCCCGTGAAAGCCCGGCGCCGGGGAGCCCGCCTCCACAAGCGCCCGATCATAGGCCGACAGCACCAGCGAGCCGCCCGCAATCGCCATATCCTCGACGCCCACCAGCGGCGCGCCCGCCACCAATACTGCTTGCGGCGCGCACGCCCACTCTGGCGGCGCCGCGGTCGGCGCACAGCCCCACAGCCCAACGGCCAACAGAACGCTCAGCCGCCCGGGCGGGAATAGCGCCATTTGTCCAGCCAATAACCGAGATAGGTCTCCACCAGCCGCGCCGCGTCGTCCGAATAGGCGAATTTGTTCTTCTCAAACCCCTTCACCGAGGCGAGATAATCCGCAAAAACGGGCCGCCAGCGCGCAAAATCGCCCAAATCCAATTCGCGGTAGAACCGTTCCAGCACCGTCAGCGGATCGCGGTCGAGCTCCTCATACCGCACCTCGATAAACGCCGGCGCCGCCAATCCGGCGCTATCGGTCTCGATCGCCCGCATCATCCGGTCATACGTCGCCAGGATCAGCGCATCGACATCGTCGCGCGCCGCGTCCTGCAATGAAAATTCGGCGATCAGCTTGGCGTAGAAATTCCGCATCGAGGCGAACACCTCATAGGGATTGCGGACAATATGCACGTATTTCGCGCTGGGTAAGGTCTGGCGCAATAAACCGAGCCGCGCCGTATAGACCGGGTTCTTGATCAACAAGCGTTTGCCTTGCTGGTGCACCGACAATTTCCGCAAAAAATAGGTAAAGCGCGCCGTCCAGGCTGTGATCTCTTGCGCCGACAGCCCGTCGAAAAACACGCCCTCAGCCAGTTTATCCGGCAAAATTTCGGGAAAATAAATGCCGTGGTAAAACGACACCGGCGTCATATTGGCGAGCGCGATTTCGTCTTCTTGGGGACTATCAGGCTTTACGGGAATGTTGTCGATATAGCGCGTTTGCGGCAATTGCCGCTCCAGCATCGGCTCGATCCATTTGGCAAGACCCAGCAAATCCCAGGGCAAGCCTGTCGCCACCGGCGGCACAAAGCCCCAATCGGCCTTGGCGAGCGCGTTATAAAGATGCGTCGTGCCGCTGCGCCAATGGCCCAGGATGAAAACCGGCGGCGCCAATGCGTCCAATTCCGGCAAATGCGGATCGATCGCCAACCGCTCGCCCGCCGATAGCGGCCAACGCCCCAGCGCCGCCAGCCAGATCGCGGCGACCTTGCCGAGTTTCTTCGGGCTCACCCCGCCGGCATCGCGAAACACCGTATAAAGCGTGCCAATATTGGCGCCGGACAAGGGATGCACGAAAAAGAACCTAATGATTTCTCGCCGCCGATCGCGACCGAGGCTGATGAGCCTATCGCCCGATCGGCGTCAACCGCAAATTCCCCGATCAAGGCGGCGGCGGGTCCTTGGGCGGCTCTTGCGCCGGCGGCGTGGTTGGCGGCGG
>DHHV01000093.1:0-186 GCA_002403455.1 Hyphomonadaceae bacterium UBA4763 | reverse complement strand
CGTGGTTGGCGGCGGCGTGGTCGGACGCGTCCCGAACAGCCCGCCCAACGCCTGCCGTCCCAAATCGCGCAAAGTCGGCGGCGGCGTTTGCGGTTGCGTTGGCGCGGGTGCAGGCGGTTGCCCAGCCGCTCCGGCGTCTGCATTGCCGGTCGTCCCACCGGGCGACGTCCCGCCAGGAGGCGCCGC
>DHHV01000018.1 GCA_002403455.1 Hyphomonadaceae bacterium UBA4763 | reverse complement strand
ACCAGAAGTTCGTTAAGCGCTTGACCCAATTATCGGATGAACTTCGGGTTCAGGATGATAGCGGTTTTTTAAGCTAATCTTAGTCAGTAAAGATGCGTTAGCCCCCAGTTTTCCGCGCTTTCTTCATGCGAACTGGTTCCCACATCGCTTGAAAAGACGCTGGGCCGCAAAACGCCTGTGTGGCCGCACAGACCCATTCTTTTTCAAGACGACGTTCCCGACAGACGACGGGCGCAGGCTCAGAGCCGGCGGATTCTCGGATCCCTTAATCGGTGGTGTGCGCAATAAAAAAGCGCGCCTCACAAAGGAGGCGCGCTTGAAGTCCCGTCAGTCACGATGAGAGGCGTTTCCTCCCCGAAACGCCGCGCGGCGAACCGCACCCGCATAGAAGAGACACTGCTATGCGGATTGTCAAGCATCATGCGACAGAAAAATGACGCCGCTCGGTTGATCCTACTTCTTCGTTATCGGTTGGCGACGCGTAGTTACTTGTAGCGAGCGCGGCAGAAGATCGACCTCATGCCGGTTCAGTCAAGACGGCTCATGACGTGCGCTGCGTCTCCGGATCGGCGCTGCCCATCAATTCTTTGGCAAGGACGGGGCGGGCGTCGAGCGTGATCGCCTCTGGCGGTTCAAAGCTTTTGCTCGGCGCGAGTGCGGGCACATCGCGTAATTTCCGGGCGCCGGGCAATAGTCCCCGTTCGACCGATCCGACGAGATCATTATAAGCGGAAACGCTGGAGGTTAATGCCCGCCCCACCTTGTCGAGCCGTTCCCCCATGGTGGCGAGCCGTTCATAAAGCTCGGTCCCCAATTTCAAGATCGACTGGGCGTGTTCGGCCGCCTGTTCTTGGCGCCAACCATAGGCGACCGCCTTCAACAGCGCGACAAGCGTCACCCCAGAGGTCACCAAAACACGCCGGCCATAGCCATCGGTCAGCAGGGAATGGTCGCGTTCGACCGCAGCCGCAAAGAAATTCTCGCCCGGGATAAACAACGCAACGAAATCAACGCTGTCCCCGACCGCGCGCCAGTAATCTTTGCTGGCGAGCTTCTGCATGTGATCGCGGACATGGCGGGCGTGACGCTGCAAATGCCCCTCGCGGGTGGCTTCGTCCACCGCATCGACCGCGTCGAGGTAGGCGTCGAGCGCGACTTTGGCGTCGATGACGATCTTGCGCCCGCCGGGAAGGCGCACGATGACGTCGGGGCGCAAGGCCCCGCCCGCTTGAGCGCTTTGCTCGTCGAAATCGGCAAATTTCGACAGACCAGCGAGTTCCAGCACATTGCGCAATTGCTCTTCGCCCCAACGGCCGCGCACTTGCGGGCTGGCTTTCAGCGCGTGGGCGAGCTTCAGCGCGGCGTTGCGGGTTTCGGCCAGCGTTTCGCCAACCGCGCGCACTTGTTCGGCAATCGCCGATTTATCGGCGGCGCGCGCTTGCTCAACTTCCTCGATTTTCTTGCGAAATTCCTCGAGCACGGTTTTGACCGGATCGATGGCGCCTTTCAGCCCCTGATCGGCCGCTTCGCGATGGCGCAAAAAGGTCTCGCCGGCCAAGGTCAGGAATTGCTGTTCGCTGGCCCGCAAGGCTTGCGTCGCCAAGGTTTGGAATTGTTCTTCGACTTGGCGTTTGAGGTCGAGCATGGCTTGCCGTTCGCGTTCTGCGGCGCGGGCTTGTTCTTCGCTGCGGGCGCGCAGATCGCGCAATTCGCCCGCCAAGGCTTGCGCCTGACGGCGCGCCGCATCGAGCTCGGCGGCCAACGCGTCGGCGCCGCTGGCGCGCACTTTTTCCGCTTCCAAAGCGGCGAGGAATTGGCGAGCTTCCGCCTCGCTGGCGCGCAGGCGCGTCTCTGCCTCCGCCCCGCGCGCGGCGGCGGCCGTTAGCGAATGCACGTGCGTTTCAAGCGTCCGAAGCTTTTGCTGGTTCGCCTCCGCCCGCCGCCAAAGCAGGATGGCGAGAGCGCCAAGCCCAAGCGTTAGCATTGCAAGCGCGCCGACTAAACTCTCAATGTTCATGATTGATTCTAGCGCAACGTTTCTTCTTTGTCTAGCGCTTGGCTTAAGCTACAAATGATCGCGGTCAGCGACGAGATCAGGAAACGCGCCGGCGCGCTTTTCGGCTTTGGCGGCGAAGGCTTCCATGATGTGGTGCGGGGCGAACATGCCGGCCTGCCACGTTGCGAGATAATCGAGCGTTGCGTCAACGCCGTGATTGCGGGCGTAATTCAAGATGGCTTTGCTGCCCGTCACGGCGAGCGGGGTTTTCTCGGCGATTTCGCGGGCGATCGCATGGACATGGGCGAGCATCGCCGCCTGGTCCGGGAACACGGCGTTGACGAGGCCGAGATTGAGTGCGGCTTCCGCCCCCAACCGGCGCCCGGTAAAGGCCAATTCGCGCACCCAGCCCTCCGGGATCAGCTTGGCGAGCCGCGGGAACGTCCCGACATCGGCGACCATCCCAATATTGATTTCCTGGATGACGAAAAAAGCGTCCGCCGTCGCCCAGCGGATATCGCAGGCCGTCGCAAGGTCGACCGCGCCGCCGATGCACCCGCCCCGCACGGCGCAGAGCACCGGCATGCGGGCGTCCTCCAGGCATGAGAACGTCCCTTGCAGGCGTTTGACCTCGCGGCGAAAGGCTTCGGCGCGGATGGCGGGATCGGGGCTGGCAGTCATCAAGCCGCCGCTCGCAAACACCGACACGTCCATGCCGGAGGAAAAATGCTTGCCGGTCGATTGGATGACAATGACGCGCGCCAGCGCATTGGCGTCGATATGGCGAACGATCCGCGGCAGATCGGCCCAGAAATCGGCGGTCATCGCATTATGCGCTTCGGGACGTTTCAGCGTGATCGTCGCGATCTTGTCAGCGATAGCGACGTCAAAGCAGGGCGATAACAATGGATCGAAGGAGGCGGCGTCAGGCATGGCGTGAAACTCCCGAGCAAGGGGATGCGATAACGGCGCCCTCGATCAAGCGGCGCGGCGGGCCGTCAACAAATAATTGACGCTCGCATCGCTCGACAGCGACCAGCGCCACAAAAACGGATTGAGCACCATGCCGACCGGTGGATCAACCGCGATTTGCGGATCGCGCAACGCTTCGGCCAATTCGGCTGGCGTCAAGAATTTCGAATAATCATGCGTGCCGACCGGCAATAGCCGCAGCACATATTCCGCGCCGATGATGGCGAGCGCAAAGGCCTTCGGCGTTCGGTTGATCGTCGACAAGACGAGCAGGCCGCCCGGCGCCACCAGGCGCGCGCAGGCCGCCACAAAGGCGGCCGGATCGGCGACATGTTCGACGACTTCCAGGCAGGTCACCAGTTCATAGGGCGCCTCGCCGGCCGCGATCAGCGCCTCGACCGAGCCGACCCGATAGTCAATGTCGAGCCCAACCTCGCCGGCATGGACCCGGGCGGTCTTGATATTGGCTTCGCTGGCGTCGATCGCGGTGAGCCGGGCGCCCAGGCGCGCGATCGGCTCGGCGATCAGCCCGCCGCCGCAACCAACATCAAGCGCGCGCAGGCCTTGCAAGGGCCGGTCGGCGCTCGGATCGCGCCCCAAGGCGGCGCAGGTTTTTTCGCGGATGAAATCCAGTCGCAAAGGATTGATCTCGTGCAAGGGCTTGAACTTGCCGCGTGGATCCCACCATTCGGCGGCGATGCGCGAGAATTTCTCGACCTCGGCCGGGTCGATCGAGGGGGCCGCCAGCGCGACTTCCGAATCCTGCGGCTTTTTTGGCATGTCGTGAACGCCCCTTTCCCGCGACAAGGTAATAACAATCGACTGGCGGGCTTGGCCTCGACTTTGTTGGCCCTGACTTTCTTTGCCCTGACTTTCTTGGCCTTGACTTTCGCCTCGGCGCAAGGCCTCTGCCTGCACTTTTGGCGGGCAGCGCCGCCCAGTTCTTGGCATATAGAGCATTTGCGCGAAATGACCCGCATCGTTTTGAAATTTGGCGGCACCTCGATGGGCGATCTCGACCGGATCGATCGCGCCGCGCGGCTGACTTTGGCCGAGCGCCGCCCCGGAACCAGCCTCGCGGTCGTGGTGTCCGCGATGGCGGGCGAGACCAATCGCCTCGTGGCGCTGGCGCGCGGCGCAGCTGGCGAAGGGCTGATCGGCGCCGCTTTTGACGATGAATATGACGTCATCGCCGCCGCCGGCGAGCAGGTCAGCGCCGGGTTGCTGGCGCTGGCGCTGCGTCGGCATGGGGCGCGGGCGCGGTCTTGGCTTGGTTGGCAAGCGCCGGTGCGCACCGATTCCGCGCATAGCAAAGCCCGCATCACCGACATTGACGGCAGTGCACTCATTCAGGCGATCGAGGGCGGCGAGATCGCCGTCATCGCCGGCTTTCAAGGCGTTGATCCGGAGGGGCGGGTCTCGACCTTGGGGCGGGGCGGCTCGGACACCAGCGCGGTCGCCATCGCCGCCGCTATCGGCGCGGCCCGCTGCGACATCTACACCGACGTTGACGGTGTTTATACGACCGATCCGCGCATCGTCCCGAAAGCCCGCCGCATCGCTCGGATTTCCTATGAGGAAATGCTCGAAATGGCCTCGCTCGGCGCCAAGGTGCTGCAAACCCGGTCAGTCGAGATGGCGATGAATTGGGGCGTGCCCGTGCGCGTCTTGTCGAGCTTTGTTGAACCGGGACATGATCAACCCGGCACGCTTGTCTGTTCTGAGGATCAAATCGTGGAAAAACACGTTGTCAGCGCCGTCGCTTATAGCCGCGATGAGGCCCGTGTCACCATTCTGGGCTTGAAAGACGAGCCAGGCCGAGCCGCCCGCGTCTTTGGCCTGTTGGCCGAAGCTAATATCAATGTCGACATGATCGTCCAAAGCCAATCGCGCCAACCGGGCACGGCCAATCTGTTGTTCACGGTCGCCGAGAACGACGCAGACAAGGCGGTCGCCGCCTTGCAGCCGCGCCAGGCCGAATTGGAGTTCGACGCGATCGACGTGCGCCGCGACGTCGCCAAGGTCTCGGTGATTGGGGTCGGCATGCGCAGCCATGCGGGCGTTGCCTACGCCATGTTCAAAGCGCTGGCCGCCAAGGGCATTAACATCGAAGCGATCTCGACCTCCGAGATCAAAACCAGCGTGCTTGTTGACAGTCAATATACCGAATTGGCGGTGCGGGCGCTACACAACGCCTATGGCTTGGAGAATGGCTAGAAGTTGCCGCGTCTGTGACCCATGATCCGCCGCCTTTGGGGGGCTTGAGCCCTACCGGCGCGCAGAGCGGCGCGCGGGCGCTTTTGCGTCGCTTGCGCCGGCTGATGGCCGAAAGCGGCGCGCTGCAGGACAAGCTCAACAGCGTTGTGCGTTTCGTCGCCGCCAGCATGGTGGCCGATGTCTGCTCGATTTACCTGGCGCGCGCCAATGGCGTCATGGAGCTGTTCGCCACGCACGGGCTCTCGCAAAGCGCCGTCCATACGACCTTGATGCGTCCCGGCGAAGGCCTCGTCGGCGTCGTCGCCAGCACGGCGCGCCCGGTCAATCTGACCGATGCGTTCCAGCACCCGAAATTCTCTTATCGGCCAGAGACTGGCGAAGATCCGTACACGACCTTTCTCGGCGTGCCCATGCTGCGCGATGGGCGCCTAACCGGCGTCCTCGTCGTGCAAAACAGCGCCGTCCGCCATTATGGCGAGGATGACGTCGACACGCTCGACGTCATCGCCATGGTGATGGCCGAGGCGATCGCCGCCGAAGCCGCCACCGGCCAAGGCATTGATCCGGCGACGGAGGAATTTCGACTCTCCCGCCCCGATCAATTAGAGGGCGTGAGTTTTGCGGGCGGTCTTGCGATCGGCAAAGCGGTGTTTCTCGACCCCGTGCCGGCGACCGCCCAATTGCTGAGCGACGATCCGGGCGAAGAAGAAACCCGGCTGGAGGGCGCGCTGGCGCAATTATCGCGCGAATTCGACGAGCTCTTGGGCCGCGAGACGGGGATCGCCGCGCCGTCGCGCGAAATCCTGGAGACCTTGCGGTTGCTGGCGGCGGATCGGCGCTGGAAAGCGCAATTGACCGATGCGGTCCGTCAGGGCCTGACCAGCGAAGCGGCGATCGCCCGCGTCCGCAGCGAGCACCGCGCCCGGATGGCCAAGACCCGCGATCCCTATTTGCGCGAGAGGCTGCACGATCTCGAAGAACTCGATAACCGGCTGATGCGAGCCTTGACCGGGGTGAAGGCCCAGGATCTCGCCGGCGAAAGCGATTGCATTTTGATCGCCCGCAATCTGGGGGCGGGGGCGCTGTTGGAGCTCAACCCGAATGCCTTGCGCGGCGTCTTGGTCGAGGAGGGCTCCAAGACCTCGCATGCGGCGATTGTGGCGCGGGCGCTCGGCATTCCGATGTTGGGCGCCATTCCCGGCCTTGCCTCGCGGATCGAGCCGGGCGACATGATCTTGATCGATGCGGAGGCCGGCCACGCCTTTGTGCGTCCGCAGCCCGACCGGGTTGCCAGTTTCCGCTCATTGGCGCAGGCGCTGACCGCCCAGCAAGCCGATTATGCGCGGGAAAAAGACCTGCCGGCGATCTCGCTTGATGGCGTTGAGATCGAATTATCGATCAATGCAGGGCTGGAGGCGGACCTGAAGGCGCTCGATGCGACCGGCGCCGCCGGCATCGGGCTGTTTCGCACCGAGTTTCAGTTTCTCGTGTCCGACACCCTGCCCAGCAAAGCCGCTCAAACGGCGTTATACGCCAAGGCCTTGGCGGCGGCCGGAGAGCGGCCGGTGGTGTTTCGCACGCTCGATGTCGGCGGCGACAAGGGTCTTCCCTATTTGGGACATGGCCGCGAGGAAAATCCCGCTTTGGGATGGCGCGCCATTCGGGTGTCGCTCGATAGGCCAGCCTTGCTCCGCTACCAGGTCCGGGCGTTGATCGAGGCGAGCGCCGGCAAAATCTTGCGCATCATGTTGCCGCTGGTCGCGACAGCCTCAGAGGCAGCGGCGGCCCGCGCCCTGATCCTGCGCGAGATCGAGATGGCGCAGCGGCGCGATCGCCCGCGGCCGCGCCAGGTGCGGATTGGGGCGATGATTGAGACTCCGGCAGCAGCGTTTGTTTTGCCAGAACTTGCGGCGTCGATCGATTTTGTCTCGATCGGATCGAATGATCTGGCGCAATATTTCTTTGCCGCCGATCGAAATAATCCATTGACGTCGGAACGGTATGACTTGTTATCATTGCCGGGAATTCGCTTTTTGCAGATGATTTTGCGCAATACAGCGGATTACAATTTACCTTTGTCCTTGTGCGGGGAAGCGGCGGGGAAGCCGCTGGACGCGGTGATCCTCGCCGCGTTGGGCTTTCGCCGTCTTTCCATGGCCCCAGCTGGCGTCGGGCCGGTCCGCCGCGCGCTGCGATCGGCGCGGCTGAAGGCGCTCGCGGCGGCCATCGACGCAGCGATGGCCCAACCGGACTTCGATGCGCGCGCGCTTGCGCATGAATTTTGCATCGACGCGCAAGAGTTTACCTTACCGCGGCGGAAATCTAAGCAATTTCCGTAACTCGCCATGCAAATTAACGGATTGCAAACATTAAAGCTTGATCTTACTACGAGATCGTAACGAGGCGTTTGGGCGTACCATGATCGAAAGCGGCGATCCAGCGTTCCAGCATAGTGCATCGGCCAACGTGAGTGGCGATGATACAGGTGGCGCACGAAGCCATCTTCGTATCGTCGACCCACCGTCTGTACGAGAAGCGCCAGTTTCACAGATCACATTGCGTCGGCGCGTGCGATTGATTCTCGACGCCACCGTGTACGAACAGCGATTCGGCGACATTTTGAAGACGGCCCGCGCTGCGTCCGGTGTGCCCCTCACAGAAATCGCAACGGCTACGCGTTTGTCCGTTCCTGTTCTGGAAAGTCTCGAGGAAATGCAGTGGAATGGGTTGCCTTCCATTGCTTACGCTGCCGGTTACGCAAAATCTTATTGCGCGTTTCTCGGCCTTGACCACAGCGTGATGGGCGCCCGGCTTGAGGCGGAATTAGCGTCCCTACGCGCTCCGAAACCGCACGAAGCGGCAGCGGCCGAGCGAGAAGCCGTCAAGGCAGTGGGTTTAATACCGAAACCTTTGGTGATCTCTGCGCTGGTTGGGGCGGTCGGTGCGTCTGCGCTCGGAATTGCCGCGTTGCTGGCGGGGCAGCCGAGGGCCGCGCCGAACAATGTGCACTTGATCGCCGCCCCGTCAGCATTCAACCATCAAGCTGTAGAGCTGGATGCGCCCTTTGTTCCGTCGCCCGTTCTGGCCGTGCTGGCGATCCGGCCCGCCTGGCTCGAAGTGCGCGGCGCCGATGGTACGATTTTTTTGTCGCGGCGGCTGCAAGCTGGCGAGTTTTATACCGCGCAAGCCTTTGCCGGCTGGACATTGCATGCCCAAGACGGCGGCGCCTTCACCGTGATCATCAATGGCGCCGAAACCGGTCCGCTCGGGACGGCGGGCGCGCCCGTGATCAATTGGCGTGTCGATGAAGCGATCGCGCGCCAACAGGACGCCAGCGCCGCTGCGCAGGCCGCGCAGACAGAAACCAGCCCCGCTCTATAAACAACACAGCGCACGCGACCATAAACCGCTGTCAACACGCATTCGCCTGCGCTTGACCGTCGCCCCGCTTCGATTTACCGCCAGCACGGAATAATTTTGTCGCGCATCAGCGCGCGTCACGTCACGCCGAAAATGGAGACCCCAATGGCCCTCGAACATGTGCGCCCCTGGCGGACGATCGAACGGCGCAAAAGCCGCAAGATCCGCGTCGGCACGGTTGAAGTCGGCGGCGATGCGCCGATCTCGGTGCAATCGATGACCAACACGCCGACGCCGGATGTCGGCGCGACGATCGACCAAATCCGCCGCCTGGAAGAGGCGGGCGCCGACATTGTCCGCGTCTCATGCCCCGACGAAGAATCGACCGCCGCCTTCAAACACATCGCCAAGGCCGCCAAAGTGCCGTTGGTCGCCGACATCCACTTCCATTACAAGCGCGGCATCGAATCGGCCAAAGCCGGCGCGGCGTGCTTGCGGATCAATCCGGGCAATATCGGCTCAGCCGATCGCGTCCGCGATGTCATCCAAGCGGCCAAGGATCATGGCTGTTCGATGCGGATCGGGGTGAATGCCGGCTCGCTGGAGCAAGACCTGCTCGAAAAATATGGCGAACCCTGCCCCGAAGCGATGCTGGAAAGCGCGCTCGACCACGCCAAAATTTTGCAGGACAATGACTTCCACGAATTCAAGATTTCAGTAAAAGCCTCAGACGTTTTCTTGTCGGTGGCGGCCTATCAATTGCTCGCCGATGCGATCGATTGCCCGCTGCATTTGGGCATTACCGAAGCCGGTCCTTTGCGCACCGGCACGGTCAAAAGCGCGATCGGGCTCGGGTCCTTGCTGTGGGCGGGGATCGGCGACACCATCCGCGTCTCGCTGGCGGCCGAACCGGAAGAAGAGATCAAAGTCGGATTCGATATTCTGAAATCGCTCGGCCTGCGCACCCGTGGGGTCAATATCATCGCTTGCCCGTCTTGCGCGCGGCAAGGCTTTGACGTGATCCGCACGGTCGAAAAGCTCGAAAAGCGCCTGGAGACCGTGTCCGAGCCGATTTCGCTGTCGATCATCGGCTGCGTCGTCAACGGCCCGGGCGAAGCGTTGTTCACCGATCTTGGCTTTACCGGCGGCGGCAAGGGCGCGGGAAAAATGTACATCGCCGGCAAGCCGGATCACAATGTTAATAATGACGAGATGGTCGAGCACATCGCCATGCTGGTCGAAAAACGCGCCGCCGAAATGAAAGCCGCCCGCGAGGCCGCAGAAGTCGCCGCCGCGCCGCAAGTCGCCGAATAAACCGCCCCTGTTGCATTGACCCGGCGCGCGGCTTATAGGCTCGGTCCCCGGCGCGTTGCGCCACATGGGATGTAAGCCGCCTTAGCTCAGTTGGTTAGAGCGCCAGATTGTGGCTCTGGAGGTCGGTGGTTCGAGACCACCAGGCGGTACCATTATTTCAGTCCGATTGTTTGCCGTGCTTCTGGCAATTTGCCAGCTTGCCATCAGCCCTTGGTTCGCCTCCCGCTAGAACGGCGACGCCGACGCGTCCTCTGCTGCAATCACCAGCACCGCCCCGCCCAAGCAAAAGCGGTCCGCCTCTTCGCATTCGATCCGCCACGTAACAGTGCCGACGGCCTCTATCCAAACAACGCCGTAACTGTGCTCGGGGCCCAGATGGATGGAACGCACGGTTTGTTCGATGATCGCAGCGATCTCCGCGCCCCGATCCAGAAGTGACGGGGCAAGTCGGATGTGGCTGGCGCCAGACCGGATCGCATCATTGAGGTTTCGGCGATCGATGGCGTCCGAGGGATCATATTCTTCGTAGATGTCTTCGCGGCATATGTCATCGGCCGCCAGATCATGCAGCAGCACCTCGACCAGCGCCCGGCGCGCCGCCCGCTCATCGCCGCCAGCATGGCAAAGCGCCCGGTCCCAGATCTCCTCTGGCAGATCGAGCGTAACCCGCGTTTTGGGACCTTCATCCCTCCATTTGTCGACCAAAGCTTTTTGCATGGCCTTGGCGCTTGCGCGCGCCGCCCCAAAGTCGACGCGCAACCCTGTCGATGCAGGCATGGCGTGTTTCTCCTTCGGTGGATGTGATGACCGTGTTGCCCGCGCCGATCAAGCAGGGTTGAGGCGGTGATGACGACGCTTGATCGCGTATCCCCCCTTCACGCCGTTGCGACCAGCGCCTCGGCCTCGGCCAATTGCACCGAAACGAGCGTTGAGACGCCGCGTTCGCGCATCGTTACGCCATAAAGCCGATCCATGCGCGACATGGTGACCGGGTTGTGGGTGATGGCGAGGAACCGCGTGCCGGTCAGGCGCTTCATCTCCTCCAGCAACAGACAATAGCGCGCGACATTGGCGTCATCGAGCGGCGCATCGACCTCATCCAGCACGCAGACCGGGGCAGGATTGGACAAGAACACCGCGAAAATCAACGCGCTGGCGGTCAGCGCCTGCTCGCCGCCCGACATCAGCGACAAGGTCGACAGCCGTTTCCCGGGCGGGCAGGCGAAAATCTCCAGGCCACAAGAGAGCGGATCGTCTTCGCCGACCAGCCGCAATTCGGCCTGGCCGCCGTCGAACAAGGTCGCAAACAGCGCCTGGAAATGCCCGTTGACGATCGTAAAGGCCGCCCCCAGCCGCTCGCGCGCCTCAGAATTCAACTCGCCAATTGCCCGGCGCAATTTGGCGATGGCGGCGGTCAGATCGGCGCGATCGGCGTCGAGCGTCGCGCGCTTTTCGGCCAGAATGCTCGCCTCCTCATCGGCCCGCAAATTCACCGCGCCTAGCCCGTCGCGCTCGCGCCGCAAGCGGTCGAGCCGTGCGCGCGCTTCGGCCAGCGGCAGATCGGCTTTTGTCCCCCACACCTCCCCGGCGCGGGGGGCGGGGCCCGCGGGGAGAAAAGGGAAAGGGGGGGCGGGGGGGGGGGGAGAGGGGGGCCCCCCCCCCCCCCCGCC
>DHHV01000035.1:4817-5209 GCA_002403455.1 Hyphomonadaceae bacterium UBA4763 | reverse complement strand
GCCGCCGCGCACAAACCCGCCGCGAAAGCCGCCCGGCGGGACCGCCGCGCCGGAAAAGCCTAAAAAGCCCGGTCGCGCGCCGAACCCGCCGCCGACCGAAAAGCCGCCGCCGCCAAACGCAATGCTGGTCCCGGCCGCGTCAAAGCCAACACCGCGATTGGCGGCGCTGAAAAAGCTGTCGGGCAGATGGATGGCTTGGCCGCGAGAGACCGGCGCGGCGATGCGCGGCGCCGCTTGCGCCGGGACGGTCACGACGCTGGTTTGCGTTGTTGTCGCGCCCCGCGATCCCAGCACCCAATTGCCGGGGCAATCGACCGTGGCTTGGCCGTGCCGAATGGTCGTCGACGGACAGGGCGCCCCGGAGAGGCTTTGCGCGGCGGCCGGCGTCGCCA
>DHHV01000035.1:4042-4507 GCA_002403455.1 Hyphomonadaceae bacterium UBA4763 | reverse complement strand
GCGCGGCGGCCGGCGTCGCCAGCATCAAGAGAGCCAAAATCGCGAATGGCGTTCTGCGCATCGCTTTTCCTTTCAAAGAAACAAAGAGGTTAACGCTAACAACGCGTTGCGCGCTCTGCCAAGCCTGTGCGCCTGACGCGCGAATAAGGTTAGCGCAGCCGCTCGATCTCGGTTTTCAATTGCGCCGCCGGATCGGTAACGATCTTTTCGAGCGTGGCGACGCGGGCGCGCAGCGCATTGACCTCTTCGCGCAACGCAGCGGTCGATTGCGCCCAATCGGCCCGCAATTTTGCTTCAGCCTTTTGCGAGCGACGCCGCCCGCCAAGGCCAGAAAGCAGCGCCAGCGTCACCGCCGTCGCGCAGCACATGAAGATGATCCATAGGACAAAAACAAACGGGCTCATCCGACCCTCCGGGCAGTGTCTTGGGCTTTGAGCCGCGCGATTTCTTCGTCCAATTGGCGGG
>DHHV01000035.1:0-3733 GCA_002403455.1 Hyphomonadaceae bacterium UBA4763 | reverse complement strand
TTTCTTCGTCCAATTGGCGGGCGGGGTCGGTGGCGATTTTTTCGAGCGTCGCCACGCGCGCGCGCAAACGATCAATCTCGGCTTCCATATCGCCAATCCGCGCGCGTTCCGCGCCGCCCAAATCACGCCGCCGCGACAGGCTCATCAGCACTTTGCCGCCGACCGAGATGGCCACGATCAGCACGATCATTTCGAACACGCCCACGGCTCTCTCCTTTTTCCCGGCCGCCCATTATCGTTAGTCGATATAATCGATCTCGCCGCTGTTCACAAGGGATGTTGAGTCCAAATTGGGGGTTTTGCATTCGGCGCGCAATGGCGTCGAATATTCTCTTCTGGAGACGGCGTGGTTCCACCCGCCAGATTTGGTCTTTGCCCGTCGCCGCAGGCGCCGTCCGGCTTGCCGGTCCGTTCTGCCGGGGCAAAGGCCCAGCTTGTGTCAAGTCTCCACGGCTTCCCGGCGCTATGACGCGAAAATCTTCACGATGGTTCCGATGGCGGCGATGAAACCGGCGGCGACGATCAGCGGATAAAAGCGGGCTTCGGCGTTAATCTTCGCCGTTTCGGCGATCAGCTTGGCGATCTCGGCATCCACTTTTTGGGCATGCTGCTGGTTTATTGTGGACGTCTCGTTGGTCATTTCCGTCTCCTTTCGGCGGGCGTCATTGTTGCGTTTGCTTGTATAACATATCGCGCCAGTGTCGGGCATCAGGTTCTTTGTCCGACGACTTCCATCTCCAATCTAAAGTAATGTGTTGCCGTCAACGCTGAAGCTATTTCATTAATGGAGATCAAATCTCAAATTAAATCATGTTTGATGCGTCAACCACTAAATGTTCTGGCGTGTTTGTATCTGCTCGCTGCAGGCCAATAGACCTGACGCCTACAAATGTGCTTGGCAATATGTCATTTTGACGAGGGCCGCTGTAACCAGAAATATACTCAAATTGCACAATTATAGCCCACTTCCCTTCCGTGATCCCAAGTTGTTTGATCATCATTTGCGTAAGTTCTTTGTGCGTAAGGAAAAACTGGCTTGCTTGTTCCATGAAAATTTCTCACTTCGGGTGTTATCTTTTTGGGGGCAGTCACGAGCAGGGCTTGTTTAATTATGTGGCGCATATTCTCGAATATAAAAAGATAAACTCCTGGATGCTAGGCTGGGGTGATCGACGGGCGAACGCCAAGTCGAAACTGGAAACTCGACCGTCATGGATTTTTTTGGCTCATCAATTGCAAAATAACGAGGCAATGGACTTTGTATTTCTTGCCCGGTCTCAATCATTGCGAGCAGCCAGCCCTCAGCAACTGCATGTAGTTCTTGAATGGCCCCCTCGGCGCTGTCGGCGGAGGAAATGCAGCCCGGGAACTCGCGGATTTCGCCAAAGAACGATCCGTCTTCTTGAGGCGTGACAATACGCTCATAGGGTTTCTTCAAGATTTCATCGATCTGTTTTTGCAAAGTTGGATCAATCATGGTTATTTTTTCACCCCTCACTTGCAAATTCTCGTTCCCAACAGTCCAAATCGTGCTTCAATGCTGCAAGGACGCTATTTCTGACGCCGATTGAAACCTCGCCCGCATTCTTGGAATGGTTCGGGATCGACACCGGGTTCAATTTGAAATGCGTGCTTTCCCAATTTGGGTGTTTGCCACGATCCACCAAAACGCGTCCGAGTTTCTTCGCTAACTCTTCCAGATCGCGCGCTCGTTGTAGCGTCCAGTGCGTGGCTTCCGATTGCGCGGGCGGCTTCAGCAATTTCAACCGCGTCATCCTAGCTGATCAAACCTGCATGGTGGATAACTTTTTTAGCGCCCGCTTCGAAGGGCGATATGTCAAACGGGGGTCCCCGCCAATCTTGTCCCGCCCGCCGCCCTCGTTTAAGAACATTTGCTTGTTTTCCAGGCCTTCGCTCCATGAAATTTCTCGACCGCGCCAAGATTTTTGTTCGCTCCGGCGATGGCGGCGGCGGCTGCGTGTCGTTCCGGCGCGAGAAATTTATTGAATTTGGCGGCCCAAATGGCGGCGATGGCGGCAAAGGCGGCGATGTCTGGATCGAGGCGGTTGAGGGGCTGAACACCCTGATCGATTACCGCTTCCAGCAGCATTTTCGCGCCAAGACCGGCGGCCATGGCATGGGCAAGGACAGGGCCGGCGCCGGCGCCGATGACCTCATTTTGCGCGTGCCGGCCGGCACGCAAGTCTATGAAGAGGATGAAGAGACCCTGGTCGCCGATCTCGATCGCGTCGGCCTGCGCGTCCTGCTGGCGCCCGGCGGCAATGGCGGCTGGGGCAATGCGCGCTTCAAAAGCTCGATCAATCGCGCCCCGCGCCGCGCCAATCCAGGCGAGACCGGCATTGAGCGCTGGTTATGGCTGCGGTTGAAATTGATCGCCGATGTCGGGATTATCGGGCTGCCCAATGCCGGCAAGTCGACCTTTCTGGCCCGCGCCACGGCGGCGACGCCGAAGATCGCCGATTACCCGTTCACCACCTTGCATCCGCATTTAGGCGTGGTGGATTTGCCGGGCGATGCGCGCTTTGTACTGGCCGACATTCCCGGCTTGATCGAAGGGGCGGCCGAGGGCGCCGGCCTTGGCCACCGCTTTTTGGGCCATGTCGAGCGCTGTTCGGCGTTTTTGCATCTGGTCGATGGGACCGACAGCGCCGAAGCGGCCGCCCGCGCTTACGCCATCGTGCGAACTGAATTGCTGGCGTTTGACCCGCGCTTGGCCGATTTGCCCGAAGTCGTTGCGCTCAACAAAAGCGATGCGATCCCGCCCGAAGAATTGGCCGAGCGGCAAGCAGCGCTGGCGGCGGCCTGCGGCGCCCCTGTGGAGATCATTTCCGGCGTCTCCGGCGACAATGTCACGCCGCTATTGTGGGCGCTGTTTCGGCTGGTGGCGGCGCGGCGCCCCTCCAACGCAACGCCTTTCGCCTCGGCGGAGACCGAAGATATGGCGCAGACGCCGCACGCCGCCTGGCGGCCATGAGCGCACGCCTTGCCGCGGCGCGGCGCATCGTCATCAAGATTGGGTCTTCGCTTCTGGTCGCCGCCGACGGAGCCGATCCCAATCAAGCCTGGCTCGCCGGCCTCGCCGCCGATGTGGCGCAAGCCCGCGCGCGCGGCCAAAAAGTGGCGATCGTTTCCTCCGGCGCGGTCGCCTTGGGGCGGCGGGTTTTGGGCCTGAAGGCCGGCATTTTGCGGCTCGAGGAAAAACAGGCCGCCGCCGCCGCGGGTCAGGCGCGCCTGATCGGCGCCTATGAACAGGCTTTCGCCCAGCATGGGGCGCCGGTCGCGCAAGCGCTGCTCACGGCGCAGGATGCCGAACGCCGCCGCGCTTGGCTGAACGCCCGCGCCACCTTGGAGACATTGCTGAGCCTCGGCGCAGTACCGATCATCAACGAGAACGACACGGTGGCGACGGCGGAAATCCGCTATGGCGACAATGATCGGCTGGCCGCGCGCGCCGCGCAAATGATTGGCGCCGATGTGCTGATCCTGCTCTCCGACGTTGATGGGTTATACACCGCCGATCCGCGCCGCGACCAGAATGCGCAGCATCTGCCGGAGCTGCGCGCGCTTGATCAGCGCATTCTCGACATGGCCGGCCCGCCCGATGCGGCGGGCCCCGGCACAGGCGGCATGCGCACCAAGCTCGACGCCGTCCGCATCGCCTGGAGCGCCGGCTGCGCCACGATCATTTGCCGCGGCGCGGACCCCGCCGATC
>DHHV01000034.1 GCA_002403455.1 Hyphomonadaceae bacterium UBA4763 | reverse complement strand
CGGGTTTGCGCAAGGCGGCCCAGCTTATTTCAACCGTTATGCCTATGTCGCCAACGATCCGGTGAATGGGACGGATCCGACGGGGCAAGTCATCGAGACTGTTTGGGACGTCGCCAATATAGGAATGGGCGTCGCCAGTTTTGGCGCCAATGTGGCAACTGGAAATGTCGTTGGGGCCGTAGTCGATGGTCTCGGGATCGTCGCTGATGTCGCGGCGACTGCTGTTCCCGGGCTCCCCGGTGGTGCGGGCGTGGCAATCAAATCCGCGCGCGCCGCCAAT
This sequence comes from Hyphomonadaceae bacterium UBA4763, assembly GCA_002403455.1. Taxonomy (GTDB): domain Bacteria; phylum Pseudomonadota; class Alphaproteobacteria; order Caulobacterales; family Aquidulcibacteraceae; genus UBA4763. Next base: position 5,313 of record DHHV01000034.1, on the reverse strand, counting down.
GTCGCCAGGAACGCTGCGAACGGTGCAAGGCGAGAAGGTGCAGTTCGAGCCGCCTTACGCCAAGAAAATCCTAACGCAGCAGTGCAAAGTCAATCCACGCTAAGGCGGGCTGATGGAAGTCGCGCTGTCGATTCCGTCAGTGGAAAAGGACGGCGACCCGATGAGGCCGTCATTGAGAATGGCAGCGCGCGAACCATAGAAACGACCAGCCCAACGGCAAACAAGACACAGCAGGCTGATCGTGAACAACGAATTCACGAGTCCGGCGATGTGTTTGTCCGAAACCGTGAGACCGGCGAATTGGTTCCAGTCCCAAAGCCCAGCGAAGTCAGAAGAGTGCCGCGTCGGCGAAGAAGAAGGAACGTCCGCAATGGCCGATTGGAGCGTTGTAAACCTGCCCGCAGTTTTCGCTCGCGAGGTCCGATCCTATGATGCTGAGGGCAACCAGGTCGCAGATGACGGCGAATGGTATAACAGGGTGTCAGAGGTCCAGTTTCTGCTGGCAGAGTTTCTGGCATCAAAAGGCGTTGTTGCGCCGGAAGTGGTCGTTAGGCGTCAACGCGATTTGGTTATCCGATTTTCTCAGCTGAGCGAACTCGGACAGGCTTTCGTGATGTCACAAGCAGTGGATCAGTGGATGGGGGCTCTTGACCGCCGCAAACCGGGAACGCCGATTACGAACGAGGGACTCGAACGCCGGTGGACAAAATTTCTGAAACAGCGATCTACTTATTAGGCGCTCTCTTTTTTTGGAGAATATCTAAAGAGAATTTCGCCTCTCAGAGAGAAACACGGTTTAATGCAAGATAAAGGGCACGGTACGCCGTGCCCACGCGCGATGCGCGCCACCGTGTTTTCGCACGGTGTACCGTGCGAACGCACCGTGCTGCGCACGGTGTGATGCGCTGCTTCTCAGATCGCGAAAATCAGTTTCGGCTTTAGCGTTTCGCGGGCATGCGCACGCCGGGCGCGTCGCCGTTTGTGAACTCGATGCCGGCTTTGATCAGCGCCTTCTCGATCGCGTCGATAGTGGCTGCGCGGCCCGCGAGCAACGGGCCGTCCTGGGCTTCGAGTCGCTTGACTGTTTCGGCTGAAACGCCTGCGGCTTCTGCGAGCGCGGTTTGCTCCCAGCGAAGCATGGCGCGGGCGGCTCTGATCTGCTCGGCGCTCAGCAACTGACACTCCAGACAACAAAACTGACACGCTACGTGTTGACACGTGGGGCGGCGTTTCTTACCCTTCAAGTGTCAGACAGGCGTAACAGGATTTGGTCGTCCAAGTCAACTTGGACGCATGCGCGCTGTCGCCCCGATCATGGAGGCGTCGATGGCAAAGCTCACACGTTGCAAACTGATTGCCGCCGCTGCGGTCGCACCGCTTGCGGGTGCGGCCGGGGCGGCGCCGACGACGAAAGCTGATCCTCTGGTGGCTCGGGTGCGCGCGTGGATTGCGGCGCAGGATGCGGCCGACGCTGCGAATGCAATCAATGGAGCAAGCAATGCAGCCCGCGCCGCAGAGAGAATTATCCCTGAAATCACCTACACTCGCGACCAGTTGCAACACGCATTCAAGCACGCTGGAGATTTTGGCAATCCGGGCAATGCTAGCAACGGCACAATGGCGGAATTCAGCACCGCAATACAAAATCACATTGCAGCACCGGGGACGCAGGCCATTCAAGGGACGTACCGCGGCCAGGCAGTCACGCATTTTCTCGACCCGAATTCAGGTTTGAATGTAATTCGAGACAGCTCCGGTAGCTTCCTCTCGGGCTGGAAACTGAGCCCAAAACAGCTCGAATATGTCACCACCACAGGAAAATTGGGAGGCGGAAGATGACCGGCTTCAAGGACGAATATGCGCGCATGATGCAGGACTTCATGCAAGGTGTTTTACCTACGACAGGCTTCGCGGCTGCATATCTCGACAAGTTTAAGAACGAGACCCGCGAACTTGGCGAGGAGGAGTTTGAGATTCTGGATGAGCTGTTCGGTGACGTTGACGCGTATACGCCTGACACAAGCCTGATTGCGCAAAATCCAAATTTCTATATTGATGAAGTTCAATTGAGAGAAAGGGTCGCTATGGCTATAGCAAAACTCAAATAGGGGTGCTGTGTTGCCGCAAAGGGAGCAGGAGCAGCGGATGATACCTTCTCGCATGGAATCCAATATGCGGATCGCGTAAGAGCTTGAGGCGTTCAAGACCCTGTCAGTCACAATTTCCCATACACATTCGATGATGGCATAGTGGCAACAAAGCCAATTCCGCAGCCGAACGGCTACATCATGTATCAGTCGCCAGGTACGATGAACGGAAAGACTGGTGTTTTCGAGATCGGTGTGACTAAAGACGGCGTTATCGACCACCGTTTTGTCAGGCCTGACAAATGAGCACAATGCATCTGATCATTGATGGCATGCTGTCTGGAACTGGCATTCGAGACGGCGATCAAGGCGGCTATCTAGATGCTTCCGACCTTGGCATTTCTCCGAGTCTCTCCGCTCGCATTTCAGAATGGCTTGGACGTTATGAAAATGCTCATTTTTTCCAGTTTGAGGACAAGGCCGAAAACCAACTGCTGGATTCTCAAGGATTGGAAATTGCTCGGCTGCTCAAAAGCGAACTGCCAAACGTGCGCATTACTTACTTTTCCAATGCAAAATTGAAGGAGCTACCTATTAACTAATCGCCGCAGAGAGAGAGCAGGTTCAATCCGAGGCGTCAATACGATTGGCGAAAACTTGAATTGCGTCAATTGCGTAATCGCTACTGATGCGACGCTTGCGGGCAGGCCTGCATCTGCTCTCGGCGGCGGACCGAGAAATCTTGGCGAAATGATCGGGCGTTTTTTGACATGGGCAGAGGCAGCAGCTGATTGACGATCAATACCAACGCGCTGACTCCCTCATGCGCTTGACCGGATGCTCTGCGATCCGCCCGAGGACATCGGTGTGCCAGGCCTGCGGATCGACCTTGTTGAGCTTCGCCGTCTCGATGAGCGTCTGCGCAATGTCGGCGGCCTTGCCCCCCTTCCGATCCAACGAACAGCCCGTTCTTCAGGCCAAGGCCGACGCCGCGCGTGGCGCGCTCGGCGGCATTGTTGTCGATCTCGAGGCGTCCATCGGAGAAATGTGCTTCCAGGCGTGGCAGTCACGAGAGGGCATAGCGGATGGCCCTGGCGAGGTCCGACTTGCCGGAGATGGTTTGCAATTGTGTTTGCAGCCAACGGACGAGATTGTCGAACACCGGTCTCGCCGTCTTCTTGCCGGATCGCGGCGTGGGCATTCCTGGCGGTGCGTCGACGGCCATCCGTGCGGCGCGCAGTGCGAGCGACGCTGCGAATGCAATCAATGGAGCAAGCAATGCAGCTGATGTTGCAGGGCCGGGAGCGCGCGCGACGACGGATATCGTGGCGACGACGAACGGCCTCGTGAATGTTCGCTCGACCATTGATCGAATCAAGGCAGGAGACAAGTTGCCACATCGACATGATGGTTCTGTCTTTCAAAATCGCGAGGGCTTGCTGCCCAAGCAAATAGACGGGTACTATCGTGAGTTCGTACATCCGACTCCAGGGGTAAACGGGCCTGGGGCGCAGCGGGTCATTCAAGGGCAGAACGGTGAGCTGTACTACTCGCCGGATCACTACCGAACATTCGTTCCGCTGAACTGAGGTGATAGTCGTGCAGCCCTTCGAGTTTATATTAGACATTGCTTCGCTCCGGCGCGAGAGCACGCGAGTTCTGGAAGTGCCAGCAGAGCTTTCTGACAAAGATACTCTGCTCCGTTGGTATGGCGATGCGCTCGGGATGCCCGAGTACTTTGGCGCGAACTGGGATGCCTTCGATGAGTGCCTGCGCGATCTGTCGTGGATCAAAGAGCGACGACTCGTGCTGTTCCACCGCGACGTTCCAATCTCGTCTAATCCGAAGGAGCTAAAGATTTACGTCGAAGTGCTAGCCAATGCGGCAACCGACTGGAAGCCCGGCGAGGATCACGAACTAATTGTCGCTTTTGATCCGGGATGCGAATTGAAGCTTCGGGCGGCGATCCGCGAAAGCTGATCTGCGGCGTTTGTCCAGCGATTCACGATAGCCATCGGCTTAGCATTGTGACCCAAACGGCAAAAAAACGATGGCGTACTTTGGGTTGCTGAAATCAGCGGAGAAGCCGATGCCGCAGCGCCTCGGGGCGGGCGGGTGCATGAGTGGCGGATCGCCGGACAGGGTTGGAAACGGACCGAAGAGCTGACGCCTGGCATGGCCGTCGTCGCCAAAGACGGCCGCGGCATGGGCATCGCCTCCGTCGCGGAAACCGGGCGAACGAAGGCGACTTACAACCTCACAATCGCCGATTTCGAGACTTATTTCGTTGGCGAACAGCGCGTGCTGGTGCATGATTGTCCGGGTTTCAGTCGGAAGACGCAAGGCGAAATTAGAGCTCGCAATCAGGAGGCTGGCCGAGGTACTGAGCATTGTGAGAATTGCGGGCAGGTTGTTTAGAGACAACAAGGGCCGAACCAACGAGGGCTGCGGATTACACCCGATCGTTCTGAAGTCGATCACAAGCAACCTAAAGCTGACGGCGGATCGAACGATACGACAAACGGACAGGTACTCTGTCATGAATGTCATGTAGAAAAAACTGCTCTCGAAAATATCCATAGACCTCAATAGGCGGGAAAATGATGAAGTTGATTGTAGATTTAGAGGTCGTGGATGAATGGCCTCCTGTTGCTGCAGAAAGCATTTGGCTTGAACGGACCGATTCAGGTTATCAGCTCAAGACTATTCCTTTTTTCATTAGCGGTATTGCCTATGATGATTTTTTAGATATCGAGATTTTCAGTGAAACCCACGGCGCTATCAAATCGGTAACGGTTTCTTCTGGGAACAGTACGGTTTGGGCATATTTCAGAGAAGGGGTTAATGAGCTACGTGTTCTGTCAAGATTGTCTGAAATCGGCATAGGGTGTGAAGGAGGGGCACTGACTGGCTATTATGCCCTTAATGTACCGGCTGACAAAAGTCTGGCCGATTTAAAGAAGTGCATAGAGGTGGAGCTGACAAATGGTCTAGCTGAATTGGCCTATGGTGTCTGTCGACACTAATTATAGTAGTTAAAAGTTGGCGGTGGCGCAAACTCATACTAAAAATAGTGCTGACGGAGCCGCCGGATTATGCATCAAATTTCGAGGGCACTATACTAAAGCGATTTGCGATCATGGGGATTCGCAAGCGACGTGAGTTCTGATTCAACCTGCTGGCTGGGAGGAGGTCAGCTTGGCAAACGGCGTTCCGACCTATCAGC
>DHHV01000023.1 GCA_002403455.1 Hyphomonadaceae bacterium UBA4763 | reverse complement strand
AGCCGCCGGGGCCGCGCGGCGGGGGCGGCGCCGCCGTCGCGGCCGGACCACCGGTTTGGCCAACCACCACCTTCGCGCCCTCGCCTAACGCATCGCCGACCAGCTCGACAAAAGTGGTGTCATTAAGCCCGGTTTCGATCAATTTCGGCGACAGCGCGCCATCCTCCGCCATCAACCACACCACGGCCCGCCCGTTTTGGCGTTGGCCGCCGCCCTGCTGACGGGCGCGGATTTCGGCTAATTTGGCTTTCTGTTCGTCATTAAAGCCGCTTTCGATCGAGCGGAGCGCTTTTTCGAACGCGCCGCGCATTTTTGCGCGAATAGCGCCTTCATCGGGCGGGCCGCCTTGGGCTTGGAATTCGGCGAAGATTTTCTGCCGCTCGGTCCGCATGGCGTTGGCGAAGGTCTCGCGCTGGGCATCGGTGAGGCCAAGGTCGCTGGCCAATTGGTCGAGCTGACCGCCGCCCTGGCCGCCGCCGCCGCGCGCGCCTTGACCGCGACCCGGTTCGGAGGCTTGCGCAGCGCCCGCTGGCGTCGGGGCGCCGCCGCCGCTTTGGCCGCGTCCGGTCAGCGCGTCGGCTTTGGCTTGCAGCTCAGGATCGCTCGGGCGAAAACGCGTCGCCGCTGCAGGCACGCGCAGCACATCTCGGCTTTCTTCTAGGACGATCGAGGCGTTCGCCGTCATGCCGGGCAAGAGCCGGCCGCCCGGGTTTTCGGTGATGACGGTGACCGCATAGGTCACCACATTATTGGCGCGGGTCGGGTTGAGGCGGACTTGCTCGACCCGACCTTCGAAATTGGCGCCGACAAAAGCGTCCACGGTGAATTCGACGCGCTGGCCAGCGCGGACGCGGCCGATATCGGCTTCATCGACCTGCAAGATCACGCGCATTTGGGACAGATCCTGGGCGATCACGAACAGGCGCGGGGTTTGCAAGCTTGCCGCCACCGTCGACCCAAGATCGATCTCGCGCGCGACGATGACGCCATCGATCGGCGCACGAATTTTTGCGCGCTCCAGATCAACGCGCGCATTCGACAGAAGCGCTTGGGCTTGGGTGACTTGCGCTTTGGCCAATTGGGCGTCGGATTTGGCGGCCTTAAGGCCTGCTTCTGCGCGCAAACGGTCGGCGCGGAGCGTATCGAAGGCTTGCTCGGCGACAAGGCCGCGATCAAACAAGGTCTGCTGACGTTTCCATTGCGCGTCGATATTGGCGAGCGCCGCTTCGGATTCAGCAACGCGCGCCTCGGCCGTCGTCACGCGGGCCCGGGAGATCTGCAGGTCTGCATTGGCCTGCTCGACACGCGCGGTGAAGGTTGCCGGATCGATTTCGGCGATAACTTGGTTTTCGGTGACGCGGTCATTGAAATCGGCGGTCAGCCGGTAGATTTGGCCAGAGACCTGCGTGCCGACATCGACGGTGACCAGCGCTTCCAACTCGCCTGTTGAGGATACCGTTTCCACCACCGCGCCGCGCGACACCGCTTCGGTGCGAAAGGTGATCGGCTCTTGCTTGGCGCAGCCGACCAACGCCATCGCCACCGCCGCCGCGCCGATTACCGGCCCGCCGCGGCCCATCCACACACCCATCATCGAAACACCATGTCCGCCAAAATCAGTCGGCTCATGCCGACGCAGAGCTGACATACGATAAACGATAAAGACGGCAAGACCCGTCGCACGATATGGGAATTTTTTCAGGTAGCGTGGTCGGCGCGTGACGGCGCTCGCAAGGCGTAGTAAAACAACCAAATGGCGAACGATCCCGACAGCTCACATGCGGCGCTTGCGCCCGCGCTTCCTCCCACAGCGTCCCCGCGTATCGGTCTTGTTTCGCTCGGCTGTCCGAAAGCGCTGGTCGATAGCGAACGGATCATCACTCAATTGCGGGCCGAAGGCTATGCGATCTCGCCCGATTACGCGGGCGCAGATGCGGTGATCGTCAACACCTGCGGATTTTTGGACAGCGCGCGGACCGAAAGCCTTGAGGCGATCGGCGAGGCCTTGCATGAGAACGGCAAAGTGATCGTGACGGGATGCTTGGGCGCCGAAGCGGACGTCATTCGTGGGGCCCACCCCGCCGTGCTGGCGATTACCGGCCCCCATCAATATGAAGCGGTGATGGAAGCGGTGCGCGCGCATGCGCCGCGCCGCGCTGATCCGTTCATCGATCTGATCCCCGAGCATGGCTTTAAGCTCACGCCGCGCCATTACGCTTATTTGAAGATTTCCGAGGGCTGCAATAACCGCTGCTCGTTCTGCATCATCCCCAGCATGCGCGGCGATCTCGTCTCGCGTCCGGCCAATGCCGTGCTGCGCGAAGCCGAAAAGCTGGTGAATGCGGGCGTCAAGGAATTACTGGTGATCAGCCAGGACACCTCGGCTTACGGCGTCGATATTCGCTATGCCGAGAGCCAATGGCGGGGCCGGCCGCTGCGGGCGCGCTTTTACGATTTGGCCGAAGCGTTGGGCGATTTGGGCGTCTGGGTGCGGCTGCATTATGTCTACCCCTACCCGCATGTTGACGACGTCATTCCGTTGATGGCGGCCGGGAAAATTCTTCCTTATCTCGATATCCCGTTCCAGCACGCCGCCCCGCGCGTGTTAAAGGCGATGCGCCGGCCGGCAAACCAAGACCGCGTTTTGGAGCGCATCCACCGCTGGCGGCAAATCTGCCCCGATCTGACGATCCGCTCGAGTTTCATTGTCGGTTTCCCCGGCGAGACGGACGCCGATTTCGAGACCTTGCTGGACTTCTTAGAGGCAGCCGACATCGACCGGGCCGGCTGTTTCAAATATGAAAACGTCACCGGCGCGGTCAGCCGCGATTTGCCTGACCATGTCGAAGAGCATGTCAAGGCCGAACGCTATGGCGCCTTTATGGAGCGGGCGACGGAGCTTGCCGAGGCGCAAAGCCGCCGCAAAATCGGCAAGACACTGGATGTGCTGATCGATGCGATCGACGCCGAAACCGGCGATGCGATCGGCCGCAGCTTTGCCGATGCGCCAGAGATCGACGGATCGGTGCGCATCATGGGCCGCAGCGGAATCAAGGTCGGCGATTTGACCCGCGCCATGATCACCGACGCTGAAGGCTATGATTTGGTTGCCGATGAGCGCCCGAAAGGCCTTTCCGGCGTAATGAAGCGGCGCAAAATCTTGTTTGGCCGGCGATAGGAACAGCATCATGTCAATGAGCGATGCGAAAAAGTCTTCACGCCTGACCAGCCGCGCTTTTCACAAATTCTGGTTAAAAATTACAGCGATCGTCGTCGGCTCGTTTGGGCCGGTTTTCAGCTTGGGCACAATGGCGGCGACCGCCGAACCGGCGCGCCTGACGCTCGACATTCTGTCTTGGCCGATCGACGGCAATATTACCTATGCGGCGAGCGATATGCGCTTTCTCACCGCGCTGACCGGCGGGTTCTTGCTCGGCTGGGGCGTGATGATCTGGTGTTTATCGCTATGGGCCTATGACCACGCGCCGGAAGGCGTGCGCAAGACGGTGTTGGCCGGCCTGCTGGCGTGGTTTTTTCTCGACAGCGCCGGCTCGATCGCTTCGGGTAATGCGTCGAACGCTGTGATTAACGTGCTGGTGCTCTTACTGGCGGTGGGGCCATTATGGGTCCGCGCTCGCGATTGAGACGGCGACGCTGCGCTTGACCGACGCCGCCGCTTTGGCGCAACAAGCGCGATGACGCGTTTTTCCCTCGCCACCTGGAATGTCAATTCGGTGCGCCTGCGCATCGATCTTGTTGCGCGCTTTGCCGCGGCGGCGCGCCCGGACGTGCTCTGCCTGCAAGAAATCAAATGCTTGGAAGCCGAGTTCCCGCGCGCCGCGTTTGCCGACATGGGGTTTGCGCATCTGGAGATCGCCGGCCAGCGCGGCTATCATGGCGTGGCGATCGCCTCGCGCCTGCCGCTGGAGCGGTTGGAAACGCCTGATCTCTGCCCCGAAGGCCATGCGCGCGCCTTGGCGGTCCGGGTCGGCGGCGCGGTGCTGCACAATCTTTATGTGCCGGCCGGCGGCGATCTGCCCGATCCCGACGCCAATCCGAAATTTGCGCATAAATTGGCGATGACCGCCCGCATGCGCCGCCATTACGCCGCGCCCGACCGTGAGGCCGCCGACATCGTCGTTGGCGATCTCAATATCGCGCCGGGCGAGCATGACGTTTGGTCGCATACGCAATTGCTCGACGTCGTCAGCCACACGCCGGTTGAGACCGAGGCGCTCGACGCCGTGCTGCGCGAGGGCGGCTTTGTTGATCCGGTGCGGGCGGCCAATCCGGCGCCGGCCAAGCTGTTCACCTGGTGGAGCTATCGCTCGCCCGATTGGACGCGCAATAATCGCGGCCGGCGCCTGGATCATTTATGGACGCGTGGGCGGGCGCGCGCCGATCTCGCCAGCGTGTCGATCCATGTCGATTGCCGGGCCTGGGAGCGGCCCTCGGACCATGTGCCGGTCATGGCGGAGATTTTGGTCGACTGACCAAATCTATGCCCGCAGCACCCTACCAGGCGCGCACGCGCTGCGCCGGCGCCAGGTAAAGCGCATCGCCCGGCGCAACGGCGAAGGCCTCATACCAGGAATCGACATTGCGGACGACGCCATTGACCCGGTAGGCATGCGGGCTGTGCGGCCCCTGTACGATCTGGCGGCGCAAAGCGGCCTCGGTTTGCTTGAACCGGCGGGCCTGGGCGCGGCCGAGAAACACCCGCTGCACGCCGGTAAAGCCGTCCAGCACCGGGGCTTCGGCCCCCTTCAGCGAACGCTTATAGGCCTCGACCGTCACCAACATGCCGACCAAATCGCCGAGATTTTCGCCGAGCGTCAGCCGGCCATTGACCTTTTGCCCTGGCAAGGGCTCGAACTGGCTATATTGATCGGCAAGCGCTGCGCCGGCCGCATCGAACGCGGCGCGGTCGGCCGCGGTCCACCAGGAGCGCAATTCGCCGCGCCCGTCATATTTCGAGCCTTGATCGTCGAAGCCATGGCCGATCTCATGGCCGATGATCGAGCCGATCGCCCCATAATTGACGGCCGGATCGGCGTAAGCGTCGAACAAAGGCGGCTGCATATAGCCGGCCGGGATGAACGCTTCATTGCGATTGGGGCTGTAAAAGGCGTTGATGGTCTGCGGTCCCGTGAACCATTCGCGTTTGTCGACGGGCTTTCCGAGCCTTGCCAGCGCTTCGCCACGCGCAAAAGCGCGCGCGCGCACGATGTTCCCGAAATGATCGTCAGGGCGAATCTTGAGACGGGAGAAATCGCGCCATTTCTCCGGAAAAGCGATCTTGGCCTGCATTTGCGCCAATTTGGAGAGCGCGGCCTCCTTGGTCGCCGGCGACATCCAGGCAAGACCCTTGATACGCTCGCCGAGGGCCCAACGGATGTTCTCAAACATCTCGGTCATCTGGGCTTTGGCCTCGGGCGGCAAAAAGCGCTCGACATAGATCTTGCCCATCGCCTGATCGAGTACCCCGTTCAGCGCTTCGATGGCGCGGTTGTCGCGGCTGCGTTGTTCTTGCTGGCCGCCGAGTTCACGGCCGAAAAACGCAAAGGCCTCTTCGTCAAACGCTTTTGGCAGCGCCGCCGCATGGGCGCGCAGGAAATGATAGGACAAATAGCTTTTCCAATCAGCGACGGAGGTCTTGGCGAACAATTCCGCGAGCGGCGCGAAACTGTCCTTTTCGCGCAAGATGAATGTCGTCACCCCGCCGGCGCCATAAGCGGTCAGGTAATCGGACCACGGAAAGCCAGGCGCGATCTGCGGCAGATCGCCGGCGGCGACCGGATTATAGGTTTGATCAGCTTGGCGGCGGCGCTCATTCGGCCAATGCAAGATCGCGATGTCGGTCTCGAGCGTCAAAATGCGAGCGGCTTTGGCGTCGGCGTCGAGCGGATCGGCGCCGATCAGCGCGAACATCCGCGCGATATGGGCCCGGTAGGCCGTGCGCGCCGCGGCAAGGCGCGGATTGTCGGAGAGGTAATAATCGCGATCAGGCAGACCGAGACCGGCCTGGCCAATGCTGACCGAGTAAGCATTCGGGTCCTTGGCGTCGATGCCGACGCCAGCGTTGAACGGACCGGCGACGCCGATCTCCTCCTCGGCCAGCAAGCGGGCGATGTCGGCATGGGTTTGCGCGGCGGCGATTTGGGCAAGCCCAGCTTGGGCCGGAGCAAGGCCTTTGGCTTCGATCGCCGCCTCGTCCATATAAGCCCGGTAAAAGTCGCGAATTCTTTGGCTGTCGGCGCCGCGCGCTTGCGGCGTCGCCAGCAATTCGGCGATAATCTGGCGAAAACGCGCTTCATTCCGCTCGCTCATCTGGACGGAGAATCCCGTGCCTTGCCGATCGGCCGGGATGGGCGTTGCGTCCAGCCAGCCGCCATTGGCAAAGCGGAAAAAGTCATCGCCCGGTTTGACCGACCGGTCCAGCGCGTCGAGCGGATAGCCCCAGGGCTTGATCAGCGGTTCTGGCTTGGCGATGAGAGGCGCGGGCGGCGCGGGCGGCGGCGCGGCCTCGTGGGCGCAAGCGGCCAGCGCACTCGCAGCGGCGAGCAGGATCAAGCGGCGGCGGTTCATCAGCAGGCTCCGAAATAGGGCGAGACATTGAAGCAATAGACGCGCTTCACGGGACGCTCACCAGTCTGGCGTTCCGCGATCGGTGACGCAATAGGCTTTTGCCGGGCGCCTTGCCCCCTCCTCACCGAAGCGTGAGGCGACAGACGCCGTCGATCTCGCCATTGCAGCCGCGCTTTGCCGCCAATCCAAGAAAGCATGATGATGACCTCTTCGCCTTTATTTCAACCGGTCAGGCTCGGCGCGCTGGAGCTGCCGCATCGGGTGTTGATGGCGCCGCTGACGCGGTCGCGCTCGGCTCAGCCGGGCAATGCGCCGCACGCGCTGAACGCCGAATATTACGCCCAGCGCGCTGGGGCGGGTCTGATCATCAGCGAGGCGACCCAAATCAGCCCCGAAGGCCAAGGCTATGCCTGGACGCCGGGCATTCATTCAGCTGAGCAGATCGAAGGCTGGCGCGGGGTGACCCGCGCGGTCCACGCCAAAGGCGGGCGGATTTTTCTGCAATTATGGCATGTCGGGCGGGTCAGCCATCCGCTGTTGCAGCCCCATCGCGGTTTGCCGGTGGCGCCGTCGGCGATCGCGCCGAGCGGCACAGCTTTTGTTGTCGACGAGACCGGCGCGCCGGCTTTTGTCCCATTCGTGACGCCAAGAGCGCTGGAGACCCATGAGATCCCGCGCATCGTCGCCGATTTCGCCCAGGCCGCCGCCCATGCGCGCGCGGCCGGCTTTGACGGGGTCGAAATCCATTCGGCGAATGGCTATCTGCTCGATCAGTTTTTGAACTCCAGCGCCAATCATCGCACCGACGCTTATGGCGGATCGATCGAGAACCGCGCCCGCCTCACCTTCGAAGTGCTGCAGGCGGTCAGCCGCGTATTTGGCCCCGGCCGGGTTGGCGTGCGGTTTTCGCCCTTCGGCCGATTTATGGATATGGGCGATTCCAATCCCTTGGCGCTTTACGCCCATATTGCCGAGCGCCTGAACGATTTGGATTTGGCCTACGCCCATGTCGTTGATCCGGCGATCATCGGCAATGAAACGGCCGGCCCCATCGCGCTCGGCGCGGCGTTGCTGCAGCAATTTCGCGCGACTTACCGCGGCAAAATGGTGCTGGCTGGCGGTTTTGACCGCGCCAAGGCCGAGGAGGCGATCGGCTCAGGGCTTGCCGACGCCATCGCCTTTGGCCGCAGCTTTCTGGCCAATCCCGATTTGCCCGAACGCCTGCGCGCCAACGCTCCGCTGAATGCGCCGAACAAAGCCACCTTCTATGGCGGTGGGGCGGAAGGCTATACGGACTATCCGGCGATGGCGGGGTAGCCTCCCCGTCCTAATCCACCGTCAGCGTTAGTTCCGACACCGCGGCTCCGGCCAGCATCAGCTTGGCGAGCGACCACTCGCCCTCCGCCCCGATCTTGGCGGAGGCGGCGAGCGCATCGCCGGCGGCGGGCCCGGCATGGCGCAGCCAGGAGCGCACGAGGCTTTCCGCCCAAACGCCGGTCGGCTGCGACAGCTTTTCGGAATCGGCGCGGCCATTGGCTTCGGCCCAGCGGATGGCGGCGTCGGTCAATGCGCGTTGTTTGGCGGCGAGGTCGTCGCCGAAGCGGCGCAGGGCTTGCTTTTCCCACGGATCGCGCGGCGCAACGCCCATCGCCGCAAGCCGCAGGCGATCGAGACCGATCGTCTCGGTGACCTCGAAATAGACCCGCGCGGTCGCTTCGATCGGCCAGCCATGCCGGGCGCCGAGATCGACCAGATCAAAGCTCGCGCCCATCAGAGACAAGCGCGCGATGATCTCGGCAAGGCCCGCGCCAACGCCTTGGGCCGCGTAATCGGCGATGGTCTTGCGCATTTCCTCGCGCAAGGCTTGCGGCGCAGCGGTTTGGATGACGCGGGCCAAGGCGTCGGCGCCGGGCTGATAGCGCGCCACAAAGCTGGAGACGCTGTCATTGGCCAATTCAAGCCGGCGGGCGGCCTGCGGGGTGGCGGCGCGCAAGAACCCAACAATGCTGGCGTAAAGCTGCGTCTGCTTGCCGGCGGCGATCGCCGCATCGAGCGCGTCGACCTCGCGCAGCAGCGCGGGCAGTCGAAAGACGCGGCGCACGCCCTCAAAGCCCTTGGCGATCGCCGGCAAGCCCACCGGCGCGCGCTCGCTCACCTGTTGGACGAACAGCGGCCCGCCGAGATTGATCATCTCGTTCGACACCACGGTCGCGATAATCTCGCGCCGCAAGCGGTGCTGCTGCATTTGCGGCTCGAAAGGCTGGCATTCATCGGGGAAATAGGTTTTCAAGCGCCCGGCAAAGGCCGGTTCGTCGATCGCGCCGGTCTCGATGAGACCGTCAAAGGTCGCGAGCTTGGCGTAAGCCAGCAGCACGGCAAGCTCGGGCCGCGTCAGGCCCTGCCCTTGCATTTCCAGCGCCCGCATCGCGGCGCTGTCGGGCAAGCCCTCGACCTGGCGATCGAGCCGGCCGGCGCTTTCCATCGCCGCCATCAAGCGCTCTTGCGCGGCGACGTCCTCATCGGCGGTTTGCTGAGCGATCGTGAGGGCCAGGGTCTGGTCGTAATTGTGCCGCAAGACATGGGCGGCGACGTCGTCGGTCATCCGCTCGAGCAGCGGATTGCGGTCGGCGCTCGCCAGCGCGCCGGCTTTCTCGGCCGCCCGCAGCAATATCTTGATATTCACCTCGTGATCGGAGGTGTCGACGCCAGCCGAATTGTCGATTGCGTCAGTGTTGAGCCGTCCGCCGCGACGGGCAAAGGCGATGCGCGCGGCTTGCGTCATACCCAGATTGGCGCCTTCGCCGATGACGCGCGCGCGCAATTCCTCCGCATCGATCCGCACGGCGTCATTGGCCTTGTCGCCGGCTTGGGCGTGGCTCTCGCTGGCGGCTTTGACGAAAGTGCCGATGCCGCCAAACCACAGCAATTCTGCGTCGGCTTTGAGCAAAGCGTGCATCAATTCGGTCGGGGTCGCCGTCTCGCCAGCAAGCCCGGTCAACCGCCGCATCGGCGCGGAGAGCGGAATGGCTTTAAGCTGGCGCGAAAACACCCCGCCGCCGGCCGAGATCAATGATTTGTCATAGTCCTGCCAGGACGAGCGCGGCAAATCGAACAAACGCTGGCGTTCGGCAAAGCCGGCCGCCAGATCCTGTGGATCTGGATCGATGAAAATGTCGCGATGGTCGAAGGCGGCGATCAGCTTGATCTGGCGCGACAGCAACATGCCATTGCCAAACACATCCCCCGACATGTCGCCAACGCCGATCACCGAGAATGGTTCGGCCTGAATGTCCTTGCCGATCTCGCGGAAATGCCGCTTGACCGCTTCCCAGGCCCCTTTGGCGGTAATTCCCATTTTCTTGTGGTCATAGCCTGCGCCGCCGCCAGAAGCGAAGGCGTCGCCCAGCCAAAATTGCCGCTCGGCCGAGAGGCCATTGGCGATGTCGGAAAATGTCGCGGTGCCTTTGTCGGCCGCAACGACGAGATAAGGATCATCGTCGTCCCAACGCACGCAGCGGGGCGGCGGGGCAATCTGGTCTTCAATGATATTGTCGGTGACGTCCAAAAGCCCACGCACAAAGGCTTGATAAGCGCGCACGCCGGCGGCCTGGTATTCCTCACGCGAGCCGGCTTTCGGCAGCGCCTTCGGGAAAAAACAACCCTTCGCGCCGACCGGCACGATTACGGCGTTTTTGACCTTTTGGGCTTTGACGAGGCTCAGCACCTCGGTGCGGAAATCATCGCGCCGGTCCGACCAGCGCAAGCCGCCGCGCGCCACTGGCCCAAAGCGCAGATGCACGCCGTCGACGATCGGCGACCACACGAAAATTTCGCGATAAGGGCGCGGATTGGGCAAGCGGTCGATGTCGGCGCTGACGATTTTCACGGCAATGCGCTCGAGCGGCGCGCCCTCGGCGTCCTGCTGGTAAAACGAGGTGCGCACGGCGGCCCGAACGACATTTGCAAGGCTGCGGAGCACGCGATCATCGTCAAGCCGGTCGACTTTGACGAGAGCCTGATCAATGTCGGCCAGCACAGCCTCGAGCCGTGTGCGGCGCTCCTCCACCGACAGGGCCAAATCCGGGTCGAATTTGACTTGGAACGCTTCGACGATGGCGCGGGTGATGGCTGGATGGGCGGCGAGGGCTGCTTCCTGCACGGCTTGTGAGGGATCAAGCCCTGATTGCTGGCGATATTTGGCGAGCGTGCGCAAGAGCGCAGCCTCACGCCAGGAGAGGCCGACCGCAAAAATCAGCGCGTTGAAACCGTCATTTTCGGTGGCGCCGCTCCAGACGGCGCGAAACGCCGCTTCGAACGCAGCGCGCATCGCTTCGGTGACGGCGCCGGCCGTCGCGCGCATTTCAAAGGCGTGCAGCCAGTAACTTTGCGCCGCCCCGGATTGCCGGCTTGACGAGCGCGTCACCGGAAACGGCGTTTCCGATTGCACGTAGAGGCCAAGATTCTCCAAGATCGGCAACACCGCCGACAGCGCCAGCGGCCGGTCTTTGACATAAAGCTTGCACCGCAAGGTGGCCGGCCCATCCGCCGGCCCCGCAATGGCCCGCGCCCGCAAGCCGATCGGGTCGGCGTCAAGCGCGTCCAATTCGGCAATGTCGGTCAACGCCTCTTGCGCCGAATATGCCTCGCGATAGCCGGCCGTGAACGCCGATTTGTGCTGGTCGAGCACGCTGTGCCGAACCTCGCGCGCCGCGCCGGACTGACGCAGGGCCTGCGCCAGCTCGTCCTCCCAGGTACGGGTCAGTACAGCGACTTTAGCTTCCAGCTCGTCAAAATCGGGCTGCAAATGGCCAGGATTAAGCCCGATGATATAATGGACGCGGGCGAGCGGGCCTTCGCCGAAAAAAGGATAGCTGGCTGACAGTCGCCCGGCGAAGGCGGCGCGCAATGTCTCACCGATGGCTTCGCGGACATGGGTGGCGTAGCGCTCGCGTGGTACAAACGCCAGGATCGACATGAAGCGGTCAAAACGGTCGCGCCGGAAAAACAGTCGCGGACGCGGCCGATCGATCAGATGCAAAATGCCCAGCGCGATGTCGAGCAGCTCGTTTTCGCTAATCTGAAACAATTCATCGCGCGGATAGTTTTCGATGATGTTTCGCAAGGCTTTGTCGCTATGTGAGCCGGGCGACAGCCGCGCCCGCTCCAGCACGCGCTCGGCTTTGCGACGCAAAAGCGGCACGGCGCGGGTCGGCTCATTGTAGGCTTCCGCTGTGAATAGGCCGACAAAGCGCGTTTCGCCGATCACCTCGCCCGCCGTGTTATAGCGTTTGATCCCAACATAATCGGCAACCACGCGGCGATGCACACGGGCGCGCAAATTGGCTTTGCCGACGATCAGCGGCTCGCTCTCATTCAGATATTCGCGGGCGCGGTCCGAGAGGACCATCGGCTCATCGCCCCGCCGCAGCACGTTGACGCTTTCGTCCGCGAGCAGACCAAGCCCGGTGCCATCAATGACAACTGGCTCTTCGCGCGACAGCGTCCCGTCCTCGGATTGCGGGTAGACATAAGATCGAACGCCCAGGAATGTGAAATTGCCTCGCGCCAGCCAACCGAGAAACGTGAGCGCTTCGTTTTTCTCCTCGAGCGCGCCGCGCAATGGCGCAGCCTCCAATTCGCGCCCCGAGTCGATCAGCGCAGTTTGCATGCGGACAAAATCGCCGGTCGCGGTGCGCACATCGGCCAGCACCGCCTTGACGCCGGCGATTAAGCTATCCGCGCGGTCAGCGCCGACGCTGTCGAGTTGGATCTGAATGTAGGATTCGCGCTGGTCGGTCCCCACATCGCCACGGCGACCTGTCCCATCGCGCCGAACCGTCACGATCGGATGTAACATGGAGATCGGCTCGAAGCCTTGCGCCACCACCTCGCTCATGACGCTGTCGACTAGAAACGGCATGTCGGGTCCGCAGATTTCCAACGCGTCGCGACCTGAAGGCGCGCCGCTCGACCGCAACACGGGCGCCAACTTCACTGTCTGCTCAGCGGCGGGCTTTTCCGCCATTCGCGCCCAAAACGCGTGCAAATAAGCGGCGACGTCAGCAACCGTTTGCCCGGCTAATTCCTCCGGGCTGAGATCGTCATAGGATTGCTTGAGGAACGCCGCCACATCGGGGGTGAGCCGGCCGTCGGGATGAAAATGCGGAAAGTCGGATTGCTCGGCCAGCGCGAGCAACGATTCATAATCGAAGGGACGGCGCAGATGATGGTCGGCTGGCATATTCTTCCCCAATTCGGTCTTGCGCGCGCCGCAATCGCGACGCGCGCTTTTTGTCGTCTCTAGACTGTCTTGAGGATCGCTGTGAAGCAGATTCAAAGATGCGCTTTGCGCATTAAGCGTCGGTTTTCGTCGCCGCCGCGCTGGAGGTCGTCAGAACGACCAAGATCACCGCACCGCCCATGACGAAGTAATAAATTTGTGTCAAACCGGCGAAGCCAAACAAAAACGGCGCGATAACGAACGCCAGGCCGGCAGCTAAATCAATCGCCAAATGGGCCTTGAATGGCAATAATTTGCCGATGCTGAAGGCATAATCGGTGAATAAGCTATAGAGGATCAGCGCTACGCCAGCGGCGACTGACAAATAAAGCGCCATGCCAGAAAAACCGAAAATGAATGGGGCGATGATCAGGGCGATCGCTGCCGCATAATCGATGGCGCCATGCGTGGTGGGGTTGAGGATTTTCATAAAGAGACTTCTCCATTTAAATAGGGGCCGGGTTGCTCATTCCGCCGGCTTTTCACGCAGTCCGCAACGGAACGTCCCGTCTGCGGGCGCAGGATTAGCGACCGCTCGGTATACAATGCAATACAATTGCGGTCACGGGCGGTTGTTTAATTGAGGCGTTCTTCATGCCTTCGCCGTGATCGCTTCTGTGAAAGCTCATTATTGGGCAGGGTCGAATCGGGTAACGCGCCGCAACGTCAAATTGACCCGTCCCGGCTGGTCAAGCAGCGGGCTCGGCGCCGGATCGATGCGATCGACGCCATGGAAAAAGCGCCGACTGGCGCCGCCGAGCACGACGACGTCGCCCGAAACGAGCCAAAACCGGGTGGTGAGGTCGGTGCGCTTGGCGCCGCCGAGCCGGAATAAGCCCGCCGCGCCGAGCGAAACCGAGACCACAGGCGCGAATTTGGCGTCCTCATCGGCGTCGACATGCAGGCCCAAACGGGTTTTCGGGGCGTAGAAATTGACCAGGCATGCTTCCGGCGCGCCCTCGAAGCCGCTGACTTCAGACCATAAATCCAGCAATGGCGTTGGCATGGGCGGCCAGGGCAGGCCAGTGACTGGGTGAAGCGGTTGATAGCGATAGCCATTGATGTCGCTGACCCATCCGAGTCGCCCGCAATTGGTCATTACAACGCCCATCGGAGCCCCGGACCTTGGCATTGCCGCGCGGTAAAGCGGCGCGGTGCGCAAAACGTCGCTGACAACGTTTATCAAGGCGCGCTGGCTGGCTTCGTCGAAAAAATGACGCAAAAGGCGAAAACCGGGCGCCGTCGCGATCGCGACCGTCTCACGCGCGTCTGAGAGCATGTGCGCCATATCTTACCGCCAGCCATACTTGGTCATGTTACATTCAGATGGCGCAATGCAGGGTGGAAAACAGCGCCGGCTCGATCGTCGCGACGGATAGGCAAGATCATGACCCGTGGTTTATTTCGTTTTGGCATCCTGGCAAGCGCGCTGTTGGTTGGCGCAGCGCCCGCTCTCGCGCAAACCGCGCCGCCCGCCCGGCCGACCCAGCGCACGACGTCAAGCCCGCTGGTGCAGTCTTTGACGACGTCGGATATCGCCCAGGCGGCCGTGGCGCTGTCTTATGAGACGGCGCCGGTCGAGTTTGACGGCGCCACGGGCCTGACGCTGACGACCGGCGATGGCTTGCCGCTCTTGGCTCTGTTGCAGGCCTGCGATGAGACGGCGCGCCCGCAGCGTTGTTTCGGTTTGTCGCTGCAGGCCTATTTCGAATTGAGCGCCGGCGCGCAGCGCTTGCGAATGCTGGCGGACGAGTTCAACCGTGACGTGGCGTTCGCCAAAGCCTATGCCGAAGGCGAATACATGGTGCTGGAGCATTACGTCATCGTCGATGGCGGCGTGACGCGCGACAATCTCGCCGCCAATATTTTGGAATTCGCCGATTCGGTTGCCGGCTTTGCCGCCGCGATGGACGCGCCCGCGCAAGCGCAACGTTAGTGGAGCGGCCCAATCA
>DHHV01000024.1:736-4068 GCA_002403455.1 Hyphomonadaceae bacterium UBA4763 | reverse complement strand
CGGAAGCGTTGGAGAAAATTCCGCTGTCGCCGTTAGGAAACGGGGCCTTTTGCGCCTTCCTGGAGGCCCATCCGGGCCGATATTCGCTGTTGGTTGACCAAAAGCCGACCGACGACCCGTATCAATTCGGCCTGGCGATCCCGGCGCTTGACGCCATTCGCCTGCGCGGCGGGCGCCATTTTCGCGCCCACGATGTCTTGGGCGCGCAAAGCGTTTCGCTTGAGGGAGAGATCGGCGTTCGTTACGCCGTTTGGGCGCCCAACGCCGCCAATGTCAGCCTGATCGGGGCGTTCAATACTTGGGATTTCAGAGCCTTGCCGATGCGGCGGCGCATCGAAATGGGTGTCTGGGAGATTTTTCTTCCCAATGCCGATTTACTCTCGCCCTATGGTTTTGCCGTGCGCGCGCCGAATGAGCAAACCCCAAAGGCGCGGCCCGATCCGTATCAACGCCGCCGAGGGAGGTCCGCAGCTACGGGTTTACCCCCACCCGCTTTGCCGATCGCGCCCAGCGGCGATCAACTTGCCTCGATCCATTGGGCGCAACTGGACGCTGACCCTGAGGCGCGGTTTGCGGCCTTGTCGCGGCTGTATCCCGAGCGGCGCGGCGCGCTGCTGATCGAGGATGCGATCGCAAATGTCGCCAGCGCGTTGGGGCCGTTGACCATGGAGCGTTTCGCGCCGGGCCCTGCCTTCGCCGACGAAGAAGAGACGCGGCATGTCTTCAACCGCCTTGCGCAAGACAAATGGGCGCCGCAGGTTCGATTAAACATTTTCGCCGACCAGAACGCCAGTAATCTAATCAATTATGACGGCACATCGCTCTATGAATGCGCCGATCCCTTTTGGGCGAAAACCTCTAGTTTTGAGGCTTTTGCCTTTGATCATGCGCGGTACGAGACCGCCAATTGGTTGTTATCTGCGCTGACATTCTGGTTGGTTGATATCGGCGCCGCCGGGATCGTGCTGGACGGGGTCGGCGCGAGCCTTGATCCCCGCCGCGGTCGCAGCGGGCTCGGCGCAGATGCGCGCAGCGTCAATGCCGCCGGGGTCGATTTCTTGCGGAAATTGACCGATTGGGCGCATGTGGTGCGCCCCGGCGCGCTGGTTTTGGCAAATGACGGCGCCGACTGGCCGGGGCTTTCCCGCCCGACCCGCTGGGGCGGTCTCGGCTTTGACGGGCGCATTGACGGCGGAAGAATTTTTGGGAAGGAACGCGACCTTTCTTTGCGGGATAAGTGATGAAATCTCTCCGCCGTAGCGGCGTTTTAGCCCACATTACCTCTTTGCCGAGCCGCGAGGGCTTGGGCGTATTAGGCGCGTCGGCTCGACGTTTTGTCGATTTTTTAGCGCAAGCGGGCCAGTCGGTGTGGCAAATTTTGCCCCTCAACGCGGTCGGGCGCGATGGCGCGCCTTATTCGGCGTTGACGAGTTTTGCCGGCGCCAATCACGTTATCTCTTTGGAAGAATTGGCGGCGGATGGGTGGCTGAATACGGCTGATCTTGCGCCATTGGCGGCGTTGCCAGCGGGGCGGATGGAGCTGGCCAAGGTGCTGGCGATTCGGGCGCCGTTGCTTGCGAAAGCAGCTGAGGCGTTCAAAGCGGAAGCGACCGGCGCCCAGCGGGCCGAATTTGAGGAATTCCGATCCAAAAACACCGATTGGCTGGAAGATTATGCCCTTTTTCGCGCGCTCCTGGAGGCGCATGATTGGCGTGATTGGAGCGCGTGGAGCGCGCCCTTGCGCGATCGAGAACCGCTGGCCATTGCGGCGGCGCGCGAGGCGCAAACCGCGCGAATCGAGGCGATCGCCATCGAGCAATTCTTCTTTGATCGGCAATGGCGGGAATTGCGCGCCTATTCCAATTCAAAAGGCATTGAAATCTTTGGTGATTTGCCGATTTACGTCGCCCAGACCAGCGCCGATGTCTGGACCGCGCCGCATTTTTTCAATCTGACGCCGGACGGAAAACCGATTACTGTAGCGGGTTGCCCGCCTGACGCTTTCTCTGACCAAGGCCAGCGCTGGGGCAATCCCACCTATGCCTGGGAGAAAATGGCGGCGGATGGCTTTTCCTGGTGGCTGGCGCGGATGCGGCGCGCTTTGGCGCTCTATGATTTGGTGCGGGTCGATCATTTCCGCGCTTTTGCATCTTATTGGGATATTCCGGCCGCCGATGACCATGCGCGCAATGGCGTTTGGGTGAAAGCGCCCGGCGCCGAGCTGTTTTCGCGCTTTCGCGCCGAATTCGGGGACATTCCGATCGTCGCTGAAGACCTTGGCTTTATTACGCCGGATGTTTATGAATTGCGCGATGCTTTCGACTTGCCTGGCATGCGCATTTTGCAATTTGAATTGGAGAGCGAGCCCTTGATCGGCGCGGCGGCGCCGCCGGCTTTTCCGGCCCGCTCGGTCGCTTATCTTGGCAATCACGATAATGACACCGCCATGGGCTTTGTCGCGGACGTCACCCCGCGCGTTTTGGCTGATCCGCCCGAAAAGCGCCCGCTATTGCGCGCAGCTTTGGCCAGTCCGGCGCCGCATTGGGCGCTGCTCGACATATTGATGGGCAGCGGATCGGATTTGGCGATCGCGCAAATGCAGGATTTGCTGGGGCTGGATGGCAAGCATCGCACCAATATTCCGGGGACCATCGATGGAAATTGGGCCTGGCGTTTTGACTGGGACGAGGTTGCGCCGTCTGTTTCCGAAAAATTGCGCGATTTGACGGCGAAACATCGGCGGCTTGCGTCATGACGAACAGCGATTTTGCAGCACAATCTGTCTTTGTGCGGGATTTGCTCGCGCGCGGTTATGTGCATCAATGCACGGATTTGGCCGGGCTGGACGCGCTGGCGATTACGCGGCCGCTGATCGCTTATGTTGGCTATGATTTGACAGCGGCGAGCCTGCATGTCGGCCATTTGATCTCGATCATGATGTTGCGGCGCCTGCAACAGGCCGGAGGCAAGCCGATCGTGCTAATGGGCGGGGCGACCACCAAGATCGGCGACCCATCCGACAAAGACAAATCCCGTCCTGTGCTGACGCCAGAACAAATCGCCGCCAATAAAGCCGGCATTAAAGGGGTGTTTTCGCGCTTCTTGCGCTTTGGCGATGGTCCGAGCGATGCGATCATGGTCGACAATGCCGATTGGTTTGCCGGCGTGCCTTATCTTGATTTCCTGCGCGATTACGGCGCGCATTTCACCATTAATCGGATGCTGACCTTTGACAGCGTCAAGCGCCGGCTCGACCGCGAACAGCCGCTGACCTTCCTCGAATTCAATTACATGATCCTGCAAGCATATGATTTCCTGAAGCTCTCCCGCGA
>DHHV01000024.1:0-478 GCA_002403455.1 Hyphomonadaceae bacterium UBA4763 | reverse complement strand
CGAACAGCCGCTGACCTTCCTTGAATTCAACTATATGCTGCTGCAAGCGGTTGATTTTCTGGAGCTTTCGCGGCGTTTGTCCTGCGATCTGCAGATGGGCGGCTCGGACCAATGGGGCAATATTGTCAATGGCGTCGAGCTGTGTCGCCGGATCGAAGATCGCCGCGCCTTTGGCCTGACAACGCCGCTATTGACGACCGCCTCGGGCGCCAAAATGGGTAAAACCGAGGGCGGCGCGGTCTGGTTGAACGTCGATCTGACCTCGCCATATGATTATTGGCAGTT
Source organism: Hyphomonadaceae bacterium UBA4763 (assembly GCA_002403455.1). Lineage (GTDB taxonomy): Bacteria > Pseudomonadota > Alphaproteobacteria > Caulobacterales > Aquidulcibacteraceae > UBA4763. The sequence goes on along the minus strand of DHHV01000024.1, from coordinate 193 downwards.
CTGGCGCAATACAGAAGACGCCGATGTGGGGCGGTTCTTGGCCCTGTTTACGGATATGCCCGTTGAAGACTGCGCCAAGCTCGGTCATAGCCAAGGCGCCGACATCAATGCCGCCAAAAAGCTTTTGGCTACAGAGGCAACGGCCCTGGTGCATGGCCGCGCAGCGGCCGAAGCGGCGGCGGCGAGCGCGGCG
>DHHV01000145.1:3654-8091 GCA_002403455.1 Hyphomonadaceae bacterium UBA4763 | reverse complement strand
TTTATGATCAAGGCGCGGCGCTCGCCAAAAAAGGCGCCTGCTGCGCGGGCCAAGATATTTATGATGCGCGCCGCGTCGCGGAAGCCTTCGATTTTCCGCATTATGTGCTCGATTATGAGAACGTCTTCCGGGAAAAAGTCATCGAAGACTTTGCGGATGCTTATCTTGCCGGCTCAACGCCCGTCCCTTGCATTCGGTGCAATCAGAATGTGAAATTCAAGGATTTGCTGGCGACCGCCCGCGATCTTGGCGCCGATTGCTTGGCGACCGGGCATTATGTCCGCCGCCACGTCGGTCCGGACGGCCGCGCGCAATTGTTGCGCGCCGTCGATCGCAATCGCGACCAAAGCTATTTTTTGTTTGCAACCACCCAAGACCAGGTCGAGTTCTTGCGCTTTCCGTTGGGCGATGCGCCAAAAGCGCAAGTGCGCGCCTGGGGTCGCGCGCTCGGCGTCGCTGTACATGACAAGCCCGACAGCCAAGACATCTGCTTTGTGCCGTCCGGCAAATATGCAAGCGTGATCGAGCGCGTCCGCCCCGGCGCCCAACGCCCCGGCGATATCGTCGATTTGGAGGGGCGCGTGCTCGGACGCCATGACGGCGTGCTCAATTTCACGATCGGCCAACGCAAGGGACTTGGAATCGCGACGGGCGAGCCTTTGTTCGTGATACGTTTGGACGCGCGCCGCGCCGAAGTGGTCGTCGGTCCGCGGCAAGCGCTGCGCGTCGCCGAGCTTACCCTGACCGAATTCAATTGGCTGGGCGAAGCGGCGGATCTCAATGAGGCGCGCCCGATTGCCGTTTTGGCGCGGGTGCGTTCCACGCGCGCGCCGGTTCCGGCTGAGCTTGTAATGACGCAAGCCGGTCCAATCGTGCGCTTTTTAGGCGGCGAGGAAGGCGTCGCGCCCGGTCAGGCTTGCGTGCTCTATGCGCCAGACCCGGACGGCGAGCGTGTGCTCGGCGGCGGTTTTATCGCGGGCACGACGGCGGTTCCAATCTAACCGATTGCGAACCCCTTTTGCAGCGATCGCTTCAGGCGCCGGACGGATTACCTGCGTTCAAACGCTGACGCCGGCTTGCAAAGCAGCGCGAATGGCGGCGAGTCCGTCGCGCGCGCGGGCGCCATCCGGCGCGCCGCCTTGCGCAAAATCCTGGCGCCCGCCGCCGCCTTGTCCGCCCATTTCGCCCGCCGCGGCGCGCACCAGCGCCACAGCGTCCAAGCTCTTCTCGGCCGGGTCGACCGATATCGCAATCGCCGCTTTGCCGTCATTGACCGCGATGAACGCGGCGATCACCGCGCCGGCCTCACGCCGCGCCGTATCGGCCAATGCCCGCAAATCCTTGGCCGGAATGTCGGCGACTTCGCGCAACACCGCCCGGCGCGCGCCGATCAGCTCAACTTGCGGACCTGTGCTAGCGCCGCCGCCGCCGGCCAAAGCCAAGGCCTTCTTGGCCTCGGTAAGATCGCGCTCCAACTTTTTACGCTCGGTCAGCAGCGCCTCGATCCGCTGCGGCAGATCGGCGAGCGGGGCTTTCAACAGCTCGGCGCTGTGGCGCGCCAGATCGGCCTGGCCTTGCAAATAAAGGCGCGCGGCCTCGCCAGTGACGGCCTCAACGCGGCGCACGCCGGCCCCGACCGCGCTTTCGCTGACGATCTTGAACAAGGCAAGATCGCCGGTCCGGCTGACATGGGTGCCGCCACATAGCTCGACCGAATAGGGACGCGCGCAATCTTCCGGATCGGAGCCGAGCCGTAAGACGCGGACTTCCTCGCCATATTTCTCGCCAAACAAGGCAATCGCGCCCGCAGCGATCGCTTCTTGCGGGGCCATGACGCGAATTTCAGCGGGGCCATTCTGGCGAATGACGGCGTTAACCTCGGCTTCGATCGCCGCGAGCTCGTCTTGGCTCACGGCTTGGCCATGGGCGAAGTCAAAGCGCATGCGCTCGGCATCGACCATTTGGCCTTTTTGCGCGACATGCGGGCCCAAATGCCGGCGCAGCGCCGCATGCACCAAGTGCGCGGCGGAATGATTAAGGCGCGTGCGCGCCCGCCAGGCGGGATTTACGGCGGCCCTAACGTCCGCCCCAATCCGCAGCGCGTCGGCCCCTATCTCGACCTGATGCACATGCAGATCGCCTGCCGCCTTGACGACGTCGCGTACGGCGATGCGCGCCCCGTCCGTCGTCACTATCTCGCCGCGATCGCCGGCCTGGCCGCCGCTTTCGGCATAAAATGGCGTGGCCGCCAGCAGGACTTCGCCTTCTTCGCCCGGCAAAAGCTGATCAACGCCAACCCCGTCGCGCCGCAGCGCCAGCACCTGTGTTTGCGCCTCCAGCGTTTCATAGCCCAGAAAGCGGGTTGGACCGTGCAGCTCGCGCTGCTTGAGCCAAAAATCGCCTTGCGCCTCGGCGCCGGACCCCTGCCAATTGGCCCGCCCGGTTGCTTTTTGCACCGCCATGGCGGCGTCAAAGCCGGCCACATCGACCGCCAGATTGCGGCCGCGCAAAATATCTTGCGTCAGGTCGAGCGGGAAGCCGAACGTGTCATACAGTTTGAAAGCGGTCTCGCCAGGCAGGGCCGCCCCCGCCGCAAGCTCCGCGCAGGCCGCATCGAGGATCTGCAACCCTTTGCCCAAAGTGCGGCGGAAACGCTCTTCTTCCTGTTCGAGGACCGCCAGAATGGTCGCTTCGGCGCGACCAAGTTCGGGAAAAGCCGCGCCCATTTGTGCAATCAGGGTCGGGGCGACGCGGTGCATGATCGGCGTGCGCGCGCCGAGGATATGAGCGTGGCGCATGCCGCGCCGCATGATCCGGCGCAACACATAGCCGCGTCCCTCATTGTCCGGCGTGACGCCGTCGGCGATCAGGAAGGCGCTGGCGCGCAAATGGTCGGCGATGACGCGATAACTCGCGCGCGAATCTTCCGTCGGTTCGGCTTTCACCGCATCAGCGATCGCGCCGATCAGGGCGACGAACAGATCAGTCTCGTAATTGGAATGCACGCCTTGCAAGACCGCGCCGATCCGCTCGAGCCCCATGCCGGTGTCGATCGAGGGGGTCGGCAGCGCCACCCGCGCGCCGCCCGCCATCTGCTCATATTGCATGAAGACGAGATTCCAGATCTCGACGAAGCGGTCGCCGTCAGCATCGGCGCTGCACGGTGGGCCGCCGGCGACATCCGCGCCGTGATCGAAGAAGATCTCCGAACAAGGCCCGCAAGGTCCGGTCTCACCCATCGACCAGAAATTGTCCGAGGTGGCGATCCGAATGATCTTGTCGTCGGAAAAGCCGGCGATCTTTTTCCAGAGCTGCGCGGCTTCCTCGTCGTCCGCATAAACAGTGACCAACAGCCGCGACGCCGGCAAATCAAACCTATCGCGCACAAGGCTCCAGGCCAGGTCGATGGCGGTTTCCTTGAAATAATCGCCAAAGGAAAAATTTCCCAACATTTCAAAAAAAGTATGGTGGCGCGCCGTATAGCCGACATTGTCGAGGTCGTTATGCTTGCCGCCGGCGCGGACGCATTTTTGCGAGGTCGCCACCCGCGCTGCCGGCGGTTTTTCTTTGCCGGTAAAGGCGTTTTTGAACTGCACCATGCCGGCATTGGTGAACAGCAAAGTCGGGTCGTCTTGCGGGACCAGCGCGCTTGACGCCAGCCGCCGATGCCCCGCCGCCTCGAAATGCGCCAAGAAGGTTTCGCGGATATCGGACAGCAAGGTCAGCTTCTGGGACATGGGCTCACGCGGGGTCAGGAAACACGACGGTTTAATCGTCCGCCCTTACAAAGCCGAGCGATGAAAAAAGCAAGGGGCGCAGCGCCCCCGCTCTTTGCGCCTATTCGCTGTCGCCGTCGGTCTCGGGGCCGGCCAGCATGTCTTGCGCGATCAGGCCGGCATTGCGCCGAATAGAATCTTCGATGGCGATCGCCGTCTGCGGATGTTCCTTCAAGAACTTGCGCACATTCTCGCGGCCCTGGCCGATTCGGACATTCTCATAGGAATACCAGGAGCCGGATTTCTCGATCACATTGGCCTTGACGCCAAGATCGATCAATTCACCGGTTTTCGAGATGCCTTCGCCATAGACGATGTCGAATTCGACCTGTTTGAACGGCGGGGCGACCTTGTTCTTGACCACTTTGACGCGGGTTTCATTGCCGATCACCTCGTCGCGGTCCTTGACCTGGCCGATGCGGCGGATGTCGAGCCGGACCGAAGCGTAGAATTTCAGCGCATTGCCGCCGGTCGTCGTTTCCGGGCTGCCATACATCACCCCGATCTTCATGCGGATCTGGTTGATGAAAATCACCATGCAATTCGATTTGGAAATCGACGCGGTCAGCTTGCGCAAAGCCTGGCTCATCAGCCGCGCCTGCAGCCCCGGCAGCGCATCGCCCATATCGCCTTCGATTTCGGCGCGCGGCGTCAGCGCCGC
>DHHV01000145.1:0-3375 GCA_002403455.1 Hyphomonadaceae bacterium UBA4763 | reverse complement strand
CCTTCGATTTCGGCGCGCGGCGTCAGCGCCGCCACCGAATCGACCACCAGCACGTCAATCGCGCCCGACCGCACCAGCGTATCGGTGATCTCCAGCGCCTGTTCGCCGGTATCGGGCTGGGAGACCAGCAAATCTTCCAGATCAACGCCCAATTTGCCGGCATAGACCGGGTCGAGCGCATGTTCGGCGTCGATAAACGCGCAAACCCCGCCATTTTTCTGCGCCTCGGCGATGCAATGCAGCGCCAAAGTCGTCTTGCCTGAGGATTCCGGCCCGAAAATCTCGATAATCCGCCCGCGCGGCAGCCCGCCAATCCCTAAAGCGATGTCGAGGCTGAGCGAACCGGTTGAAATCGCTTCGATATCCAGCCCGTGATTTTCGCCGAGCCGCATGATCGAGCCCTTGCCGAACGAGCGCTCGATCTGCCCCAACGCCGCCGCCAAGGCTTTTTGCTTGTCGGCTTCCGGCTTTTCCACGACTTTCAAATTCAACTCCGCCACGATTCGTCTCCGTTATTTCACGCCTGTTCGCCGCGAACAAGTTGGAACAATAACGGAACAAAATGCGGAACGCAAGTGCAATTTTGCGGTTTATCCGATCGCGGCGGGCGGCGCGACGGCGAGCCCCAAAGCCGCCGCGTTCATGGCCCGCAAGGCGTTTTCGAGCTGCGCCAGCGGCGCAAATCCCGCTGCGCCTTCCGGTCCCACTTGGCTCACGATCGCGCGCGCCAGCACCTGGCGGGTGCGTTTCAGCGCAATCAGCGCCTGTTCGAACGCGCGCAGGGCTTTGGTGCGGGCGTTGAGGGTAAGGTTCGCGCCGGCCAAGGCGGTCGCGGCGGCCGTCAAGCCTTGCGCTTGCGCCTCGGCGACGCCCACGTCCTCGCGCAGCATCGCCAAAACCCGCTCGCTCGGCGCGTCCGCCAAGCCGCGCGCCGCCAAAAACAACGTCGCCGCATCGGGTTCCGGCGCAGCAGGCTCGCCCCCCACCAATAACCGGTCGATGGCGTCTTGCAGGCTTTCGGCCGGGTCGATCATGGCGTCGGCCCAGCGCCGTTCGGCCGCGACCGCGCCGAATTGCGCCAATTTGGCCTCGAATTGCGCAAGGATCGCTTCCTCGCGCGGGGTTTGCGTCGGCTTGACGACAATGCTGGTGGTCGAGGTGCAGGCGCCGAGCAAAATTGCCGCGAATGCCGCGAAGGCAAACGGCCAAATCCTGACGGCCCGAGCCATTGCCCTCTCCTTGATCACGCCATAATGCTAGATAGCTGGCCGATCCGCTGGCGCGATGATTAACCCTTGCTCCCTTAAATGTCGATGGCTGAAGCAAATATGAACGAGGCCCGCCGCCGGGCCTTGTATCCGGCGATTGAGCCGACCCGAGCCGGTCTGTTGCCGGTCTCGCGCCTGCACACGCTTTATTATGAGGAGGTCGGCCTTCCGCAGGGTCTGCCGGCTTTGGCGCTGCATGGCGGCCCGGGCGGCGGCATCACGCCCGAAATGCGGCGGTTTTTCAACCCGCGCCTTTATCGCCTGGTGTTGTTTGACCAGCGCGGCTGCGGTCGCTCGACCCCGCGCGCCAGCCTCGAAGACAACAATACCTGGGCGCTGGTCGAAGATATTGAAAAGCTGCGCCGGCATTTGGGCATTGAAAAATGGCTGGTGTTTGGCGGGTCCTGGGGCTCGACCTTGGCGCTGGCTTATGCGGTGACCTATCCCGAACGGGTGCGGGCTTTGGTGTTGCGCGGGGTGTTCCTGCTGACGCGCGCCGAAATCCTCTGGTTTTACCAGAGCGGCGCCAATATGATCTTCCCCGACGCCTGGGAGCGTTATCTCGCCCCGATCCCCCAGGAAGAGCAAGCCGATCTGGTTGACGCCTATTACCGCCGGTTGACCAGCGCCGATCCGGCGACGCGGCTGGTTGCGGCGCGGGCCTGGGCGCGCTGGGAAGGCGAGACGATCTCGCTCGAAGGCCCCTCGGCGCTGCCGCCGCGTTTTGACCAGGATGATTTCGTCGACGCTTTTGCGCGGATCGAATGCCATTATTTCGTCAATCGCGGCTTTTTTGCCGAAGACGGCTGGCTGTTGGCGCAGGCGCCGCGCCTGGCTGGCATTCCCGGCGCCATCGTGCATGGCCGCTATGACATGTGCACGCCGATCGCCTCGGCCTGGGCGCTGAAAAAACGCTGGCCGAACGCGCACTTGCATATCATCCCGGATGCCGGCCATTCCAGCACCGAACCCGGCATCGCCAGCGCGCTGGTTCGGGTTTGCGATCAATTCGCCATGGAAGGCTGACGGGGGCAGGGGGCGGATCATGGCGGATGTGTTTATTTCTTATCGCTCGCTGCGCGTGCCGGCCGTGCGGCATTTGCACCGCGTGTTGCAAGCCTATGGCTATAGCGTCTGGTTCGATTACGCGCTGCTCAGCGGCGAAGAATTCGCCCCGGTCATCGAGCGGGAATTGCGCGACGCCAAAGCCGCCATCGTCGTCTGGTGCCAATATTCGCGCGACAGCCGCTGGGTGCGCGAAGAGGCGAGCCTGGCGCAGTCCTTGAAAACCTATCTGCCGGTCTTGATGGATCCGGGCGATCCGCCTTTTGGGTTTCGGCTGGACGATACGGTCGATTTAACGACCTGGGACGGTGATCCGCAAAGCGATCGATTACATCGACTTTTAAGCCAGATCGAAGCGAAGACCGGAAAAGAGGCGATGGGCAAGGTCAAGGCATTGACCGAATTGCAGCAAATCTGGCGCGATAATAACAAGACCGCCTGGGCGGCGATGCCGTTGGACGAACAAAAGGCGGCGGAGATCGAGAAACGGCGCGCAGCGGCGAAAGGACTGGCGCTTGGGCCGACGGCGCCCGGCGAGGCCGCGCCGAACAATGTCTACGCGCCGCCGCCACCTCCGTCGCCGTCGCCATCGGCGATTCGCTGGGCCCGGATCGAGGCGAGCCTTGATCCGGCCGACTATGATGACTTTTTGGCGGTTTTCGACAAGGCGCCGGAGGCGTTTGAGGCCCGGCTGCATCGCCGCCGGCTGGCGGCCTGGGCGGCGATTGACCAGACCGCCCCCGAGGCGATTGCGGCGTTTTTGCGCGAGCCGAGCTTTCCGGCGCTGGAACGGCTGGCGCAAGCCACCATGAGCCGTGCGGCGCAAGCCCGGCAGGAGGCCTTTGCGGCGGAATTGGAGCGGCGCCGACGGGCGGCCGAGGTGGCGAGGCGCGCGGCGGAGGAGGCGCGGCGCGAAGCTGAGGCCAAAGCGCAACGGGAAGCGGAAGCAGCCGCCGCCCGCGCCGCCGATGAAAAGCGCCTGGGTCCAGAGGCGTTCCGCGCCCGCGAGGCGGCTAGGGCTGGCCGGCCGGTGGCGGAGCGC
>DHHV01000155.1:6011-15057 GCA_002403455.1 Hyphomonadaceae bacterium UBA4763 | reverse complement strand
TTTTTTTGGAACAGTTAAGATTTTTATTTCGGCTATCGTTTGATTTACGACTCATCAATGATGCCGCCTACGAATACGCCGCCCGGCAAATCGACCAGATCGGCCGCGGCTTGGGCGGGTGGCGGAAGGCCCATCATGCCCAAGCGACACGATCATCTGTTCGAGACCTTCGCGACCTTTCCGGCCTTGCGCCAGGCGGCGCGCAAGGCGATCCGGGGCAAACGTAAAAAGGCGGGCGCGGCGTCCTTCCAATTCGGGTTGGAGCGGGAATTGCTGCTGCTGGAGCGGGAATTGCGCGACGGGACCTATCGCACCGGTCGTTATACCGAAATCCAGCTCGAAAAACCAAGGCAACGTTTGGTGTCGGCGGCGCCGTTTCGCGATCGCGTCGTCCAACATGCGTTGATGGAAGTGGTGGCGCCGTTGTTTGAGCGCGGCTTCATCGGCAATTCCTTCGCCAATCGCCTCGGGAAGGGCGTGCATCGCGCCGTCGACGCCTATGAATGTTATCGCGACCGTCATCGTTTCGTGCTGCGTTGTGACATTTTTCGGTTCTTCCCCTCGATTGATCACGAGATTCTGAAACGCGATTTTCGACGCCGCATCGCCTGCGTGAAAACGCTGCGGCTGATGGACGTCATCGTTGACGGTTCGAATTTGCAAGAGCCGGTGCACATGCATTTTCCCGGCGATGATCTGTTGTCGCCCTTGGAGCGCCGGCGCGGTTTACCGATCGGCAACCTGGCCAGCCAATTTAGCGCCAATGTCTATCTCGACCCGCTCGATCATTTCTGCACCGAATGCTTGCGCGCGCCTTATGTGCGTTATGTCGATGACTTCGCCTTGTTTCACGACGATCCGGCCGTGTTGACGCAGTGGCGGGCGCGTATTGCCGATTTCCTGGTCGGACGCCGTTTGCGCCTGCATCCGCGCAAGACCATGATTCAGCCCACCGCCGAACCGGCCGGCTTTCTCGGCTATGTGTTGTTCGCCACTGGCAAGCGCGCGTTGCCGGAGGACAATGTCCGCGCCTTCAAAGGCCGGTTGAAAGGCATGCTGAACGCGGCGCGCGCCGGCGTTTTGGCTCCCGAACAAGTCGAAAGACGGATGGACTCCTGGGCGGCGCATGCCGATCATGCCCATACCCGTGCGCTGCAGCGTGCGATTCTTGGTCGGGCCAGAACTGCCTTGCGGCAGGTCTACCGAGCAAGACCTGATCGATCTTTTGCTCGAACCGCGTGAATCGCGGCGGCTCTTGGAACAACAATCCGCAGAACCTCCGCTCCGCTAACCGGAACAGGAACACGCCAACGAACCGGAACAACAATTTGGGGTTCCGCCTTGCCCGCACGCTTTTTTGCCGGAACCTTGGCGATTACGGTCGCCAGGGGCGCGCGCCAAAGCGTCCAAGGTCGATCTTGAAGAGCGCCGGGTGCGCTGGCCCCGCCTCGCGCCTTGCCGGTGCATCCGGGGCGCGGGGCGGAAACATCCCCGTATTTCTGCCGCCTGGCGATCGATTTGCGGGGATGAGGGTACGAAATAGGGTAGCGGTCCTAATTCTATAACTTTCGCTCCTATCCTTACGCACCCGCAGCATCCCTGCGAATTGAACAGGCGTGCGCGGAGCCGGCCTGGACGAATCGCGCAAGCCGCATAATTCTCCTCCCATGAAAGCGGCAACAGAGAGGGCGTCGCGATCAGGCCGAGCGCTGGTGTTCTTTGACGGCGCTTGCCCGATCTGCGCGCAGGAAATTTCTTACTTGAGAAAACTCGACCGGCATGAGCGGTTGTTGTTCGAGGATTTGACCCTGCCCGGCACAAACTATCCGGTCCGGCGCGAGGATTTGCTGCGTTATTTCCATGTCCAGGACCCGGACGGGCGGATTTTGCGCGGCGCGCCGGCCTTTGCGCTCGCTTGGGGCATGGCCTTGGGCTGGCCGATCGTGACCGGATTGTCGCGCTCGCGGGTGTTTGCGGCTTTGGTCAACCCGCTTTATGAGCTATTTTTGCTGTTTCGCCCGTTTTTGCAGCAATTGGCGCGGCGCGCGACGTAGGAACTGGAATGGGAATTGCGGTCGTTTGGTTCAAGCGCGATCTGCGCGTGCATGACCACGCCGCTTTAAGCGCCGCCGTCGCCAGCAATCGCCCGGTCCTGCCGCTGTATATCCTTGAGCCGGACCTCTGGCGCCAGCCCGATTATTCGGCCCGGCAATATCGCTTTATGGTCGAAAGTCTGGCTGATTTGCGCGCCTCGCTGCGCGCCCGCGGCGGCGATCTCCTAATCCGCACGGGCGAGGCGATCGCGGTTTTCGCCCAATTGCACCAGCAATTTGGCCTTGACGCGATCCATGCGCATGAAGAAACCGGCGGGCTCTGGACTTATCGTCGCGATCAGGCGCTCGCCAAATGGGCGAAAAGGGCCGGCATCGCCTTTCTTGAAACCCCGCAAGCCGGCGTCGTCCGCCGCTTGCCCAGCCGTGATGACTGGGCGGCGCGCTGGAAAAACACCATGGCGCAACCGGTTTTACCTGCGCCAGTCCTCTCGGCCTTGCCCGATATCGACCCCGGCGCCCCGCCCGCCGCCGCTGATTTAGGCCTCGCCGAAGACCCTTGCCCGCTCGCGCAAACCGGCGGCCGGCGCGCCGGCATCGCCCTCGCCGCCAGCTTTTTCGCCGCGCGCGGACGCCGCTACCGCGTTGAAATGTCAAGCCCTTTGACCGCCTTTGACGCCTGCTCGCGCCTGTCGCCTTATCTCGCCATCGGGGCGCTCTCTTCGCGCGAAATGGCGCAAGCCGCCGCCCGCGCCGCGCTCCGCCACCGCGACGATCCGGTTTTTCGCGGCTCGATCGCCTCCTTCCAGGCCCGGCTCGCCTGGCGCTGTCATTTCATGCAAAAATTGGAAGACGCCCCGCGCCTCGAAAGTAAAACCTTGCATCCTTTATTTGACGATATTCGCCCGCGCACCCCGCCCGAGCCCGCCTTTTTGGACGCCTGGGCGACCGGAAAAACCGGTTTTCCGTTCATCGACGCCTGTATGCGCGCCCTAAACGCCACCGGTTGGCTCAATTTTCGCATGCGGGCGATGGTTATTTCCTTTGCGAGTTACGCGCTTTGGCTCGATTGGCGCCTTTCTGCGCCAATTTTGGCGCGGCTCTTTGTCGATTACGAGCCCGGAATTCACTATCCGCAAGTTCAGATGCAATCGGGCGTCACCGGCATGAACACGATGCGGGTTTATAATCCGGTCAAGCAATCGCACGATCAGGACCCCGATGGGGCGTTTATCCGGCGCTGGGTTCCTGAAATTGCGGACCTGCCGACGCCCTTTATCCACGCGCCATGGGAGCATAACGACGCGTTGTTGGCGCTTAAGAGCCGCGTTAATGACGCTTATCCAGCTCCAATTGTCGAGCATGTGGGCGCTATCCGGCGCGCAAAAGACGCCATCCACGCGCTAAAAACCAGCCAATCGGCCCGCGACATCACCCAAAAACTGGTCGTTCGCCATGCCAGCCGCCAGCGTTCGCGCCCCGCCAAACCCCGCAAAAGCCCCAAATCCGACGCCGATTTATTGGCGCTTGCAGCCTTGCCCCCGGTGGATAAGAGGAAATGATCTCCACGAATAAAACAAGGAAACGCTCATGCAAGATGTCGCTTTTATCGGACTGGGTCACATGGGCGCCGGGATGGCCGCCAACCTCGCCAAGGCCGGCTTTGAAGTCCGCGCCTTTGATCTGAACGGCGATGCGCGCGCCAACGCTGTCCGCGCCGGCTGCGCCGAGGCGATGAGCATCCAGGAAGCCGTGGAGAATGCCGAAATCGTCGTCACCATGTTGCCGGCCGGCCCGCAGGTCGAGACCGTGTATTTGGGAAATGACGGCGTGCTTGCGCACGCCAAACTCGGCGCAACTTTAATTGATTGCTCGACGATTGACGTTGAAACGGCGCGGCGGGTTGGCTTCGCCGCCACGAAATCTGGCCTATCCATGGTCGATGCGCCGGTCTCGGGCGGCGTGGCGGCGGCCAATGCCGGCACGCTCACCTTCATGGTCGGTGGGACGCAAACCGCCTTTGCCGCAGCAGAGCCAGTGTTAAAAGCCATGGGCAAAGCCGTTATTCATGCAGGCGCAGCCGGCGCTGGCCAAGCCGCCAAGATTTGCAACAATATGCTGCTCGGCATTTCGATGATCGGCACCTGCGAAGCTTTTGTTTTGGCTGAGAAATTGGGGCTCGATCCACAGCGTTTCTTTGACATATCGTCGAAAGCCTCCGGCCAATGCTGGTCGATGACCTCTTATTGTCCTGTGCCAGGACCGGTGCCGGCGTCGCCCGCCAATCGCGGCTATGAGCCGGGATTTACCGCCGCGATGATGTTGAAGGACCTGAAACTGGCCCAACAGGCGGCCGCGCAAGCTGGCGCCGCAACGCCGATGGGCGCTGCGGCCGAAGCGCTTTACCAACTTTTTGCCGCAAATAACGGATCTGGTAAAGATTTTTCAGGTATTATTAACCTTATTCGTGGCGATTCCTAAATTCTTATTAGAAGTTCCTTAGCCTTAATCGCGTATTCCTCGATCGAACTGGACATGAATTGTCCATCGACCAGGGGTGTCAGATGGTTGGATTGGCGGAGCAGCCGCAGAACGCGGCGGCGAATGATTTACACGGTGAGTTTCTGCGTAGCCTGCAATTAATCGATCGCGTGCATCGGCGTTTGCTTGATGTCGTCGAAGACGAAATGGAGCGGGCGGGTAATACCGAGATCAACGGCGTCCAGGCGCTATTGCTGTTTCACATTGGCGCGGGCTCTTCAACGGCTGGCGCGCTGAAGGACAGCGCGATGTTTGCTGGCGCAAATGTTTCCTACAATTTAAAAAAGCTCACCGAGCTTGATTTGGTGACGCAAACCCGCTCGCGGGTAGATCGGCGGCAAGTACAATTGCGCTTGTCAAGTAAAGGCACAGTTATCGCCGAACGCATCCGCGCGCTGTTTGAGCGCCAAGCGACGGCGCTCGAGCCGACCGCCTCGGTCCGCCGCGACGATCTGGCGACGATGAATCGCACCGCCCAACGGCTGGAGCAGTTCTGGACGGACCATGTCCGCTTCCGCCTGTAAAGCGCGCGCATTTGCCGGGAGAAATCCTGCTCGAATGGGTGATTGACGGCGCCTGGATGCGCTGCAGCGCGGTCTGCGCCGCAACGGGCCGCGAAGCGCAAGCGATCGGCCCGGCGGCCGGCGCGCGCGAGGCTTTGGCGCAAATCGCAATCGCCAAATTGATCAATGCGCCACGGCCCCGGAGCGCCGCCATGGCGCCGGAGCCGCCCCCATTTCCCCGTGGGCCAATCGGCCTCGATTTGCGCGCATAAGACATTTTTACGCATCGAAATAACATGCTGCGGCGCCGCGATCAGTTGACGCGATTCAGCCAAGGGTTTAGCTGCCTGCCTAGGCAGGAACGGACCTTGAAAGTCCGACTCGCAAGGCGTTGCGGGTCGGCTGTTGCCGCGCTTGCTGATCAAATCGGGGCGGGTGCGCAATGAGCGAGTTATTGCTCGAATATTTGCCGATCGTGATATTCTTATGTGTCGCTTTTGTATTAGGCGGAGCGTTTATGCTTGCCTCAGCAATTTTTGCGCCAAAAAGCCCTGATTCGGAGAAATTATCCGCCTATGAATGCGGATTTAATGCTTTTGACGATGCGCGACTGAAATTTGATGTGCGGTTTTATCTCGTCGCGATTTTGTTGATTATTTTCGACCTGGAGATCGCCTTTCTGTTTCCTTGGGTGTTGTCCATCGAAGGTCTCGGTTGGCCCGGCTATCTTTCTGTGATGATTTTCTTCGGCATGCTGACGATTGGGCTTATCTATGAGTGGCGCAAAGGCGCCCTCAATTGGGAGTAGAGCGTGGTCGATCTCGTCCCTGGCAAGCAATTCGATCCGGAGCGCCTAAAACAGGGCGAGGATCCGTTTTTCAAAGACTTGTCGGCGCAAATGACAGATAAAGGATTTGTCGTTGCCGCTGCAGACGATCTCATCACATGGGCGAGAACCGGGTCATTGATGTGGATGACTTTTGGTCTTGCCTGTTGTGCGGTTGAGATGATGCAGGCATCCATGCCGCGTTATGACTTGGAGCGGTTTGGCTTTGCGCCGCGCGCAAGTCCGCGCCAGTCCGATGTGATGATCGTTGCGGGCACGTTGACCAATAAAATGGCGCCAGCTTTGCGCAAAGTCTATGACCAAATGCCCAATCCGCGTTATGTCATCTCGATGGGGTCTTGCGCCAATGGCGGCGGATATTACCATTATTCTTATGCGGTTGTGCGCGGCTGCGACCGCGTCGTCCCCGTCGATGTCTATGTCCCGGGCTGCCCGCCAACGGCTGAAGCATTGGTCTACGGCGTCTTGCAATTACAAAAGAAAATCCGCCGTGAAGGCACTATAGAACGATGAGCGCGCTGCAACGCCCCGCGATAGAAGAGCTAAAGGATACGGTCCTGCGCGCCTTTGAAGCGTGGATAGACGAGGCCGTAATTACGCATGGCGAACTGACCTTGGTGTCAAAGGCGACCTATGTGCGCGACTTGATCGCTGGTCTGCGTAACCATCCCTTATGCAAATTTGATCAATTGATCGATCTCTGCGGCGTGGACTGGCCGGATCGGCGCCAGCGGTTTGAGATTGTCTATCATTTGTTGTCCATGCGCGAAAATCTGCGGGTGCGCGTGAAGATTGCGCTGGGACTTGAGGAGACGGCGCCAAGCTTGATCGATTTGTTTCCGGTCGCCAATTGGCTTGAACGCGAAGCTTTCGACATGTATGGCGTTATTTTCAGCGGCCACCCGGATCTGCGACGGATTTTGACTGATTACGGGTTTGAAGGCTTTCCGCTGCGCAAAGAATTCCCGCTGACCGGGCATGTTGAGGTGCGCTATGACGCAGAACAACAGCGCGTTGTCTATGAGCCGGTCAAGTTGGTGCAAGAATACCGCAATTTTGACTTTGAAAGCCCATGGGAGGGCATGGTGCGAGCGCTCCCCGGTGATGAAAAGGCGCGAGAGCAAAAATGAGCGTCGAAACCAGTCTGACCGTAAACGCGCCGGAAGAAGACGGACGCAAATTCTCCATCAATTTCGGGCCGCAACACCCGGCGGCGCATGGCGTATTGCGACTTGTGCTTGATCTGGATGGCGAAGTGGTTGAGCGGGTCGAGCCGCATATTGGCCTGTTACATCGCGGCACCGAAAAGTTAATCGAATATAAGACCTATTTACAGGCGCTGCCCTATTTTGATCGGCTGGATTACGTTGCGCCGATGAACCAGGAGCATGCTTATTGTCTGGCGATTGAGCGGTTATTGGGCGTGGAAGTTCCGCGCCGCGCGCAATTCATTCGGGTTCTTTATAGCGAGATCGGCCGGATTTTGTCGCATTTGCTGAATGTGACGACGCAAGCGATGGATGTCGGCGCGCTGACCCCGCCCTTGTGGGGCTTTGAAGAGCGTGAAAAACTCATGGTCTTTTATGAGCGCGCGTCAGGCAGTCGCATGCATGCGGCTTATTTTCGTCCCGGCGGCGTGCATCAAGATTTGCCGGCGGCGTTGGTCGAGGATATTTTTACTTTTACGGAGACTTTCCCGAAAGTACTCGATGATATTTCCGACCTGCTGACCGAGAACCGGATTTTCAAACAACGCAATGTTGATATTGGCGTTGTGCCACAAAAGGATGTGCTTGACTGGGCAATGACGGGCGTGATGGCGCGCGGCGCTGGCTTTGCCTGGGATTTGCGGCGTTCTCAACCCTACGAAATCTATTCGGAATTGGATTTTCTCGTGCCGGTCGGCAAGAATAGCGATTGTTATGATCGTTATTTGTTGCGCATGGAGGAAATGCGCCAATCGGTGCGGATCATGCGCCAATGCGTGCAACGCATGCCGGAAGGGCCCGTCATGACCGCGGACGGCAAGGTCGCGCCGCCGCGTCGAGGAGAAATGAAGCGCTCGATGGAAGCATTGATCCATCATTTTAAGCTCTATACTGAAGGCTTTCACGTCCCGGCTGGTGAGATTTACGCCGCTGTCGAGGCGCCAAAAGGCGAGTTTGGGGTTTATTTGGTCGCGGACGGATCTAACAGGCCCTACCGGTTAAAAATCCGTGCGCCCGGCTTTGCACATTTACATGCGATGGACCATCTGTGTCGCGGCCATATGCTGGCCGATGTCTCGGCAATCCTCGGTTCGCTTGATATTGTGTTCGGGGAGATTGACCGATGAGCGTGCGTCGTCTTGCCGCCATTCAACCTGAGCGCTTTGCGTTCACACCGGCAACTTTTGCCAAAGTCGAGTGGTGGCTGAAGAAATCCCCGCCGGCGCGCAAAGCCTCCGCCGTTATTCCGGTCCTGTGGTTGATCCAGAAACAAGAAGGCTGGGTAAGTGAACCCGCTATTCAAGCAGTGGCGCGTTTATTAGAGATGCCGACCATCCGTGTATTGGAGGTTGCGACCTTTTACACGATGTTTAATCTCGAGCCGGTCGGCAAACATTTCATTCAGCTTTGTGGGACCACGCCTTGCATGTTGCGAGGCGCCGAGGACTTAAAAGACGTCTGCAAACGCCGGATCGGGCCGAAAGGCAAAGTCACCGCTGACGGAAAGTTTTCCTGGATCGAGGTCGAATGCCTTGGCGCTTGCGTCAATGCGCCCATGATCCAGATCAATGACGATTATTACGAGGATTTGTCGCCCGAAATCCTCGAGAGTCTCTTGGATCGATTGACGCGCGGTGAGGCTGTGCCGCCTGGACCGCAAATCAATCGGCAGACCTCGGCGCCGGAAGGAGGAGCAAAGACCTTGCTCGATCCGAGTTTGTTTGACGGCTCGCGTGCGCGACCTTTCGCGCTGCCGAATTTGCCCGAAAAGCCGAAACCGGTGATTGCGCCTGAACCAGCGCCATCGGCTGCCTCGCCTGCGCCGATCGTCGCCGCCACGCCAATTCCAAAGCCCGAATCTGCCCCCGCGCCGGCCAGCGACTTGGGCGAGCGCCA
>DHHV01000155.1:560-5696 GCA_002403455.1 Hyphomonadaceae bacterium UBA4763 | reverse complement strand
CGCGCCCCCGCCTGTCCATCCGCTCGGCGAGGCCAAGCGGGATGATTTACAAGCGATTGTCGGCATTGGACCAAAAATTGATGAGACCCTGCGCGAATTGGGCGTACATTTCTTCGCGCAGATTGCCGCCTGGACTCCCGCCCATGTCGCTTGGATTGATAATTATATCTCCTTCAAGGGGCGCGTGACGCGCGAGCGGTGGATCGAACAGGCGCAAGCCTTCGCCGCCGCCGCCAATAAGGACAAAGTCTGATGCTGGCCGATAAGGACCGCATTTTTACCAATCTCTATGGCCTGCATTCGCCGGGTCTGGAAGGCGCGCGCGCGCGCGGCGCCTGGAACGGTACGGCCGACATGTTGTCGGCGGGGCGCGATTGGGTGATCCAGCAGGTCAAGGATTCGGGCCTGCGGGGTCGCGGCGGCGCTGGTTTTCCGACCGGCTTGAAATGGTCATTTATGCCGAAAGAGGTCAAGGATCGGCCGCATTATTTGGTCGTCAATGCGGATGAATCAGAACCGGGCACGTGCAAGGACCGCGAAATCCTTCGCCATGATCCGCATTTATTGATTGAAGGCTGTTTGATCGCTTCTTTCGCCATGCAGGCCCACGCATGTTATGTCTATATTCGGGGCGAATATATTGCCGAGCGTGAAGCGCTGGAAAAGGCCGTTGCTGAGGCTTACCAGGCCAAATTGATCGGCAAGAATAATGTGCATGGCTGGGATTTTGATCTTTACGTCCATCACGGCGCCGGGGCCTATATTTGCGGCGAAGAGACCGCTTTGCTGGAGAGCCTCGAAGGCAAAAAGGGACAGCCGCGCCTAAAGCCGCCATTTCCGGCCAATACCGGGCTCTATGGCTGCCCGACGACGGTCAATAATGTCGAATCGATCGCGGTCGTCGGCGAGATCATTCGGCGCGGCGCCAAATGGTTCGCCAGTATCGGTCGCCCAAAAAATGAAGGCACCAAGATTTTTTGCATTTCCGGTCATGTCCAGCGCCCCTGCAATGTGGAAGAGGCGATGGGCATCACCTTGCGCGCGCTGATCGATACGCATTGCGGCGGAGTGCGCGGCGGCTGGGACAATTTGAAAGCGGTTATCCCGGGCGGCTCATCCGTGCCTTTAGTGCCGCGCGAATTATGCGATGACCTGATCTTGGACTTTGACGCGCTGCGCGAGGTCAAATCCGGTCTTGGCACGGCGGCGGTTATTGTTATGGACAAGTCGACCGATGTTGTCCGGGCGATCGCGCGGATTTCTTATTTCTACAAGCATGAGAGCTGCGGCCAATGCACGCCCTGCCGGGAAGGAACCGGGTGGATGTGGCGCGTGCTCGATCGGATGGCCAAAGGCGAGGCCGAACATCGCGAGATCGATCTGTTGTTGGACGTCGCCGGCCAAGTTGAAGGCCATACAATTTGCGCGCTGGGCGATGCGGCCGCCTGGCCGGTGCAGGGGCTGATCCGGCATTTTCGCGGCGAGATTGAATCGCGCATCGACCGTTATCGCCTGCGCAAGCCGTTTGTGGCGGGCGCAGCGCCGGTGGCGGCGGAATAGGGGGCGCGCGTGACCAAATTGATCATTGACGGGGTCGAGATCGACGTTCCGCCGGATTATACGCTGCTGCAGGCGTGCGAAGCGGCGGGCGCCGAAATTCCGCGCTTTTGCTATCACGAACGGTTGTCGATCGCCGGCAATTGCCGGATGTGCCTCGTCGAAGTGAAGGGGTCGCCCAAGCCGGTCGCCTCTTGCGCGCAGCAAGTGCGCGATCAGCGCCCTGGTCCGAATGGCGAACCGCCGGTCGTCAACACCAAAACCCCGCTCGTTAAAAAGGCGCGCGAAGGGGTGATGGAATTCCTGCTGATTAATCATCCGCTCGATTGCCCGATCTGCGATCAGGGCGGCGAATGCGATCTGCAAGATCAGGCGATGGCCTATGGCCGGTCAGGCACGCGCTTTGACGAAAACAAGCGCGCGGTCGAAGAAAAACACATGGGGCCGTTGATCAAGACGGTGATGACGCGCTGCATCCAATGCACCCGCTGCGTGCGTTTTGCGACGGAGATCGCGGGCGTTGCAGAACTCGGCGCGACCGGACGCGGCGAAGACATGGAGATCACCACCTATCTCGAGGCGGCGATGACCTCGGAATTGTCTGGCAATGTGATCGATCTTTGCCCGGTCGGGGCGCTGACCTCCAAGCCCTATGCGTTCAATGCGCGGCCCTGGGAGCTGAAGAAAACCGAGACGATCGATGTGATGGACGCGGTCGGCTCGAATATTCGGATGGATGCGCGCGGACCGGAGGTGTTGCGGATCTTGCCGCGCGTTAATGAAGAGATCAATGAAGAATGGATCTCGGACAAAACCCGCTTTGTTTGGGACGGGTTGAAGCGGCAACGGCTCGATCGGCCATTTTTACGCAAAGACGGGCGTTTGACGCCGATCAATTGGGATGAGGCGCTGAGCGTTGCGGCGGCGCGGCTTTCGATCGCGTCGGAGAAGATCGCCTTGGTGGCCGGCGATTTGGCGGTCGCCGAGGGCGCCTTTGCGCTGCGGCGCCTTGGCGATGCGCGCCAGATTGCGGCGAAAGCCAGCCTTGGCCCCGATATGGCGCTGGATTTACGCCAGGGGCGCGAAGGCTATCTGTTCAACACGACGATCATGGGCCTTGAGGACGCTGATGCGCTGGTGCTGATCGGATGCGATCCGCGCCGAGAAGCGCCGCTGATCAATGCGCGGATCCGCAAGACCTGGCTGCGCGGCGGTTTGCAAATCGCGGCGATCGGGGCGAGCGGCCCGCTCAATTATCGCGTGCTGAATTTGGGCGGCGATGTGGCCGCGCTGG
Organism: Hyphomonadaceae bacterium UBA4763; assembly: GCA_002403455.1. Taxonomy (GTDB): domain Bacteria; phylum Pseudomonadota; class Alphaproteobacteria; order Caulobacterales; family Aquidulcibacteraceae; genus UBA4763. Next base: position 2,845 of record DHHV01000155.1, on the reverse strand, counting down.
AAGCGCTGGCGGCCGGCAAGGGCTTGTTCGCCGAGACGATGGCGGCGGCGAAGCGGCCGGCGTTGATCCTGGGCGAAGGGGCGCTGGCGCGCGCCGATGGGGCGCAGGTGTTGCGCCGAGCCGGCGAAATCTCAGCGCGCTATGGGATCGTGCGGGCGGCCACGACGCAAGAGCCGCACGGATGGAACGGGTTTAATGTGCTGCACGCCGCGGCCGGACGGGTGGGCGCGCTGGATCTGGGCTTTGCGTCGCGGCTCGAGGGCCGCTTTGAGACGGTTTATCTGCTGCAGGCCGATGATGTGGATCTGCGCCGTTTTGACGGCGCCTTTGTGATCTATCAGGGCAGCCATGGCGATGCGGGCGCGGCGCGCGCCGATCTGGTGCTGCCGGCGGCGTCTTACGCCGAGCAAGACGGGCTGTGGGTGAATACGGAAGGGCGCGTGCAGATGGCGCGCCGGGCGGTGTTCCCGAAGGGCGAGGCGAAAGAAGATTGGGCGATTTTGCGGGCGATCGCCGGGCGCATGGGCGTTAATCTGGGCTTTGATCATTTGGCGCAATTGCGCGAAGTCTTGGTGCGGGCGGCGCCAAGCTTTGGCATGATTGATCATGCGCCGGGCGCATCGCCCGTCCGGGTCGGGTTTGATCCGGCGCAATTGGGTGAAGCAGGGCCGCTGGGAGCGGCACCGATCGCGCCGACGCCGCTCGATTTTTATCGCTCGAACCCGATTGCGCGGGCGAGCCGGGTGATGGCTGAATGCGCCGAAGCGACAGCGCCCGCAGCGCCTGAGCTGGCGGCGGAGTAGGGGCAATGGCGCAAGACCCGATTACCTGGCTCGGCTGGACGGCGGATGCGGAAACAACGCTGATCAAAGGCGGGCTGATCGCCGGCTTTATGGTCGTGCTGCTGCTGACCTTGGCGTTTATCTTGTTGTTCGACCGCAAAGTCTGGGCGGCGGTGCAGATCCGCAAAGGCCCCAATGTGGTCGGCCCGTTCGGGTTGCTGCAAAGCTTTGCTGACTTTTTGAAATTCGTCGTCAAGGAGATCGTCATCCCGGCCGGCGCGAATAAAACAGTGTTTATCCTGGCGCCGCTGATTACGTTTGTGTTGGCCTTTGTCGCCTGGGCGGTGGTGCCGGCGGGGCCGGATGTCGTCATTGCCGACCTCAATGTCGGCATTTTGTATTTGTTCGCGATTTCCTCGCTGGGCGTTTACGGCATCATCATGGGCGGGTGGGCCTCCAATTCGAAATATCCGTTCTTGGGCTCGTTGCGCTCGGCGGCGCAAATGGTGTCCTATGAGGTGTCGATCGGCCTTGTTATTATTTCGGTATTGTTGCTGGTCGGCTCGTTCAACTTGAGCGATATTGTTGGGGCGCAAGCCGGCGGGCTGTGGCGCTGGCATTTGTTCCAGATCGTCAATTTTGCGGAACCCTCGCGGATTTTACTGGGGCCGGCTTTGCTGATCCTGGCAGGGATTTTCTTTATTTCGGCGCTGGCGGAGACCAATCGCCCGCCCTTTGATTTGCCGGAGGCCGAATCGGAGCTGGTGGCTGGCTATCAGGTTGAGTATTCGTCAACGCCGTATTTGCTGTTCATGATCGGCGAATATTTGAATATCGTGCTGATGTGCGCGATGATTACGATTTTGTTCCTGGGCGGTTGGCATTTGCCCTGGGCGGCGGTCGATCAACCCTGGCTGGGTGTGATCGTCTTTTATGTGAAGATTTGGGCGGTGTTCTTCCTGTTCGCCATGGTGAAAGCGATCGTGCCGCGCTATCGGTATGATCAATTGATGCGGCTAGGCTGGAAGATCTTCCTGCCGACTTCGATGGCGATGATCGCGATCATTGGGGCTTATGTGGTGGCGTTTGGACGCGGGAGCGTGTGATGGCGTCGATCGGACAAAGCATTCGCGGGTTGTTCTTGCTGGATTTTATCGGCGCGTTTGGTCTTGCCATGCGCTATTTCTTCAAGCGCAAGCCGACGGTGAATTATCCTTTTGAGAAAGGCCCGCTCAGCCCGCGGTTTCGCGGCGAGCACGCCTTGCGGCGCTATCCGAATGGCGAAGAGCGCTGCATCGCCTGCAAATTGTGCGAGGCGATCTGCCCGGCGCAGGCGATCACGATCGAGGCCGAACCGCGCGAGGACGGCTCGCGGCGCACGACGCGCTATGACATTGACATGGTCAAATGCATTTATTGCGGCTTTTGCCAGGAAGCATGCCCGGTCGATGCGATCGTCGAAGGACCGAATTTCGAATTCGCCACCGAAACCCGCGAGGAGCT
>DHHV01000155.1:0-243 GCA_002403455.1 Hyphomonadaceae bacterium UBA4763 | reverse complement strand
CACCGAAACCCGCGAGGAGCTCTACTACAATAAAGAGCGGCTGCTGGCGAATGGCGATCGCTGGGAGCGGTTGATCGCGAAAAATCTGGAGCTTGACGCGCCGTTCCGCTGAGGCGCAAGAGGGCCCGCTTGGCGCGGGCGATTGTTGAATCGCGCGCTGATCGCGCCGAGGGGTTGTTAGGGGCATGATTGCAATCGCTTTTTACGTGATCGCAGCGATCACGCTCGGCGCGGCGGCGCTGG
>DHHV01000136.1:9727-12740 GCA_002403455.1 Hyphomonadaceae bacterium UBA4763 | reverse complement strand
GCGCGCGCGGCCCTCGCCGCCGACCCCGAGCGGATCAGCGAAACCGCCGATTTCGAAGAAGTCATCCGCCGCGGCGATCGCAGCGCCAATCCCGGCCGGCGCCAATTGGCCGAGCGCGCCAAGACCGAGCTGGTGGCGATCTCGCTGGCGGCCGGCCGCGCTGCCTTGCGCGACAAATCTGCGGCCAGCCAGCGCCAGGCGATCACCCTGCTGCAGCGCGCGCGCAATGCCGGCGGGTCGAATTTTGAGATCGCCGCCGGGCTCGGCGACGCCAATTTATTGCTCGCCCGGGCTGAGCAGAGCCAACAAATGGCGCGCGTATTGTTTTCGCGCGCTGCGGAATCCTACGCCGAAGCTGCGGGCTTCGCCGCCGACTTGCGCCGCACGGAGGGCGATGCGCGCTGGCTGCCGGCCGAAACGCAAGCCGTTTTGGGCCGCGCCGATTCCTATGAAGGTCTCGTTAAACTCGAAGCCCAGGACAGTTTGGCGGCGGCCGGCGCGCGGCGGCAGTTCATCGCGGCGCTTGAGCAAGCGGTCGCCTTGCGTCCGCAAAGCCCGCAGGTGCAATTGCGTTTGGCGCGCGCTTATGTCGCAGACCGCCAGCCGGATCTCGCGCGCGGCGCCTATGACGCGGCGATCGGCCAATTGGGCTCAACTGGGCGCGATGTCTCCGAGGCGATGTTGGAGCTCGCCAATGTGTTGCGGCAAAGCGCCGGCCCCAGCGCCGACAGCATTTTGCAAGTCTTGCAACGCGCTCGCGCCGCCGATCCCGCGTCCGTGCGCGCCAATCTTGAGATCGGCCGGTTTTATTTCGATCGCGGTCTTGGCAATGACTTGAATGACGCCGCTTCGGCCTTTTACCAGGTTATCAACGCGGCCGGCGGAACCAACGGGCCGCGCACCCCGGTTGAGTCCGAATTGCGCGCGCAGGCGCATTATCATCTCAGCCTGATCGAGGCGCGGCGCGCGCAGACCTCTGGCGTCTTGCCGCAGGCAGTGGTGACCCAGGCCGAAGAAGCGGCCCGGCATGGCGTCTCTGATCCGCGTTATCTATTGCACGCCTGCTTGGCCCATATCATGCGCGGCGGCGTCAGCGTTAGCAGTGATGGCGGTCAGCGCTGGTGCATCGGCAATGATCGACCCGAGAGCCTGTTGTTGCGCGGCATGTTCTTCTTGCGCCAGGCGCAATATTCGCCGCCGGCGGCCATCGCTGCTTTGCGCAATTCCGCCAATTTTGCCTTCGAGCAAGGTCTTCGCGACGTCGGTCGAGCGGCTGATCCTGCTTTTAACCGACTGACGGTTTACTGGCCCGGCGCAACGTCCGCGCCGCCGGTCGGCGATTTGCTGGAATTTGGCTCGGCCGTGGTGAAGGGCTGTTCCGGGCTGACCACAGAGATTTCTCTCGGCGAAGATCAAGAACGCCGCGCGCAGGCCTTTTACGAGTTCTATCGCGTGTTTCGTTGCCGCGCCAATTGATCACGGCGAGCGTTTCGCGCTATGAAGGTTAAGGGAAGGTTAAAGGGGTACGAACAGCGTTCGCGTCTCGGAGGGCAAAATCAATGACCGTGCTGCATCCAAATGATTATCCGCAGGTCCGGCCGGCCACGGTTTTCGCTGAAACGCCGTCCGAAGATCACGGCGGCAATGAGCGTCAGCGCAAATTCATGACCACAATCATCGCCGCCATTCTGATCGGCATGTTGGCGATGAGTTCGATTGGCCTTTATCTGCTCTACCGCAAGGAGCAGGGCCAGGTCGTCAAATTGCAAGCCGATCTTGTCGCCGGCAAGAAAGCGTTCGACGCCAAGGTCGTCGAGCTGACCAATGCGCAGGCCGTCATCGCGCGCCGCGACGAAACCATCGCCACTTATGGCGAGTTTGAATATATCGGTCGTCTGCGCGCCCAGGCGGCGGAGCAGCGCCAGAAGATCGACGATCTGTTGCGCCTGCAAAGCAAAAATGGCGCGCCGCAATTGCCGACCGCGCTGAAGCAAGAACCGCAATGGCGGGCGGACGCCGAAGGGCGGCTGCAGAAATATGTAAATGACCTCAAGGCCCACGCCCAGCGGGTCGAAGCCTGGATGCCGGCCGTGCAGGTACGCCCGACGGGCCCGACGGTGCCCGATATTCGGCCGCGCAATCAATAAATTTGGCAATTATTATCATTGAACGCCTTGCGCGCGCGTCTGTTCGCAAAAGCCGTACAAACAGCGTGACCTCAAGGTCGATGTGGAGGGGAAATCAATGAGCAATATCGTCGAGCAGACCGTTAACATTTTCCAACCGGTCGTCGTGCAGGAGCGCTCCAGCTTCAATTTGGAAATGTTGGAGCAGCGCTTCAAAAACAATTCCTGGAAGGATTGGTCGCTGCCGGAAGCCTTCATGTGCGTGATCTTGGCGGCGGCGACGGCCGATGGCGTCGTCACGCTTGAAGAAAATTACGAGATCCAGGCGCTGGCGCGGCGCTCGCGCACCTTGAAAATGCTCAACCCCAATCAGCTGGCGCAGACCAATAATGTGGTGAACGAGCGGCTGCGCACCCGCCCCTCGGCGCTGCAAGAAGCTTGCGCCGCGCTGCCGAATGAAACCCGCCTGCCGATCTTCGCCCATTGCGTCGACATCGTGCTGGCCGATGGGGAATTGCTCGACGTCGAGGCGCGCTTTCTCGACCGGGTCCGTGAATTGCTGCAGATCAACGAGGGCGACGCCATCGCGATCCGCGAAGTCATGATGATGAAGAACCAATATTAAACAAATCGCGGGCGCAAGGCCGCGGCAAACCCGCCGCCTTGTCCGCTTATGACGCGGCGAACCGGCGAAATTCGGCGACGAATTCCCGCCCCGCCAACGCGATCAGCTCTTGCCCGGCCTCGACGCTGGCCAGCGCGGGGTCAGAGCCGATGCGACCGTCTGGAAAACTCTGGCGGTAATGGGCGGCGTCGGTGAAATCGCCGTCCGGCGCGATGACGGGGTGCAAGACCGGCTCTCTGCGGATATTGGCGGGGGCATAGGG
>DHHV01000136.1:8965-9390 GCA_002403455.1 Hyphomonadaceae bacterium UBA4763 | reverse complement strand
CGGTAATGGCGACTTCGGCTGGCGTCGCATGGCTGCCGAGCCCTTTGCCGAACAAAGCGCGCGAGCGCCGATCGGTCTCCGGAAACTCCCACCACGAGCGCAGAAAACAGCGAATGCGCGGCTGATTGCCGCCGCCGCTCTCGACCGAGCGGGCGTGATAAATTTCGGCGAACGCCGCCTGGATGGTGGCGATATTGCCGCCATGCCCGTTCAGGAAATAGACGCGGTCAAGGCCGTGGCGGGCAAAGCTCGACACCCAATCGACGATCGCCGCGATCATCGTCGAGGGGCGCAAGGTGATCGTGCCGGTAAAGCCCATATGATGCTGCGCCTGGCCGACATTAAAGGTCGGCGCCACCAGGATATCGGCCTCTTCATGCACGGCTTGCGCGATCGCTTGCGGACAAAGCGCGTCGGTGCCGATC
>DHHV01000136.1:0-8622 GCA_002403455.1 Hyphomonadaceae bacterium UBA4763 | reverse complement strand
GGGCCATGCTGCTCGGTCGAGCCGATCGGCACGACGATCGCGCGGCTGCGCTGCAAATAGGTCTCGATCTCGGGCCAAGTAGCGTTTTGTAACAACATTCGCGCGCTCCTTCTGTTTCCGTCTCATGTAGCGGTGGCGGCGAAGAGCGCCAGTGGGCGCGGGCGCATGACCTATCCCGCCGCGTCCGTCCCCCACGACCCGAACCGCTCAAAAACCTTCCCCTGCGACCTTTTTGCGATTGACTGTTAATTGCACACGAATTACCGCCACTAATAATTATTCGCAATTTGGGGGGCTGCATGCCTTACCGGCTCATGCGTCCGATATCGCTGCTCATCCTCTCCGGCGGGGCATTTTTAGGCTCGGCGGCGGCGCAAGAAACCGCACGCGGCCCCGATCAAGAGCTGATCGGCGATACGATCACCGTGACGGCGACGCGGACGCAACGGTCGCTCGACGATCTTGCCCAGCAAGTGACGATCCTGACCAGCGCCGACATCGCCCGCGAGGTCGCCTTTGATCCCAATTTGACGACTATTCTGGGCCGGCTCGTGCCGGGTTTATCGCCGCCGCAAGGCGATGGCCGCACGGAGGATTTCACGATCCGCGGCCGGCCGGTGTTTTTGCTGATCGATGGCGTTCCGCAAAACTCCAATAGCGGGTTTGGCACGGAATTCTTCGCGATTGATCCTGCCGCTATCGAGCGGATCGAAGTGGTGCGGGGCGCGTCGGCAATTTTTGGCGAGGGCGCGACGGGAGGCATCATCCATATCATCACGCGACGTCTGCGTGACGAAGCCGGCGCCGAGGGCAATGCGAACGCGACGCTCCGCCTACAGCCGTCAACGATCGGCCAGCGCGGGCCGAGCTATCGGTTAAGCACCTTGTCATCAGGCCGCACCGGTTCGTTGAGCGGATTAGTGTCGGTCGCCGTCGATGAGGACCAAGGGTTTTTTGACGCCGCTGGCGGATTGATCCCGCCGGACGGATCCTCCAATTTCAACCGCCAGATCAATATTCTGGGCAAAATTGGTTATGACCTCGATGAAAACCAAAAGCTCACCGCCTCGTTCAATTTCCTGAACAATAATTTCGACAGCCCGTTCATTTCCGACCCCAGCGCCAACCTACCGCCGATCGGCGCGATCGCCAGGGCGCTGAATGTCGGCGACATCGCCTTTGACGATCCGCCGCGGCAACGCGTTGTCAATGTGACCGGCGCCTATGAGCATGCCGACCTTTTCGGGTCCAAATTGTCCGCGCAGTTTTTCTACCGGACGACCGATCTTGCCCAGGTTCCCAGCGATATCAGCGGCGCGCCGTTTTTGGTGTTTTTCCCGACCGCTCCGGCGATCTTTCAAACGACACTGGACGCGCGCGAAATCGGCGGGCGCTTGTTGATCGAAACCCCGGTCGTCGACGGACTGACGCTGGCCTATGGGGCTGATATATCGTTCGATGATTTGGAAGGCCCGTTCAACTCGATCGATGAGGATTTGTTCGATAATGACCAATCCGCCGTCGTCATCGCCAATCCGACGCAAATCCCGCCCTTTACGCAACGCAATATTGCCGGCTTCGTTCAGGCCGAATGGGAAGCTTTGGCAAATCTACGGCTGAGCGGCGGCGTGCGCTTTGAGGCCATTCGCCTGGATGTTGAAGATTTTACCGCCTCGCCCTTTACCAATCCAGGCGCCTTTCCAGAGGATTTGCTTGGCGGACAGGTTTCGACCAGTGATTTCGTGTTTAATTTCGGGATCGTCTATGACGTCACCGAACGTCTCGCGCTGGTCTACAATTTTTCGCAAGGCTTTTCCTTGCCTGGCGTTGGCTTCACTCTGGGCTTGGGCAGTTTTGGCGATGTCGCGGACGATAGCGACGGTGGTTTCGCGCTTAAGGCGCAAGAAGTCACCAATTTTGATGGGGCGGTGCGCTATCGCGGCGATCGTTTAAGCTTAACCGCTGCGGGGTTTTTCAATTTCTCGCGGGTCGGGACGACCTTTGCGCTCAATCCGGTCTCCGGATTCCTCGAGCCGGTAATTGCCCCGCAGCGCAATTTTGGCGTCGAGTTTGACGGCGAGTGGCGGCCGATCGATTCATTGCGGGTCGGCGGCTCCTTGACCTGGGTCGATGGCAATTTCGACATCGGCGATGATGGCGATTTTCAAGCGCTGAGCTCGGTGGTGGCGCCGCCTATCCAATTGCGCGGGTTTATCGCGCATCAAACGACACCGAAGTGGCGCAATCGCGTCAGCATATTGTCGGTCCGCCGTCGGGATCGCGCCTTCGCCGACGGGACCGATGCATTGCCGGTGGAAAGCTACACCACGATCGACATTGCCTCCGATTACCGCTTTCGCAATATTGTGTTCTCCTTCGGCATTCAAAACATCCTCGATAATCAGTTCATTCCGGCAAGTTCTCAAACAGAAACCATCGATACGACGCGCTTTGCCGGGGCGGGGCGGGTTTTTACCTTCGGCATTTCGTCGTCGTTTTAAGGTGGCGCGGACCGGTCCGATGAAGAACAAGACGCTTGATCGTTTTTCGCGTTGGTTATTCGGCCCCTGGGCCAAAGGTCGCCGCGGCAGCCGGCCGGGCGCCGTCGCGGCCGCTATCGCAGTGGCGCCAGCGCGCGCGGCGACCGGGCTCAGCGCGTTGCACATCTTGCGGATCATACATCGCTGGGCGGGCGGATTGGTCGGCTTATTCCTGGCCCTGGTCGGGGCCTCCGGCACCATTCTCATTCATCGCGAGGCATGGATTGCCCTGCCGCCAGCTCAGACCGAATTCGGCGGCTCAACAATAGTCGACGAGGCCAGCATTTTGCGGTCCTTCGCCAATGACGCGCGCCTTGCGCCGCGTTTCATTTTCTTCCCGTCCGATCATTTTCCGTATTATCGTTTGAAAGGCCAAGGCGAAGACGGCGCCTATGCGCATGCCAATGGCGCTTTGATCGATCAATGGACGTCCCGCTGGGCGCGACCAGAAAATTGGCTGTTCGATCTGCATGCAACCTTGATGGCCGGCGATTATGGCGTCACCTTGAACGGGGTGATGGCGCTGTTTGGACTTGTCTTCGTCATCAGCGGGTTGATCCTGTGGTGGCCGACCCGCCGATTATTTCGTCTGCGGCTATGGCCACGCTCGATGGCGCGCGGCAATATCATCGCCCATCATCGCGATCTTGGCGCCGTCCTTGCGCCGCTTTTGCTGTTGTCAATGGTGACGGGGGCCATGCTAACGCTGCGCCCTGTCGCTGCGATCCTTGTGTTGCCGTTTTCCAGTCTGGCGGAGGTCAATCAGGCGTTGAAGCCGCCGGTGGTGGAGGGCGCGCGGTTTGACCCCGCCATCGATTGGGCCGCCATTCTGGCGCAATCGCGCAAACGTTTCCCGCAAGCCGACATTCGCTTGATTGGCGTGCCGCACACGCCCGAGCAGCCGATCCTGGTCCGGATGCGCCAGCCCGGCGAATGGACCGCGAACGGGCGGACGATGTTGTGGTTCCATCCCGAAAACGCCGCTTTGCTCGACGTCGACGATGCTTTCGTAGCGCCCAAGGGTCTTCGGTATTTTTATGGCGTCTTCCCTTTGCATGCCGGCGAGGTCGGCGGCCTTTTGCACCGCTTATTGATGACCGCCTCTGGCATCGGGCTTTTCTTATTGGGATCTTTGGCGGTCTGGAGCTTTTGGTTTAAAAAGATCGCCACAAAGCGCCGGAGCCAACGCGCCTAACCCGCGCAGAATAGAGACGCCCTCCGCACCCCGACGGCCGGCTCAACCGCCCGATTTGATCAGCTCGATTTCTTTCTTGAGCAACATGTTAACGAACGCACTCAGCCCCATTCCGCGTTGGTCCGCCGAAGAAAGCAGAAATTTCTGCTCCGTTGGCTCTAAATGGATCGGCGCCAGGCGCATTTTCAAGCGAAGTGGGAACTGGTTCGCGTGAAGAAAATGCGTGAAAACAAAAAATTTGCGCGGCTTCTCGGGCTCGGATTAATCTGAAGATGCGCAAAGAGCGCGGCGCCGGGTCGGAAAAACCGACCGCGCTGGCCGCCGGTGAAATCGACGTCGTTTTCGTCAGTTTGGGTCATTTTCATATTGCCTTCGTTCCTTTCGCGTCGGGCGACGCAAACCTCCTTCACCCCCACAAGGCCGGATCGGGCGGGGCGAAGGCGGCGCCTTCCCGCGCCAAGCCCGGCGCATAGTCTTGCGCCAGCCACGTCGCGCCGTCGAGATCGGCCAAATCGGCCGCCGCCGCCAACAGCTGCGCGGGGGCCAGCGCCAGCGAGCTCGACACCATGCAGCCGACCATGACAAACAAGCCGCGCCGGCGCGCCCCCGCCAATAGATCGAGCGCTTCGGTCAGCCCGCCGGTCTTGTCGAGCTTGATATTGACCCCGTCATAAAGCCGGGCAAGGCGCGGCAGATCGGCGCAAATGCGGCAAGATTCATCGGCCGCAAGCGCGAAGGGCCAGGCCATCGGCTGCAAATCCGCTTCATCCGCCGTCGGCAAGGGTTGTTCGACGACCAAGACGTTCAGCCGCCGCGCTTGCGCGCCGATCGCCGTCAATTCTTTTAGCGTCAGCCCTTCATTGGCGTCGATCATGATCTTGGCGGACGGCCGGGCCGCCATGATTGCTTGCAGCCGCGCCAGATTGGCCTCCAACCCATCGCCGCCCAATTTGACTTTCAGCCGCGCGTCCTTTGGCGCGAACCTTGCCGCCTCGGCCATGGCGGCGGGCTCGGCAAGGCTAAAGGTCCAGACGCTGTCGACCAAACGCGGAGCCGGCAAGCCGGCCAAGGCCCACACGGATGAGCCCTTCTTCTTCGCCTCCAGATCCCACAAAGCGCAATCGAGCGCATTGCGCGCCGCCGCCGCCGGCAGCAATTCGCGCAGCGCCATCCGATCGGCCCCGGCCTGGATCGCCGCGCCGCCGCGCAAGGCGTCTTGCAACGCGCGCTGCGGATCATCGCCAAAACGGGCATAGGGTCGGCCCTCGCCCCGGCCGACAAAGCGCCCCTGCCGCAAGGTTACACGGATCACCTCTATCGCCTGGATCTCCCCGCGCGCAATCCGGAACGGCCGCGCCAGCGCCAAGCGTTCAAGGCGGCAATCGATCTCGATCGGCTCAGGCATTGGCGGGTCCCATGCGGCAATCGCACAACGGGTCGATTCGCGGCGCATTTCTTGCTACGCCGATCGCAATCCATCACGCTAGCCGGAGCAGGGCCACTTGTCGAACGCCGCCGTGTTCGAGTTTTCGCAGGACGATGACCGCGCCCGCTTGCGGATCAGCGGCGATTGGACCTTGCGCACGATCGCGGCGTGCGACGCGCCGTTGCGCCGCATCGCCAGCGAGCTCGGCCCGCGCCCATTGATTTTGGAACTGCATGAGCTTGGCGAGATCGACACCGCCGGCGCGCTGATCCTTGATCGCACCATCCGGCGCAGCGAATGCGGCGAGGCCGCCGCCCGTTTTCCACAAATCATTTTGGGCGAGCACGCCCATGCCCGCGCTTTGCTCGGCCTTGCCCGGCAATGGCATGCGCCTTGTCCGCCGCCGCCTGGCCCGCCGCTCGCTTTGCGCGAGTTGCTCGAGCGCGTCGGCCGCGCCAGCGCCGACCTCTTCGCCGAAATCGCTCAAAGCCTTGCCTTTATCGGCGAGCTCGCCGTCAAAACGACGTCGGCAACCGCCTTGCCCTATAAATTGCGGTGGGCCTCGATCACCCGGCATGTGGAGGCGACCGGCCTCGATGCGTTGCCGATCGTCGCGGCTTTGTCGCTCTCCATCGGCATGGTGCTGGCCTTTTTGATCGGCGTGCAATTGCAAGATTATGGCGCAACGCCCTTCACCGTCGAATTGGTCGCCATCGCCATGATGCGCGAATTTGGCGTCGTGCTCGCCGCCATCGTCATGGCGGGGCGCACTTGTTCGGCCTTTGCGGCCGAGATTGGCGCAATGCGCATGCAACAAGAGATCGACGCGCTGCGCGTCATGGGCCTCGATCCGATGGAGGTCCTGGTTATCCCGCGCCTTTTGGGGCTTGTCGTGGCGCTGCCGATCCTGGCCCTTGTCGCCACCATTGCCGGAACGATCGGCGGCGCGCTGATCTCCTGGACGGTGATGGGCATCACGCCCGGCGCGTTCTTGACGCGGCTGGAAAGCTTCGTGCCGATCTCCAATCTCTGGGTTGGCTTGGGCAAAGCGCCGGTTTTCGCCGCCGTCATCACGGTCATCGGCTGCCGCCAAGGCATGTTGGTCGAGCGCGATGTGATCTCGATGGGCGCGCGCGTCACCGCCGCCGTTGTCCAAGCCATCTTCGCGGTCATCATGATCGACGCCGCCGCCGCGATCATTTTCCAACGGGTTGGCCTGTGAGCGGGCGCGACCCCGTCTTGCGCGTGCGCGGCCTGGTCAGCCGCTATGGCGATCGCCAGATCCATAAAGGCTTGGATTTGGATGTGTTTGCCGGTGAGATCGTCGGCATTGTCGGCCCCTCCGGCGAGGGCAAATCGACGCTGATGCGGCTAATCATCGGGCTTGACCGCCCGATCGCCGGTCAGATAGCCGTGCTCGGCGAAACCTTGATCGACAGCGAAGCGGCGCACACCGCCCCGCGCTCGGCTGATCTTGAACAAGCCTGGGGCGTGATGTTCCAGGACGGCGCCTTGTTTTCCTCGCTGACGGTGCGCGAAAACATCGCACTGCCCCTGCGCGAGCATACCAACGCCTCGCCGGCCTTGATCCGCGAGATCGCCGATATGAAAGTGCAGATGGTCGGGCTCGAGCCCAGCGCCGCCAATAAAAAGCCGGGCGCCTTGTCCGGCGGCATGCGCAAGCGGGCGGCGGTGGCGCGGGCGCTGGCGCTTGATCCGCGGCTATTGTTCCTGGACGAGCCAACCGCCGGCCTGGACCCGATCAGCGCCGCGCAATTTGACCGGATGATCTTGGATTTGCGTGACGCCTTGAAGATCACTGTGTTTTTGGTCACCCACGATCTCGACACGCTGCATGCGATCTGCGATCGCGTCGTTGTCTTGAAGGGCGGCGTGGTCGCCGCCGAAGGCCCGATTGACCTGGTGCGCCAGTCGCGCGAACCTTGGGTCAGGGAATATTTCGCGGGACCGCGGGGACGCGCCGCTTTGGAAGGCCGCACGGGATAAATCATGGAAACCCGAGCCAATTATCTTGTCGTCGGCGCATTGATTGTTTTGGCGTTCATCAGCCTTGCCATCGTCGTTGGCGTCCTGGCGCGCTTTTCCTTTGACGGGGAATATACCCGGCTTGACATCAGCCTGATGGCGCCGGTGCGCGGCCTCGATGTCGGCGGCGAAGTGCGTTATAACGGCATCAAGATCGGCGAAGTGTCGCGCCTGCGCTTTCAGCGCGACGATCCAGACCATGTCATTGCCGTGACGCGGGTCGATAGTCGCGCCCCGATCCGTCAGGATTCCATCGTCAGGTTAGAGCCGGCCGGCCTCACGGGGTTGAGCTATATCCAGATCATTGGCGGCTCGAAAGACGCGCCCTTGCTGCGCAATCGCCTTGGCCAGCCCAATCCGCAATTGGAGGCGAGCGAGGACCAATTCGGCGCGCTGTTCCGCTCAACCCAAAGCTTGATCTCCAATGCCGAAGGCGCGCTCGGCCGGGCCGAAGACCTGCTGGCGCCGGAGATGATCGCCGATCTGCGCGCCACCATCGCCAATCTGCGGCAATTATCGGAAAGCTTCGTGGCGGCCAATCTGCCCGGCCAGGCCGCGCAAGCCATCGCCTCGGCCGATCAGGCCGTGCAACGCGTTGGCGAAACCGCCGAGACCGCCACCCAAGCGATCGCCGGGTTGGAGCCCAAGCTCGCCGCCGCCGCCGATAGCTTAACAATTACCTTGACCGAGGCGCGGGCCGCCATGGTCGCCGCCCGCGACGCCGGCCGCGCGCTGGAATCCGCGATCGCCCGCATTGACCGCGAGGTCACCCCGGAAATCGCCTTGGCGGCGCAGGATTTGCAACGCGCGCTCAGCGGCCTTGACCGCGTCGTTGTGGCGATTGAGCGCAATCCGCAAAGCTTTATCGTTGGGGCTGAACAACCGGTTTACGAGGCGCCGCGCCGATGACCCGCTTATTCTTGTTGCTGCCAGCGCTGGCGCTCGCCAATTGCGTCTCGGTGCTGCCAAAGCCCGCGCCCGCTCCGGACGTTTATACGCTCAGTTTTCAAGCCGACGACGCGCCATCCGCCCCGCTCAATGGCCAGCCGATCGTGGTGTCGATCGAGCCGCCAAATATGAGCCGGCTCGAAGCCGGCGCCAATATCGTCTGGCGGATGACGGACGGCCGGCTTGCGATCCAACCGGGCGTTGAATGGGCAGGTCCCAGCCCCGTCCTCTTGCAGGGCCTTGCCACCGAGGCGATCGATCGCACCGGCGCCGGCAAGGTCATCGCCATTCGCGACGCGGCCGGCATTGCCGGCGCGTTCGAACTGTTATGGGATGTGCGGGCGTTTCATGCGGTGGACGCTGGCGAGCAGGCGCTCAACGCCGAAATCGTCTTTGCCGCCAAGCTGATCGATCGCCGCAGCCGCATTATTATCGGCGCCCAGACCTTTCGCAAGACCGCCCCGCTC
>DHHV01000135.1 GCA_002403455.1 Hyphomonadaceae bacterium UBA4763 | reverse complement strand
GGACCCCGCCGATCCGCGCGGACCGCTCAGCCGGCTGGCGGCCGGCGCGCGCGCCACCTGGTTTTTGCCCGCCCTTGCGCCAGAAGATGCGCGCCGGCAATGGATCGCCGGGCATTTGCGGCCCGACGGCGCGCTGATCCTTGATGACGGCGCGATCGCGGCGTTGCAGTCCGGCGCCAGCTTGTTGCCGGTCGGGGTGCGACGGGTCGAGGGAAAATTCGCGCGCGGTGATGCGGTGATCTTGGCGGATGCGACTGGCCGCGCCGTCGGTAAAGGCGTCAGCGCCTATGATTGCGAGGACGCCCGCCGCATCATCGGCAAGCAGACCGCCGAGGTCGAAGCCATTCTGGGCTTTCGCGGCCGCCCCGCCCTTGTGCATCGGGATGATTTGGTGCTCGATGTTTATCTGATGTCAAAGGCGGAAGCGGAATGAGCGACGGCGACGGCGCCTCGGCGCCCGCGTTGATGCAGGAGATCGGCGCGCGCGCCCGCCGTGCGGCGCATGAGCTGGCGCAAAGCACGCCGGCGGCGCGCACTCGGGCTTTGCACGCCATGGCCGATCAGCTCGATTCCGCGCAGGAGGCGATCGCGGCGGCGAATGCCGAAGACGTCAGCGCAGCGCAAATGCGGGGGTTGGCCGCTCCGTTGATCGACCGCTTACGACTCGATCCGCCCCGCATCGCGGCGATGGCGCAAGGCTTGCGGACGATCGCCGCGCAAGACGATTCAATTGGGGCGGAATTGGCGCGCTGGACGCGGCCCAATGGCCTCGACATCGCCCGCATTGCCGTGCCGATCGGGGTGATCGGGATCATTTTTGAAAGTCGGCCAAATGTTACGGCCGACGCCGCAGGTCTTTGCGTCCGCTCCGGCAATGCCGTCATTTTGCGCTGCGGGTCCGAGGCTCTTCGGTCCGCTTTGGCGATCGCTGCGCCGGTGCAAGCGGCCTTGGCTGCGCGCGGCCTGCCGGCCGATGCGGTGCAGATCGTGCCAACGACTGATCGCGCTGCGGTTGGGGCGATGCTCAAAGGGCTCGACGGCGCGATCGATTTGCTGATCCCGCGCGGAGGCAAATCCTTGGTCGCCCGCGTCCAGGACGAAGCGCGCGTGCCGGTATTGGGCCATTTGGAAGGGCTTTGCCACACCTATGTCCATGCCGACGCCGACCCCGACATGGCGGTCGAGGTCACCTATAACGCCAAAATGCGCCGGACCGGGGTGTGCGGCGCGACCGAGACGCTGTTGATCGATAAGTCTTGCGCGCCCGCTTTGTTGCCGCGGATCGCAGCGCGTCTCTTGGCCGGCGGCTGCGCCTTGCGCGGCGATGCGGCGGCTTGCGCGCTGGTTCCGCAGGCGACGCCCGCCAGCGCGGCGGATTGGTCGCGTGAATATCTCGACGCGATTTTGGCGGTGCGGGTCGTCGACGGCCTTGATGCGGCGATCGACCATATCGCCCGTTATGGCTCTCAGCATACCGACGCCATTTTGACCGAAAACGCCGACGCCGCAGCGCAATTTCTGGCGCGGGTCGACAGCGCGATCGTTTTGCACAACGCCTCCACCCAATTTGCGGATGGCGGCGAGTTCGGCTTTGGCGCGGAGATCGGCATCGCCACCGGCAAATTGCATGCGCGCGGCCCGGTCGGCGCTGCGCAATTGACGACCTATAAATATGTCGTGCGCGGACAGGGCCAGCGGCGTCCGTGACCGCATCGACCCGGCTGTTGCGACCCTTGATGCGCGTCGGCCCGCGCCAAGCGATCGGCCTGATGGGCGGCAGCTTTGATCCGGCCCATGCCGGCCACGCCCATGTCGCCACAACAGCGCTGAAACATCTCGGGCTTGATCAAGTCTGGTGGCTGGTCGCCCCGCAAAATCCGTGGAAAGCCCATGCGAGCGATTTCGCCGCCCGCCTGGCCGGGGCCGAGCGGCTGGCGCGCGCGACGACGGCCGGCGATCGACTGATCGCGACGGATTTGGAGCGACGTTTGGGCGCGTTCCGAACGATTGAGACTTTGCGCGCGCTGCAAGCGCGGTTTCCCGCCACGCGTTTTGTGTGGGTGATGGGGGCCGATGGCCTTGTCTCCATGCATCTTTGGCGGGCGTGGCGCGAGATCTGGGGCCGTCTGCCGATTTGCATCGTGGCGCGCCCGGGCGTGCAAGGGCGCGCTTTGGCCGCGCCCGCGCCGGCGCTGTTTGCGCGAGCGCGCCTGCCGCAAGAAGCCGCCCGCGAATTAGCCTGGCGGGCGCCGCCTGCCTGGGTCTATTTGCGGGCGCCCTTGGTCGATCTGTCGTCAACCAGTCTGCGCGCCCAGGCCGGCCGATCGCCCAAATAATACTCGCGCAGCCATTTCATCCAAAAACGCGGCCGGTCTTTGAAGCGCTTTTCATATTTGGTCCGCGCCGCCGCCAGCAATTCGCGATCGCCCTCGCTATCGCCATAGGCGCTGTGAATGACGCCGTTGACACCCGTATAAGCGCGCAAGCGCCGCACTTTTTCCTCGCCGCGACAATTGGGGCCGGCCAGCCGACCGGCGAGGCGGTTCTGTTGCACCAATAGCCGCGTCGCGACGACTTCGATTTCCAGAAATTGCGCCCATGGTCGCAAATAAAGCGCCGGCGCCGCCGACACCAAGATCACGCGATGCCCCTCGGCCACATGCGACCGCAACCTGGCCATCGCGTCGTCGCGCAGCACTGAAGGCAGAATATCGGTGACGAAATCCCTCGCGGCGGCGTCGGCGTCGGCGACGCTCCAGCCGCCCAAAAACCGGGCCAACGCCCGCATTTTCAGCGATTCTCGTTCAACCAAGCCGGCCTGCACGCCCAAGGCCCGCGTCGCCAAGTCGGGGATAGCCGATTTAAAACGATCGCCGCCAATATAGCGTAGAAACAAAGACATGGTGTCGGTCCAGGTCAGCGTGCCATCGACGTCGAAAGCGACGATCGCGCGTGGGTCGGCCGCTTTTGGGGTCACAGCCACCGCCAAGAACGATCGCCTTCGACGCGGGCGTGACCGGCGCGGACCATTTCGCTGATCGATTGCAGCGCCGGATTGATCGATAATTCGCCGCCTCTGGCGGTGTCTTCGACCATCGCCCGCAGCTGCGTTTTTGGCGTCGTGAAGGCGCGGAAGCGACCGCCCGTTTGCAGCGCGCGCCGCAAGGCCTGTTCGACCTGCGCATCGCGCCCCGAGAGCCAGGAATTCAGCCGTTCTAAGGCCGAGCCCGGCGGCGCCTCGCGCGCGGCGTCAGAGAGGTCCAGCGCCGTTTGTTCAGGCGCGCGCAGATCATAGGCAATGACCCGCGCCAAGCGGTCAGCCAACCCGCGATCGGCGATGTCGAGCGAGGCATGCGCAACATTCAGCTGCAACAGATCACGGCGCGCTTGCGCCCAGCGTTCGGCGGCGGCGACGCGCGATTTTTCATCGGACGCCACGGCAGCGGCGCTGGCGGCGAGGGCGGCGAGCAGGCGGTCGCCGACATCGGTGAATTCGCCTTGTGCTTCCACATCGATAAAACCCGGGAAGCGGCCTTTCAGGCGAAATCGCAAGCGTCGGGCCGTTGCGTCAAAGCTCCAATCGGCAGAAATGCTCCCGTTGAGGCGGTCAAAGCCAAGTCCCAAGACAGCGGCGGCGATTTCGACATCGATATAAAAGGCTTCTGGCCCGGCCAATTCATCGCCGACGGCGCGCAATCCTTCGGCGAGACCGATGGTGAGGCCATCGAGCCGCAATCCCCCGGCGGTCAGGAGATGAGTAAAAGGCCAGCCTTCCAGCGACAGCCGTCGCGCGCTGACGGGAAACGCTCCCCATTGCGCTTGCGGGCGGCGCAGGATCATCCGCGCGCCCCAAGGTTCGACATCGATCGCTGAATACCGAAACCGGTCGCCGAGATTGAGGGCGGCGATGGCCTCGACGGCGTTGCGCCGCGCGCGTTCCACCACGGCCACGGCGCCGAGCGCGGCGCCGCCGGCTGCAAGGCCCAGCCCGCCCAGCAGCAACAAACGGCGCAAGGCGCGGAAATCCTTGGTCGGATTTTTCGATCTTGGATCAGCGGTCGCGGCGGTGGTCATCGCTGTCATCCTGGCCCGTCGGGCAGCGCGGCGAGCGGGCCGAAGGCCAAGTCAACCAGTTTTTCAATCGAATCGGCCTCGGCGCAGGCGGCCTCGACGCAGGCATAGACCCATTCCGGCTCGACAATGGCCGGCAACAAAGCGGTCGGATCGCCGTCGCGATGAGCGCTGTCAAAACGCACCCGTCCAAAGGCGATTACCCAGCCGCGCTCGGGAAGGCGGGCCCAATCCTCGCCCACGACAAAGGCCAAGGGCTGCGGCCAGGCGGCGACCCTTCGTCCGGAGGCGGCGGCGTTGACGGCCGGCCCGAGCTCGGCGATCACATAGCCGGCCCGATCGGCCCGGCCCAAGCGATCGAGCGCCGCCGATCGCGCCGGATGCGGCGCATAGATCGCCCCGGGCGAACGCGCCGTGTGAAAGCTCAAGGCGATGCGGCTAACGCGATCGCGCGGCGCGGTCGCCAAGACGTCCATCAACACCCGGCGCCGGGTTTCCTCCGATCGCGACATCTGATCAAGCCGCTGGCTGCGCTCTTCATAAAGGGCCTCGATCGCGGCGGCGTCGAACGCGCGCAGCGAGCGCCGCCCGCCCGGCCAAAAGACGTCGAGCGCGACGACTTCGGCGGCGATGACAAGAGCGCCGGCTTCGACCGTAAAACCGATCGGGCGGAAGGTGACTTTGGTCGGCAAAACGCGCCCCGCTGCCGCAAAACGAAAGCTCAAGGCCTCGCGCAACGTCGCGTCAAGCGGGATCGATTGGATCAAATCGGGCGCATCGACCCGCAACGACGCCCGCTTCGGCAAAGCCTGTTGCAGCGCCGCCGGACAAGCCGGATGGGTTTCGATCGGGCCAAGATCAATCAGGCCGGCCAAGGGCGCGACGGGAAGGCTGGTCTGCCCAGGTTCGAGCGCCTCAACGGGCGCCTCGATCTGCGCCTGATAAAAGCCGTTGGTCCCCAGCCGCAAATTCTCGGCGATTTGCGCCAGCCGCGCGGCGCGGGTGGCCAACGCGATTGGCGTGCAGGCGGCAAAAGCGCGGGCCTGGACCGCGACCGCCTCAGGGTCGGCTTTCGGGGCGCCGTCGGGGCGCGCAATCGCGGCCATGGCGAGGAAATCGACCGGGTCGGCGATTCGTGGCGGCGGCGGGCCGGGCGGCGGCCCCGGCGGCAAAGGCGGCAGGGAATTTTCGATGATGCGTTCGACCAAAGGCGCTTCTTGCGCGGCGGCAGGAGGCGTTGCGCAGCAGAGCGCCAACATGATCCCAAGCCGCCAGACGAGCGTCGGCGTCGATGTCAATCCCTTCGACAAGTTCAATCCCCAAGGATGGGAGCTCAGTCCGACATCCGATGGGACAAAATATCGCGTTCGCCGCTGCTTCGCCAGGGCAATCCCGCAACGCTGACGGGAAATTCGGCGCCCCTGTAGTCAAGTGCGGTTGATGGCCAACAAAAAGGCGGGCCCGTCGCCGGACCCGCCCCCTTATGTGGCGATCGTTGCGAGCAGCCGATTACAGGCGCGCGCGCAGACCGAAGGTAAAGCGCCGGCCGAGCGTATCGAACACGGTCGGGAAGGTGTTGCCGCTGTTGAAGGCGGTCGACCCGATGGTGTTGCCGACATTCGGCGGATCGGCGTTGAAGATGTTGTCGATCGTCACGGTCGCCGTCAGCCATTCGGTGACGCGGGCGTTCATGGCCAATTCGACAAAGTTGCGGGCGTCGATCGTCGAGAAGGCCGGCAAGAAATTGCCCGCCCCCGGTTGCACTTCGAACTCGCTGAGCCAGCGATGCTGGATCGAGAAATCGTAGCGATCGAACGACCAGGTCACGCGCGAGGTGAATTGCAGGTTCGGCTGCAAGCCGCCGCCGAGCGAGCCCGGCAAGCAATTGACCGAGAACAGGCCGACGCAATCAACGTCGTCCGCGCTCGGGGTTGCTTGAAAGCGGTTCTCGAAGGTCCACACCGCATTCCAATTGATGTTGATGTTGCCCCAGAAACCGCTGCCGATCCCGAAATCGGAGAGTTCAAAGGCGTAAGCAACGCCAAAGTCCAACCCGTCCGTGTTGGCCGCGCCGAGGTTCGACAACCCTTGGAAAATCCCCAGCGTATCCGAGCCGCCGTTCAAACCGCCAGTCAGCGGGTTGCGGCCGACCAGCGAGCAAGCCTCGTTGAACTCAAAGGTCGGGTTCAGGGCGGCGCTGAAGCATGGGTCAATGATGTCGCCGACGGTCGGGGTCGTGATCGCGTCTGTGAGGCTGATATTAAAATAATCGATCGAGACGATCAGGTTCTTCACCTGCGGCGGCGTAAACACGAAACCGGCCGTGAAAGTCGCGGCGCGCTCGACGTCGAGATTGGGATTGCCGCCCGAGGTCGCGTTGATCTGACCGGCAGAGGGTTGCGGGATAGTGCCGATCGACGACGGCGGCGCGCCGGTCGCGATGCAAAGCGCGGTCAGGCCGGCATTTCCGACAGGGCCGGCATCGGCGCAGGGGTCAACGGCCAGGTTATCCAGGCCGGTGACGACCGGCGAGAACAATTCGCCGATATTGGGCGAACGCACGGCGCGCTGGAACACGCTGCGGGCCCGCAAACCATCAATGATTTCCCAGCTGCCGCCAGCTTTCCAGGTTAGGCTGAAGCCGGTGTTGGAATAGGTCGAGAACCGCAGACCGAATTCAAAGTTCAAGTCCTTGACCAAAAACACGTCCGAAACCAGCGGGATCGAGCTTTCGAAAAAGCCTTCCCAAACGTCAAACGCGCCTTCGGTCGGCGGGGTCGCTGCGCCATTGCCAAGCACTTCATCCGGCGTCGCCGACGGCAGATCCGGGTTGAGCGAAGCGGTTAAACGCCGATATTCGGTGCCGAACGCAATCCCGATCGGGTTTTCGGTGAACGGGCTCTTGAAGGTTTCGCCCAAATCGCCGGACACCGAGGCGATCACCGTCGCCAACGAGGTTTCGGTCTGCACGCCGACCGCCTGGTTGATGAAGGAGAAAAAGGCCGGATCGATGCCGCCCTCGTCGGTGAACA
The DNA here is from genome assembly GCA_002403455.1 of Hyphomonadaceae bacterium UBA4763. Taxonomy (GTDB): domain Bacteria; phylum Pseudomonadota; class Alphaproteobacteria; order Caulobacterales; family Aquidulcibacteraceae; genus UBA4763. The sequence continues at coordinate 4,286 of DHHV01000135.1, read as the reverse complement.
AGTCTAACGGTACGCAGGCATTGCTGGAATCGATACATTCGCCTGGCGCGACCGACAACAAGGCTTGCTGGGTGCGCGAGAACAGGCCGTTATTGATTTGGCCGTTCGCTTGGTCCGACTCGCCATATTGGCCGACGATTTCCCAGCGCCATTTGTCAAACAATTCGCCGCGCGCGCCGAATTGGAATTGGAAGAAGCGCCCTTCGAAATCCTGAATACGCGGACCTTGCTCGACAAAGCGGCGGCCCGGCACGATCGGGATCGTCGTGAAATTGGCGGAGTTCGGGTCCGTCGCCGCCGCCGCAAGCGCGCAATCGGCCATGCTGATTTCCGCATCGGCGCAAAAGACCGGCAAAACCGCCGCCGGAATGGTCGGGTTCGACAGGTTGATGTCGAAGGTGTTGAAGAAGGTGCCCGACGGCGCAATGATCTGCACGACCGAGTTTTGCACAAATTGCGCTTGGCTGAACAATTCGATGTCGTCGGTCAGCTTATAGGTCGCTTGGCCAAACAGGCCGAACCGCTCGAGCGGGGTTTGGAACAGGTTGAACGGGTTAAAGTTGAAGGTGTTGAACACCGGCGACAGGCCGTCCGTCGCTGGATTGAATTGCTGGGTCCCGCCCGGCAAGCCAAGGAACACGGTCGGCACCGTCGTGCCCGAGCCCTGCACCGCCCCGCTGGTCGAGCTGAAGCCTTCGACGGAGATGTCGCGATCGCCTTGGAACACCGCGTTGAAATCGGTGTAGTTGAAGCTCAGCACCGCATTGCCGCGATCATCGGCGAAATTGCCGCCGACGGTAAAGTCGGTGCGGATGGTGCGGCCATCGCCTTGATTGGTGATGCCGCCGACGACATTGAGCTCAACGCCTTCGAAATCGGTGCGGGTTTTGAAGTTGATCGCGCCGGAAATGGCGTCCGCGCCGTAAACGGTCGTTGCGCCGCCGGTGACGACGTCGACGCTTTCGATGATCGCGGTCGGGATATTGTTGGTGTCGGTGACCGCACCCAAGCCGAAGGGCGTGATGCGCTGGCCGTTCAACAGGACAAGGTTGCGGTTCGCGCCAATCCCGCGCAAGTTGACCGTCGCCGCGCCATTCGCGCCATTGTTAACGGCCGGGCCGATCGAAGGGACGAGGCCTGGCAATTGCCGCAGCAATTCTTCCGTCGTCGAGACCTGTTGGATATCCAATTCTTCTTTGCCGACGGTGACGACCGGGGTCGCTTGGACCAGATTGGGGATTTGGATGCGCGTGCCGGTGACGACCTGGACTTCTTCACGGCGCTCGGTGTCTTCGCTCTGCGCGCCGGCGGCGGGGCCGGCCTGCGGGGCTTGCGGCGCCAGCTTGATGATCTCGTCATCGGCGGCGAAGGCTGGCGCAGCGATAGAGAGCGCCAAGGAAGAAAGAATGCTGCCGGCGATGAGCCGGGCTTTAAAGAGCTTGTCCGTCTGCATGATGTTCCCCGATTTGACGGCTTTTTTGAAGCGCGCCGAAGGCTTCGCCCTTTGTCAGGCTTGCGGAAACCCTATGGCTGCCATGTGATTTCGGTCAACGCGCGCGGCGCGGCGCACTTGCCGGCAAGGTGTGACGCGTATGCAACAAATCCGTGATGATTCCGTGACTCAATAGTTCAAGCGCTCAATCCCAAATTTTCGTCTGGACGAATGCCTCAATCAGGTGTATTCATCCAAATATCCGTACATCGAAGCTTTCCTATTGCGCTGGATCGCTCCGGCGGCGGCATCATTTTTCGGAAAGCTTGCGCCATGCGGGCGGTTTCGCCTGTCGAACAGAAAATTCTGAGCATTTTAGAGCCCGCCGCTGCTGATCTCGGCTTTCGGCTCGTGCGCATCCGCGTCAGCGGCGGCCGACGCCCGCGCGTGCAGATCATGGCCGAGCGCCGCGCCGATGGCCGCATGGATGTCGAAGATTGCGCCAAGTTGTCGCGCGAATGCTCGGCGCTGCTCGACGTCGCCGACCCGATCCCGGACGCTTACACGCTTGAAGTGTCCTCGCCCGGTATTGACCGGCCGTTGGTGGCGCTGGAAGACTTCATCGCTTTTACCGGCCATGCCGCGCGCCTGGAGCTTGATCGTTTAGTCGAGGGACGGCGCAAATTCAAAGGCGTGTTGGCCGGGGCCGAGGGCGGCGAGATCGGCATCGATCTCGAGGGCGAAGACGCCACCGCGATGATCCCGTTCGCCTGGATCAAAGACGCTCGACTGGTGTTGTCCGACGATCTCATCGCCGAGGCTGAGCGCCGCCGCGGCTTGCCCTCCAGCAAGGCCTTGCTGGGCGAAGACGACGCCGACGCGCCAGGCCCCAAATTTTCCCTTTCCGTTCCTGAAGACCCCGAGGAGTGACGCCGATGAGCGTGTCCGCCAACCGTTTGGAAATCCTGCAGATCGCCGATGCGGTCGCCCGCGAAAAAAGCATCGATCGCATGATCGTCATCGCCGCCATGGAAGACGCCATGCAAAAAGCGGCGCGCCAACGTTACGGCCAAGAGCTCGACATCCGCGCGCAGATCGATCCCAAATCTGGCGAAATGACTCTGTGGCGTTGTCAGCATGTCGCCGAGACCCCAGTCGAGCCGTTCGAAATCAGCCTCAAGGACGCCCGCTTCCTGAAATCGGACGCGGCAATCGGCGATGTCTTGAAAGAAGAATTGCCGCCAATGGATTTTGGCCGGGTCGCCGCCCAGACCGCCAAACAAGTCATCATGCAACGCGTGCGCGAGGCCGAGCGCGATCAGCAATTCGACGCCTATAAAGACCGCGTCGGCGAGATCGTCAATGGAATCGTCAAGCGTGAAGAACATGACCATGTCATCATGGACCTTGGCCAATCCGAAGCGATCATGCGACGCGAGCAGCGCATCCCCCGCGAGACCTTGCGGGTCGGCGATCGCGTCCGCGCCTATATTTACGACGTCCGCCGCGAAGCGCGCGGGCCGCAGGTTTTTGTCTCGCGCGCTCATCCGCAATTCATGGCGAAATTGTTCGCCCAGCAAGTGCCGGAAGTCTATGACAATGTTATCGAGATCCGCTCGGTGGCGCGCGATCCGGGCAGCCGCGCCAAGATCGCGGTGATCTCCAATGACAATTCGATCGACCCGGTCGGGGCTTGCGTCGGCATGCGCGGCAGCCGCGTGCAAGCGGTCGTCGCCGAGCTGGCCGGCGAAAAGATCGACATCGTGCCATGGTCGCCCAATCCGGCCACCTTCATCGTCAACGCGCTGCAGCCGGCGGAAGTGTCGAAAGTCGTGCTCGACGAGGACGAAAACCGCGTTGAGGTCATCGTGCCGGAGAGCCAATCGCCGTTGGCGATCGGCCGCAAGGGCCAGAATGTCCGCCTCGCCGCGCAGCTGACCGGCTGGCAGATCGACATCATCACCGAAGAAAAAGAGAGCGAGCGTCGCCAAAAAGAATTCGCCGAGCGCACAGCCTTGTTCATGGACGCGCTCGACCTGGATGAAACCGTCGCGCAATTGCTGGCAACCGAAGATTACTCAACGATCGAGGAAATCGCGTATGTCGAGCCGGAAAATCTGCTCGACATCGAAGGCTTCAGCGAAGATCTGGTCGGCGAATTGCAAGAACGCGCGGTCGCTTATTTGGCGATCGAGCGGGAAAAGCACAATGTCGAGCGCCAAGCGCTCGGCGTTGCCGATGATTTGTTCGAGTTCGAAGGGCTGCCGGCGGCGCAGGTTGTGGCGCTCGGCAAACAAGGGATCAAAACGCTGGAGGATTTCGCCGGCCTGATCCCGGAAGACCTCACCGGGACCGAAGAACGCCGCCGTGGCGACAAAGCCAAGGGCGAAAAGCGCTTCGAAGTGGTCAAAACCCCCGGCCTGCTCGACGGCTTCGACATCACGACCGAGGCGGCGAATATTCTGATCATGCGGGCGCGCCTGGCGCTCGGCTGGGTCGATCAGGCCGCGCTCGACGCGTTATTGCCGGCGCCGGAGGAATTGACCCTGGCCGATGAGGTGTTCGGCATTGCTGGCGAAGAAGAAGAGCCGGAGGGCGAAGAATACATCGCCGACACCGAAGGTCTGGTCATCGACGGCGAAGAGGCGCCCGCCGTGGCGGAGGATATCGACAACGATGGCGAACGATGAGGCCCTTCCGGTAGATTTGGAAGCCTCGCCAGGAGCGCCGGAAGCGGCGTTGCTGGAGCCGACAGGGCGCGCCGCGCGCGCGCCTTTGCGCCGGTGTATTGCGACGGGCGCAGAGCGCGATAAAAGCGCCATGATCCGTTTCGTGCTCGCCCCGGCGGGGGAAG
>DHHV01000049.1:29663-33006 GCA_002403455.1 Hyphomonadaceae bacterium UBA4763 | reverse complement strand
ATTTCAACCGTTATGCCTATGCCGGGAATGATCCGGTTAATAATTACGATCCGACGGGGGAATACCTAGAAAGCGCTATCGACCTTGGTGGCCTAATCTTCGATGTCCTTGATATCGCTGAAAATGGGTTGAACCCGGTAAATGGAGCATCGGCTGTTGCAAATTTAATAAGTCTCGCATTACCGGGTGTGACGGGAGGCGGCGCAATTGTGCGCCTCACCGATAAGGCTTTGAACGCAGCCAATGCAGTGAACAAGCTTTGCTGCTTCGTCGCCGGGACCCTTGTCGATACCGAGCAGGGCCTTCGGCCGATCGACGAGATCGCCGTGGGCGATAGGGTCTGGGCGCGCGACGAGGAGACTGGCGAGACGGCTCTGAAAGAGGTCATCGATCTGATTCAGCGCCATGAGCGGGTCATCTGGGAAGTGTCGCTGACCGGCGCCAATGGCGCAACAGAGAAGTTCGAGACCACTGACGACCATCCGTGGTGGATTGCGGGACAAGGCTGGAAGCGTACCGACGAGCTTGTTGCCGGGATGGCGGTGGTCACACGCGACGGACGCGGCATGGTACTGGTGTCAGTCGTTGAGACTGAGCGCACCGACAGCACATACAACCTCACCGTCGCCGACTTCGAGACCTACTTTGTTGGCGAACAGCGCGTGCTGGTGCACAATTGTCCGGCCAGAGTCGGCGATTTTACTCGTGCTCAGAAGCAAGAGGCGAAAACCGATAACGCGAAGGCCAATAAGGGAAAAATGACTTGCGAGAGATGCGGACGAAATGACTTGGCAAACATTAAGAGCGAGAAAGGCGTTTCCACGCCCTCAAACCAAGCGCAAGTTCATCACAATCCTGCTATTCAGCGCGGAGGCGGACGTAACAGCAAACCTGAGGTCGTTTGCCCTGAATGCCACAAAAGAGAACATTTGAAATAGGTCACGAATGTCCGATACATCCCGGTCATCCCTCGTCTTCAGGTTAGACGTTGATGAAGTCGGCTGGCCTCCTGTCGCCGCCGAGTGTCTACCCGTTGAGAAGACTGACGCAGGATACTTTCGCATCGAGGCGCCGCCGCTTTTTTTGAAAGGGATTTCGGTCGGAGACTGTATTGCGGTAGAACTCGATGAAGAAAATTATGTCGCAAATTGGAGAACGGTCGGAAAATCTAGTCGCAGCGTCCTGTGGGTGCTGAAGGGAAGTGCGCAAAGCGTTCAACCCAGCCTCGACCGTTTAATTGCGCTTGGATGCAATCTCGCTCGGTTTGAGCCGTACCAGTTGGTCTCAATTGACGTGCCCATGACCGTTGCGACCGCTGACATTGACTTAATAGTGTCAGAGGCTAGAGCGGCCGGAGCCCACGTTGCGTTTCCGTCGTTTCGCCATCCTGATTAACGGCGCTTCTCGCCTTAGTCTTTGCCTCCCCCGCGCGTGACGGCGGCCGAAGTTTGGCGCAGACGCCCGGCATGGCCGTTGACGTGATGACGTGCCCCGCGCCCAGAAAGCATCTCCGAAAAAGGGGATTAACCCCTCCGGGGAAAACGGACGAGCAGGGCATCGCCGAACGCGAACGGTGCGGCCAACGCATGGTTAGCGGGCCCCAAATTAGAGGGCGTTATTTGCGCAAGGCGGCCCGGCTTATTTCAACCGTTATGCCTATGCCGGGAATGATCCGGTTAATAATTACGATCCGACGGGGGAGTTCGGAGTCGCCGGTTTCGTTTTTGGAGCGGGACTGGATTTCGCGCTTCAGGTCAGCGCTGGCTTGGCATCCGGCGAGAGCTTCAGTGACGCAGTTGCCGGCGTGGATTACGGCAGCGTGGCCCTTTCTGGCGCGCTCGAAGCAGTTGGCCAAGTCGGCGGCGCCGCCGGCTTGACGGCGGCTGCAAAAGGTCTTTCGATCGGCACCAAAGGCAAGATCGGCGAAGCCGTCGCGAAGGCGGGAATTGCGCTGAGAGGCGAGAAGATTCTGGTCGAGGGAGGAAGAACCGCCGCTGGACAAATTACACAGTTGGGCAAGCTGTCGGGTTCGGCCGCACGCTCCAAGCCGGATTTTGTCGTGCAGGGAAAGGACGGCGCGATAAAAGCGGTAGAAGCAAAGTTTGGTAACTCGGAGCTGAGGCGCCCGCAACAAGCTCTTCAACGCGCGCTTGGCGATGCTTTCTCGGTTTCCCGAACTTCTTACGACGATGTTGCAAAGACTGGCGGAGCTTTGGGAGGAGCAGGCGGCGGGACGTCCGGCGCCTTGTTTACTCCGGCAAATACATTGTCTTGCAAGGGCGACCGAAATCCGTGTTGAAAGGACATGCTATGTCGACGGCAAGAAAGAGCGAAAAAGTCTTTGTGAAATGGCTTTTGCGCGGGCCTGAAAGGATGCGGGACACAGGTGAAAAAGTCGTTGCGACCATTGTTCCGCTTATCGAAAATGCCGGCTTCATTTGGGTAGACAAGACCTTCGATATCGGACCCGTTCAAGCCAATCAAATTGCCTTGGAGCGGGCAAATGTCGATCGATCCGTCGACTTCATCTCGATATATTTTGACAAATATCGCAAGCCAAAGTTCGAGGTTTGGGGAGGAACCAAGCGACCCGACACGCCAAACGACTGGGAATGGGTTAAGGGCGCCACTCTGGTTTGGAAGCAAGACGACGGCTATCGATACAAGCAATGGGCGCCAAATTGGTGGCAGTTGAGTAGAACAGCCGCGAAGACGAAGGTCGTCAATGATGTCGCGAGATACATTCCTCAAATGATCGGCTACCTCAACGGTGAACCGCCTGGGCCCAACGTGCGCGTTTCGAAAATTGGCCCCAATCGAACCCAAAAATTGTGAGGGCAAGATAAAGCACCGCGAAATGGCGGCGCCATTTCGCGCGACGATCCAAGGCGACATATTCCGCTGAAGGAAGACGAATGAGCCACAGCTTAGAAAATCGTCCGGATTTGCCATCAGTTATCGGCGATGAACTGAGTGCCGTTTGCTTTGTCCGAGATTACATGGATCTCCATTTTGACGGACTAGGTGTTAAGTCGTCGCCCGGGACTTTGAGACCGGGGAGACGACGCTAAAGCCCGTAACCGATCTGATCCGGCGCCACCAGCGGATCATTTGGGAGGTGTTTCTCACGGGCGTCGACGGCGAAGCGGAGAAGTTTGAAACCACGGACGCCCCTCCTGGTGGATCGCCGGACAGGGTTGGAAACGGACCGAAGAGCTTGTTGCCGGGATGGGCGTTGTCACCCGTGACGGCCGCGGCATGACCGTCGCCTCAGTCGAAGAGACGGAGAGGACCGACAGCACATACAACCTCACCGTCGCCGACTTCGAGACCTACTTTGTTG
>DHHV01000049.1:28928-29349 GCA_002403455.1 Hyphomonadaceae bacterium UBA4763 | reverse complement strand
ACTTCGAGACCTACTTTGTTGACGAACAACGCGTGCTGGTGCATAATTGTTCCGCTGGCGGACGAAGCCCAGAGGCGCAGGCAAGGGCCGCCGACAACGTCAATAAGGGCATACCGGAATCTAAACTGGGGCCGAGCGGACACCCGAAGCAACACACGGTTGAACACGGCACCAGAAAGTCCGCGGAACAAGCGGCCCAAAGACAAACGCCGCAAGGTGGGAGCGTTCGCAATGACGCCAATCCGGCCAATCCCAAACAAGGTCCGCACTTCCAAGCCGAGGACGCGAAGGGCAAAAACGTGAAGCCGGTCGTCCATCAAGAGTACCCAGACCGATGACGGATTTTGCTGCCAACATCCACTTCAGAACCTCAATAGGCAGCCCTGCGCGATTGGACGGGCTCAAAGGAGGGTATGGCTGG
>DHHV01000049.1:28173-28596 GCA_002403455.1 Hyphomonadaceae bacterium UBA4763 | reverse complement strand
TCTTTGGTCGTTTCCCTGACTGGCAAGCTTTTGAGTCCGCGCTTCGCACGGAGTTGGCGACTCTCGGGTATGAGTTTCACGAGTGCGGCCAGCTGCTTGAGATAGAGTCCAGCAACGACCTGAATGTGGGAGAACAGCAAGAGTTGTTTGCCGCGCTGGTCCAGCACCCGCTTCAATATCGAACCCTTCACCTTTACCGCGAAGACGATGGGTAGTCGAAGGCAAGATAAAGCGAACTGGCGCGTTGGCGCGTGGTTCGTGCTATCGCATTGTCTGCACACGGTTTTTGATGGTGCAAGTTGGCGTGACGTGACCCCCGAAATCTCAACCAGTTAAATGTAGAGTCCGGCCTTGAAGGAAAGACGGACGAGCAGGACATCGCCGAACGCGAACGGCGCTCCCGTCGCGGGGGGGGGGGGGGGG
>DHHV01000049.1:0-27853 GCA_002403455.1 Hyphomonadaceae bacterium UBA4763 | reverse complement strand
GGGGGGGGGGGGGGGGGGTAGATGGCGTTTAAGGCGTTGTATCCGGGATCGCTCCTGACGGCGGCGAAGGCGTGTTCGGATGCGGCAAGCGCAGCGCGCGCAATTTACACAAACTCCGCCGCCGTTAACACCCGCCGACAGCGCGGATTGGCGGGCGCGAGCTCAGCATAAAGCGCGGCGGCGCTTTGCCCATCGGCGCCGAGCAGCAAAGACGGCGCGATTTCGGCCAGCGGGCCAAGCGCAAAAGCGCGGCTGAGAAGCCGCGGATGCGGCAGCTCAACGCGCGGCGGGCCGGGCCACAGGCCGGTCCGCTCGGTGATCGCCAACAGGTCAAGGTCCAGCGTGCGCGGCGCATTGGGCCGCCCGCGCCGGCGCCCGAAATCGCCCTCCAGCTGCAGTAAATGCGCCATCATTTCCGGCGGGGCGAGCGCAGCGGGCGCAAGCGCGCCAATCGCGGCGTTAACGAAAGGCGGGTCTGCGGGATCAGGCCAAGCCGGCGAAGACCACAGGCTGGAAATCGCCGCGACGCGCCATATCTGGGCGATCGCCGTCACCGCTCGCGCCAGATTAGCTTGAGGCGGGCGCCCCTGAAAGCCAAGATTTGCGCCAAGACCGATCCATATCTGCTGATATTCTACCATGTCTTGCGTCTTTGGCGCTTGCGAAAATCAAAAAACAGTCGCATGACTCGTGCCCGAATGTCGCAAATACTCTTGGCGATTGTAGGGATATTTTAAACCCTTAAGGTGTTCTCGGTAAATGAGTTTGTTTTACCCCAACGAAAAAATTGCGCTTTTCATCGACGGCGCCAATTTATACTCGGCGGCCAAAGCGCTCGGCTTCGATGTCGATTACCGCAAGCTGTTGGAAGAGTTTCGCAAGCGCGGCCGGTTGATCCGCGCCTATTATTATACGGCTTTGCTGGAAGATGCGGAATATTCGCCCTTGCGGCCCTTGATCGATTGGCTGGATTATAACGGCTATACTTTGGTCACCAAAGCCGCGCGCGAATATACGGACGCCTCGGGCCGGCGCCGGATCAAAGGCGACATGGATGTCGAGATCGCCGTGGACATCATGGAGATCGGCGCGGTCGCCGACCATATCATTTTGTTCTCCGGCGATGGCGATTTCAAGCGCGTCGTCCAAGCGGTGCAGCGGCGCGGCGTGCGGGTGAGCGTTGTTTCGACCATGCGCTCGAACCCGCCAATGGTCGCGGACGATTTGCGGCGCTATGCGGACAATTTTATCGAGCTCGCCGATCTCGTGAATTTGGTCGGGCGCCCGCCGCGCCAAGGCGATGTTGGCGGCTATGATGACGACGAGGAATAAGGGGCTCGCGCATGGAGCGATTTATCGAAATCGCTCCATGCTCTCGTTTTTACGTGGTCGCGCCGCATGATCGAAAAACCGGTTCCCACTTTTTCGCCCGGCGCTCTCATTTTTACGTGGTCGCGCCGCGTGATCGAAAAACCGGTTCCCCTTTTTCGCCCGGCGCTCTCATTTTTACGTGGTCGCGCCGAATGATCGAAAAACCGGTTCCCACTTTTTCGCCCGGCGCTCCAGGCGCAGGACCAGCCGAACCGGGGCGCGATTGCCCGCTTTGCCCGCGTCTGGTCGCTTATCGGGCCGAGAATGCGGCGGCGCATCCCGACTGGTTCAACGGCCCGGCCCCGTCTTTTGGCGATCCCGACGCGCGTTTGCTGATTGTCGGCTTGGCGCCCGGGCGGATGGGCGCGAACCGCACTGGGCGGCCCTTTACCGGGGATTATGCGGGCGTACTGCTCTATGAGACGTTGATCGACCTCGGGCTGGCGGTCGGGACCTATCAGGCGCGGCACGATGACGGGCTGGCGTTAAGGGGCGTAATGATCACCAATGCGGTGCGCTGCGCCCCGCCTGGCAATCGCCCCGAGCCCGCCGAAGAGCGCGCGTGCCGGCCGTTCCTGCAGGCGCGGATCGGGCAATTGCCCCGCCTGCGGGCGATTTTGACTTTGGGCGATGTGGCGCATCGCAATGTGCTGGCGGCCTTGGGGGTCAAGCGCGCGCAGGCGCCGTTCGGGCATGGCGCGATGGCGCAGGTCGGGGATTATTGGCTGACCGCGTCTTATCATTGCTCGCGGTTGAACACGAATACCGGCCGGCTGACGGCAGGGATGTTTGCGGACGTGATGGGGGCGGCGAAACAAGCGGCGGGGTTGTAGGAGGGCGTCGCGCCACGCCGCCTAAAATTCATCGCCGGGCAGCGGGTCGCGCTCGGGAACGCGCGCGAGGATGCCAGCCGCGCGGGCTGGATCGCCGCGGGCGATGCGCGCCTGCACTTGGCGCAAGGCGTTCAGTTCGCCGACCCGCTCGGCGATCAACGTCGACAGAAATTGGTTGATCGAGACGCCTTCGGCCTGGGCCAGCTCACGGGCTTGCGCCATTAAACGTTCTGGCAAGCGCAAGGGATAATTGCTCATGGCTTTTCCCCCTCGCGCAAGCGAGCGACAAGGTCACCGGGGCGAATCGCCTCGACACCAAATCTGGCAGCTTCGCTGAAATCTCGGACATTCATGGTCGCAATTGTCTTTGCGCCTGCATCAAGCGCGCATTCCAACACCAAATCGTCTCCCGGATCGCGCAGCAACGGCCGTCGTCGCCATCGGATCGGTTGAACCAGTCTTGCTCGCGCCAGGAGAGCGTTTAGGACGTCTTCGATTTCGTCTCTGCTGGCCCAGCTCAATTTCAGGCTGCTTGACCTCACCATCACATCCTCATATTCCAAGGCCAAAGCTACAGACACGGCAATTGCCAGCCGCCCGCTGATCGCCCGCTCGAGAAGCCAGAACGATGCGCCGCGCCGAGAAAACATGCCCGCCATGACGACGTTCGAGTCCAAGACGACCATGACGTCAAATATGACGTCGTCATGGTTGGATCAAGCGGGATTCTTCAAAAATCCTGTTACACGCGGGCCAGGAATCGATCCACTTCGGAACGGCAGGCTCATGATATTGATAAGCGCGGAGTTTTTCTACGTTGCGAGGCACGCAAGACGTCCGACTAAGCCACCAACGGCCCAATCGCATTGATACAATCGTCGAAAATCACGCTCGCGAAAATTGGAGAAAAGAGATATTTTTAACATTACCTAGTTTCCAAGGTTATACTGTATTCACGTTCTACCTAGTCAACTGACAACGCAAATGTTACACTGGATGCAGCAGGTCAATTTTGGAGGGCGGCTCAATCTTGAACTTGTGCAGCGCGTTCTCTAGAATTAGCTCCGTTACTGTTTGTGAATAAGTGGCTTGACCAAAAAGCGGCTAGCGCAGCAAAATATCAATCAGGAGAATTCTGCAGCGGATTGTATCTTATGAAAGCGCTAGCCTCGATAAAAAGCGAATTTCAAAGAACGAACATATTACGTAAAAATCAGCTTGCATGGCCAATAATTGCCAGAAATTTTTCGCTCTTTTTTCTTATAATTTTGCTTGTAATTTTTTTAATAATTGGGCTTTTTTCTTTATTATTTTCGGTTTTTTTATAACAAAGAACCTCACAAGCTGTTGTGCGCCTATATGGCTTGCAAAATTAAATATTGGCGGCAAAGATTGGTTTGACATTTCAGCAAACGCTCTATCTTTTTTAGTTGTAGTCAGCATTCCAATCGTGTTGGAGTTATACCGAAAATCAGATTCGAAACAGTCAGAGATTTCACGCCTTGCAAATATAATTTCCGATCGCTTATTTTATGTGGAAGTAACGGCGGTATCTTGGGAAATAGCCTCGAAGTGGATTTCATGGAAGGGAATATACGGAGATATTTACCGCGTTCAAGTTGTTGGGGGAATGATTATCTTTCGGCAATTCCCTTTCAATAATGAGCATGAAGCTCAGTTCGTTCCCTTCCAGAATCGAATTCGTTTTCAGGGCCATCATGAGCCATTATCTGGTTTCTTAAATTCTGAAAAAGGCGCTGATATCAACCGACCGAACGAACATATGATATTAACAATTTGGTTGAATTATTGGAAGGAAGTGGAGAGGGACATTTATTATAAACGAATATCCGAAAAAGATGCTTATGAACGTTTATCGTTCATTTATTCTTGGTTTCATGACTTTCACCAACAGCTTTGGATGGTCGAATTTATCCTTAAGTCAAGTGATTTCAATTCGCCAAATTCTCTCGAAAGTCTAAGGGAGATCGCTTCGTTGGAGGCGCGTTTTCGTCGAAGAGCAAAGCGGGCCCGTGCCCGGGTTGCTTTTTCTGTTACAGACAAAAACTGGGAAAAAGCCTACAAGATTGCGTCAAATCTTTTCGAGCAAAAGCAGGACATCGCTTAACACTGCGTTATTCCGGCGTCTCCGCTGCATGAACCGACGGATCAACTTATTGGAGCATCCAGAAGCCCCGCCGCCAACAATTCCCCCATCTCCGCCAACGCAAAACGCCCCCTCTGATGGCGGGCGGCGATCTGCGCCATCGCTTCCGCTGCGGCGCCCCAGGACAAGGTGACGCCCGCGCCGCCAAAGCCGAGCGCGTCAAAGCGTGCGCCATCGGCGCTCCAGCCCAGCTTTTTCTGCGGATGGCCCGTGCGCCCCAGCAAAAAGCGATACCCGACATCGACCTCGGCCGCCGCCAGCGGGGGCAAATCGCGTGCGGTTAATTGCCGGACGAGGACCCGGTTGAGGTCGATCATCGCAATGGGAAGCTTCACGCCTTGCACCAAGGTGGTCGGCAGGATGACGCCGTCGCCGACAAAATCGCCTTGCGCGTTGAGCCGGCCGGGCTCGCGCAGGCCGCCGAGCACCAAAGACCGCGCGCGCGGATAAAAATAGACATCGCCGCCCGGCGCGCCGTCCGCGTTGATCGCCGCGTAATTATAGGAAAGCGGGGCGCCATGACGGCCGCGCCATTCTTCCGGTGTCGGAAAGCGCAGCAGGACGCCGCGCAGCAGATGGCTGTCGCCGACATCGTTGAAGACCGCCTCGGCGCCGATGCCTAAGGCGTTGACGAGGACGTCGCACGCGCTGACGGCGGCGGGCGCGTCGCGCAACGCGACCCGCTCGACCGGAATGGCGGATTTGGCGAGTTGCCCGTCCAACCAGGGCCGGTAAAGCTCCATGTCGACAAAGGCGGCGGTGCAGACGAAACCGTTCAGTGTGGCCGCTCCCGGCCGCAACGGCGGGGAAGGATCGCTTTGGGCGCCGAGCGGGCGGCGGTCTTTCGTCCAGGCGGCGTACCAGGGATCGGGGCGATCATCCTCCCAAAGCTCAAAATGGGTCTGGATGCGCACGCCCGCCGCTTTTTGGGCGGCAAGGCGCAGAAAGACGTCCTGGGAGATCGCGAAAAGCGGCCCGGTGTCGGCGGCGACCGAATGCGGCATGATCAGGGCCGCGGCGTAGGCGCTGGCGAAGTCGGGGCGCGCTTGGATGCCGGGATCGCCAAGGCGCAGCAGCGCCTTGATGCGGACCTCGGCGCCCAATTGGCGTAAGCCAAAAGCGATCGCCGCGCCGACGACGCCCGCGCCGAGCACGTCGATCCGCAAACCTGTAAGGATGCGCCCCGGGTTCATCCGATCGGCAAGGTCATTTGGGTTTGCGTGGTGAGGGCGAGCAGGCGCCCGCTGGCCGCATCGGTGACGCGGGTCTGCCAGACCATGGTGCGCGCGCCAATATGCACCGGCACGGCTTCGGCCCGCAAAACGCCGTCGCGGATCGAGCCGACCATATTAGTTTTGCTTTCCATGGTGGACGTGCGCGTGCCCGGCGGCAGGTTCAAAAACGCGCCAACCGCGCCGGCAATGTCGGCAAAGGCCATCAACACCCCGCCATGCACGCCGCCGCCGACCGTCGCAAAAGCCGGCGCCATGGCAAGCTCGCAGACGACCCGCTCTTTCTCGGCGCTGACGAAACGCACGCCCAAGGTCGCCGCCAAGGTGCCTTCATGCGCCGCCGCGAGGGCCTGCAGGTCAATGCTCATGGCGCGGATCTCCCGTTTGCCCTTGGAAAAGCCGCTTGCCGATGACCCCGCCGCCGCGGCGCGTCAATAGGGCGATCAGGCCGATTGCATGATCGGCTCGGCCAATTCGCGCTTGACGCATTCGGCAAGGTCCTTGCGGCCAAACGGCTTGGCGATATAGCCGACCCGGCGTGGGCCCCCGAGTGATTTTTCAAAATCGCGCTCGGCATAGCCCGACATGAACAAGACCCGCGTATTGCCCAAAAAGGGCTCGGCTTCCTTGAACAAGGTCGGGCCGTCCATGATCGGCATCATCACGTCGGTGAACAGCAAATCGATCTTGCCGACATTTTCGCGCAGGAGGTCGAGGGCCTCCTCGCCATGGCTGGCCTGTAAGACCTCATAGCCCGCCGCCATCAGCACTTGCGCGGTCACCGACCGCAGCAAATTGTCGTCCTCGACCAGCAGAATGCGCCCGCGACCGGCGACGTCTTTGGGCGGCGGCGGCGGCGCATTGGCCTGCAACAAGTCTTGGCGCTCTTCCGGGGTGGGTTCATAGGCCGGCAGCAGGATCTCAAAGGTCGTGCCCTCGCCCATTTTGCTGCGCAAATAGACATAGCCATGCGATTGTTTGATGATCCCGAACACCATGGCAAGACCCAGCCCGGTGCCTTTGCCGGCAGCTTTGGTCGTCACAAAGGGCAGGAAGATTTTTTCCTGGATTTCGGGCGGAATGCCGGTACCGGTATCGCTGACCTCGATGACGAGATAATCGCCGTCGCGCACTTCCTTGCGGCCCAATTTATGCTGGTCCTCGGCATGGGTGCGCAAGGTGCGGATGGTGATCGTGCCCGCGGCGCGGTCGCCTTGCGTCATCGCATCGCGCGCATTGGTCGCCAAATTCATCACAACGCTTTGCATCTGGGTCTGGTCGGCCTTGATGAACGGCAGATCGCGGCCGTGGATGACGTCGATCTTGATGCGATTGTCGATGACGGGGCGAATGAATTCGGTGATCGTCGTGACGAGATTGCCCGGGTCGAGCACTTTAAGCTGGAAGGTCTGCTGGCGCGTATAGGCCAGCAATTTGCTGACCATGGATTCCGCGATCAGCTGCGCTTGGCGGATCATGTGCAGATCCTTGAAGAGGGCGTCGCCGCGCGGATGGCGCATCAGCAATTCATCCAGCCCCAGCTTGATGACATTGAGCGCAGTGTTGAGTTCATGGGCGATCTTGGCCGAGACATAGCCCAAGGTGTGGAGCTTGGATTGCTGTTGCAATTGCAGCTCCATCGCTTCTTGCTCATCGACGCGGAACAAGAAGGCCCCGAACTCGCCATTGCGCAGATCAATGGCTTGCATGGTCAGCGATTTGTCGGGCTCGCTGCGCGCAACCAGGCGCTGTGGGGCGCTCAGCGCTTCTTGCAGCGTCTCTTGCGCGGACAAAGGCGAGCCCGGCTTGGCGGCGAGCACGCCGGCCAAGGTTTCGCCTGGCACGGCGGCGCCGCGCGTCATCTGGCGAAACGCGTCATTGGCGTCGACGATAATGGCTTGGTCAAAGCGCGCGCCCGCCAGGCGCACCGCGCCAAACGGAGCTGTCTCAAAAAACGGATCGAGCGCCGTGCGCGGCATCACGACACCGGATTCGGCCGGGGCCGTCATGGCGCGGGCCGTCAACCCGTTCACCATATGCGCCATGATCCGCAATGTACCGTCATCGCCTTCCGCCCAATTGGCGGTGACCTGCGCCGGCATTTCGACACCGTTTCGGGCTCGAAATGATAAACTTGCTGATACAGAAGCGGTTGGCCGGGTGCGGTCCCGCTTTAGCGCCAACCGATAAGGCTCTGAAAACAGCAAATCGAGCCGGGGCAAGACAACATTTTCATAGCCCAACACGCGCCGCAGCGTTTTATTCATATAAACGACCGTTCCATCGCCATGGGCGACCAAAAAGCCGATTGGGGCTTCGTCAATATATAATCCGCGCCCATCGAGCGGGGCTGTCGCGCCGCCAATGCGGTCCTCGATGATCCGCCACAAGATTTGGCGTCGACCGATATTCCCCACCGACACGGCAAAGCTGCGCATCTTGCCATTGGCGCCCAAAAAAGCGGGGAATTCTTCGTTCAGGGACTGACCGGCGCGGGCGGCTTTGGCCAACCGGAACATGGCCGGCGCCAATCCGGTGATCGGGGCGAATACGCGTTCGGGCCCTGGGAGGGCGCCCTTGTCGGTCTGCACGCCCATGGATTGGCAAAACTGCACATAGGCCGGATTGGCGCAAATGACCGAGCCGTCCGCGCCCGCCACCAGCGCCGCTTCGCTCAAGGCGTCGACAAAATCATGCTCAGGGCCACGCCGTCCGCTCAAAGCGCTCGCGCCAGGCTCGGCGGCCGGAAACAGGCCCTGCGCGCGCCCCTCCCCGCCCATCAACCAGGTCAGCATGCCGATCAACGCCGCCGCCATCAAGATCAGCAGCACAATGCCATTGGCGCCAAGGCTCTGCGGAGAGCCGACCGCGACCCCGGCGGCGGACACGCCGGCAACGCCCAGCACCACAAACAAAAATTTGGGGATGTCGAACACGCGCTTGCGTTTGGCCGGCTTCTGGGGCGGCGTCGGCGCAGTCGAGGGATCGGTCATGTTGTTTTGTCTCCAGCCGAATTGCCGTGTCGGGGAGCACGGTGCGGCATTTCTAAATTTAACGTCGTCGGCGCGCGGCGGCGAAAGGCCGAATCGTTGCGATTGAGTATAGCCTAATTTCGCGGCGCGTTGGGCGTTCGCGGGCTGCGGCGATCTGCGAGGCGCAGCACAAAGCCGATCACTTTCGCCACGGCCTGATAATGTTCGAGCGGGATCGGCTCGTCGAGCTCGGCGCTGGCGTGCAGCGCCCGCGCCAAAGGCGGGTCTTCGACAATCGGCACGTTGTTTTCTTCGGCGATCGCGCGAATGCGCAAGGCGACCGCGTCAACGCCTTTGGCGACGCAGATCGGCGCCGGCGTCTTGCCCCGCTCATATTTCAGCGCAATCGCGTAGTGCGTCGGGTTGGTGATAACGACGGCGGCCTGCGGCACCGCCGCCAGCATGCGCCGGCGCGACCGCTCGGCGCGGATTTGGCGCAGCCGGGCCCGAACATGCGGATCGCCTTCAGTGTCTTTGAATTCATCGCGCAATTGCTGGCGGGTCATGCGGTTGCGCCGCAAAAACTCTTGCCGTTGCAAGATATAATCGATCGCGGCGAAGACGGCGACCATGACCAACATGGCGGCGGCCATGGCCAAGCCGATATCGAGGACATAATCCATCAAGGCGGCGGGCGATAACGCGGTCGTCGCGGGCAATTGGCGGGCGCTGTTCAAGGCGGAAAGGCCGCCGGCAAGCCCGACAATGGTCAGTTTGGCGACGTTCTTCAGCCATTGAATAAAGGCCGCGCGGCCAAAAATCCGGCCAAAGCCTTTGATCGGATCCAGTTTGGACAAATCGGGCTTGATCCGCGCCGCGGTCCACAACGGGGCGTGCTGAGCCAATTGCCCGATTAGGGCGCCGAGCGCGATCGCCGCCAACGCCCATAAGCTGACCTGCGCCATATCGCCGGCCGAATGCCAGGCAAGGCCCTGCAAAGCGGCGGAATCGGTCGCAAATGCATGCGGCTGTTCGAGATAAATCTGGAACTCGCGCAGCAGCCCGCGTCCCATGGCCGGGCCAGCGATCGCCAACCCGCCGAGCCCGCCGATAAGTACTCCGAACGCGCCCAGATCTTGCGATTTGGCGACGTCGCCCTGCTCGCGCGCCTGCCGCAGCCGTCGCTCGGTCGGGTCTTCGGTCTTGTCGTCCTGCTCGGTATTGTCGGTCATGGACGGTTCGTCTCACGGCTATAATTGAGAAATGGCGGTCTCGGCGCCAGCGAGCCACAACAGCAATCCGGCCGACAAGGTGGCGCTGAGGACAACGAACCCGAACAAGGTCGTTCCCGATTGCGCGGCGAAATAAAGCTGGATCTGCGGGGCGAGCTTGTTCAGCACGCCGATGATCAGCGCATAAGCGACGCCAAACACGATGAACGGGCCCGACATCTGAAAGCCAAGCGTGAAGGCCGTCGCCAAGCCTTGCGTCGCCATCATCGCCGCATCGCCGAGATCGAGCGGCGCGCCCGGCGGCATGGTCGCAAAACTTGCCGCCGCGGCGGACAACAAGCCCAAATGCAAGTCCGCGCTGATGAACAACACAAGTCCCGTCACGCCGATAAAGCTCGACAAACTGGCGCTCAATTGCCCAAGCCCGGGATTAATCTGCGTGGCGAAGGAAAGCCCCGTCTGGAAGGCGATGATCGTGCCGGCGACATCGAGCGCCGCCATCAAAAAACGGCCAATGCCGCCGATCAACAAGCCGATGATGGTCTCGCTAATCACCAGGAGGAACAACGCGTTCAGATCGCTCGGGATCACGGCCGTTTCGCCAAGGATGGGCGCCAGGGCCGTCGCCGTGGTGATCGCCACCGACAAGCGAATGTTCGGCGGCACGTTGACCTCGCCAATGCCGGGCATGATCATCATCGCCGCGCCAAGGCGCAGCAAAATGACCATCCACGCCCAACCGAGATTGATGATGTTTTCAATCATAGAGCGCGCCGATCGCCATCGATGGACATGGTGGCGCTAATAATTGGCGATGCGGGCAAAGATTGATTCGGCAAAGGCGCCGAGCGCCGATCCCATCAATGGCATGAAGATCAACAAGGCAAAAAACACCACGAATATCTTCGGCACGTAGACGAGCGTCAATTCCTGAATTTGCGTCAACGCTTGCAACAATGACACGACAACGCCGACAACCAGCGCAATCAACATGGTCGGCGTAATCACAATCAGGGTCACTTCGACCGCTTCGCGGCCCAAATCCAAGGCTTCTGCGACCGTCATGGCGACCTCCGCGCCCAGCTGGCGGCGTCGACGGACAGCCATGCAAGCTCGGCAAAACTTGCCGCGTGTGATGACGTGAAGTGGTTAATGGCGAATGAATCGCGCTTGACGCCAGCGCAGGCCTATTCGGCGGCGGCCTGCAGATCGATGGTTTGCGTCAGCAACGCCCGGCACGAGCGCCCATCGCCGGCCGCGACCGCGGTTTCCAAGCCTTGCAGGATTTGCGCCAGCTTTTGCTCCGAAAGCGGCGGCTTGGTGATGTGCATGACGCCATGCTCGTCGCGGGTCACATGCTCGTCCGGGCCGACAAACAATTCGTGCAGCTTTTCGCCGGGACGCAAGCCAATTTCGTCAATTGGGTAATTGTCAACGCTCGGGGCAAAATGGGCGATCAAAGATTGGGCGAAGTCCCACATCGACAAAGGCTGCGGCAATTGCCACGCGCAAACCCGACCCTGGCCAATCTCCTGAGCCAAGCCCTTGCGGACAATCTCAAGTATGAATGAAACGGCCTCAGTAACCGTAATAAAGTAGCGTGTGGCCGTGCGTTCCGTAAGGGTCAGGGCTTGGCCAGACATGATTTGACGGACGAAGATTGGTCCAACAGATCCATGCGACCCAATAACATTTGCAAAGCGCACACTGAGAAAACGCGGGCCATTTCGCACATCATTGCGCGCGACAACTGTCTCCGCCATCGCCTTGGTCGCACCCAATACCCCGCGCGGATCGGCAGCTTTGTCGGTTGAAATCAGAATGAACGCCGCTGCGCCGCAGGCTTTTGCCGCATCTGCCGCATAATGAGCGCCAAGAACATTCGTCCATGCCGCTTGCACGGGGAACCGTTCCGCGATCGGAACATGTTTTATCGCGGCCGCGTGAAACACAAAGGCAGGTCGCGCCGCCGCCATCGCCTGCGTGAGGGCTTGACGATCGCGAACATCGCCGAGAACACATTCCACCCGATTTGAAACGCCCGCGCGCCTGCAAGCTTGCTCGAGGTCAAATACCCCCCGCTCGGAGTGGTCAAAAGCGATGATTTGGCGTGCGCCTAACCGCGCAAGTCCTATGACGAGTTCTGAACCAATAGAGCCCGCCGCACCAGTTACAAAGCCGACCCGCCCATCGAGCAAAGATGAAAACGGTTCATAATCAAAGGGTTGCGGTTCGCGCCCGATGAATTTTGCCCACGGTAGCTGCGCTGTAGAGTCGATCATGCACTTGCGCTCACTACTCTGCACGCCGGTCGTCGTGGACGGGAACGTTGCGGCGATAAGACGGGCTAAACAAAAAAACAAGCTCCACCGAGACGCTCAACCCCGAATTCGTTTTTCAATTGCCTCCGGCCTTTTTTCCGTCAACAAGTGAACTGTGGTTACCGTTTTGGTCACCGGCGCGGCCGGCTTCATCGGTATGCATTTGTGCCGGCGGGCGCTTGACGCCGGCCTGCGCGTTATTGGTTTGGATGATATAAACGAATATTATGACCCCGCGTTGAAGCGAGCGCGTATTGGGCAATTGACGAATAGTCAATTCCGATTTCGCACTTGCGATATCTCCGATTATAAAACGTTGGAGAGTGCGCTTTCCGGCGCAGCGCCTGATGTGATTTTGCATTTTGCGGCCCAAGCCGGGGTGCGCTATTCGGCGGTTAATCCGTGGGTTTATGAGCGCGCCAATATCGCTGGCTCTTTGAATATCCTGGAATGGGGGCGTCGGCATTGCCCGCAGGCGAAGTTCATCTGCGCCTCGTCGAGTTCAGTTTATAGCGCGCAATCGCGCATTCCGTTTCGCGAAGACGACCCGTGCGATGCGCCGGTCTCGCTCTATGGCGCGACGAAGCGCTCCGGCGAACTGATCGCCGACGCCTATGCGAGCGCCTATGATATGGCGATCATCTCCTTGCGGCTGTTCAGCGTCTATGGTCCTTGGGGCCGACCGGACATGGCCTATTGGTTGTTCGCGGAGGCGTTGCTGGCGGATCAACCGCTTCATATCTATGACGACGGCGCCGGCATGCGCGATTTTACCTATATCGATGACGTCGTTGAATGCGTCCTGCGGTTTTCGCAGCGCCACGCCAATTTCGGCCGGCATGACGTGTTCAATATCGGCCATTCCGAGCCGCATTCGGTTTTGGCGATGGTGCGCCTACTCGAAAAAACTCTGGGGAAAAGTGGGGATTTGCGGTTTGAGGGCCCCCAGCCCGGCGAATTGCGCACGACCTACGCCAGTATTAAAAAATTGCGGATGGCGATCAATTTTGCGCCAAGAATTGGGATTGAGCAGGGTCTGCAGAAGTTTTGCGATTGGTTCGTGGAATGGCGCAACGGGCGCGATCTTCCGATTCGCGCGATTACGCCCAAATAGGCCTTGATTGATCTGTAGCACCGCGTTCGGAGACCGTTGCCGATGTCTGAGGGTCCAAGCGTTGAACCAGCCCGGTCACGCTGGCGCGTGGCGGCTTACCGCGCCGGGGCGAGCGTGAAATCGGTCTGGCATTCGGGGCTTTATGTGCTGGCGCGGCGGGCGGCGGGTCCGCTCGCGGCGGAAGAAAACAACGCCGAGCCGCGCGCCAAAGCCGACCGCGCCGTTTTGCTGGCGGCGTTGCGCGAAGCATTCGACAAGGACGCCGCCGACATCGCCGCCGGGCTTTATCCGGCCCCGCCGACCCTTGGTCCAACCGGCGCAGTGCAAGCCCTGCGCGAGGCCCGCGCGTTCTTGGAAGAAGCGCAACGGGTCAATGCGCGGCGTTTGCGCGAGGGCCGCACCGAAGTGCGCGACGCCCTGCGCGCCGCTGGCGCTGCTGACCCTTATCCAACCTATTATTTGCAGAATTTTCATTACGAGACCGGCGGGTGGCTGAGCGATCACAGCGCCGCCGTTTATGAAACGCAGGTTGAAGCGCTGTTCGCCGGGTCGGCGGCGGCGATGCGTCGGCGCGGGTTGTCGCTGCTCGCCAAAGCTTGGCGCAAGCGCGACCATCGCGGCTTGCGTTTTGCCGATTTGGCCTGCGGCGATGGGGGTTTCCTGTTTGACGTCCTGCGCGCCTTTCCACGGCTTGAGGCGGAGGGCGTTGATCTCTCCCCGCCTTACTTGGAGCGGGCGCGCCAGCGTTTGGCGGCGGATTTTCCGCAAGTGCGGTTCGTGCAAGGCCAGATTGAAGCGCTGCCGATCGATGCCGGCCAATTGGATGGCGCAAGCGCGGTCTATCTGTTCCACGAATTGCCGCCGCGCGTGCGTCCGCTGGCTTTTGCCGAGATCGCGCGGGTGCTGCGCCCGGGCGGGCTGTTTGTGCTGACCGATAGCGTGCAGCCGCAAGACCGCCCCGATTTGGACGTGCTGTTGCAGGCGTTCCCGGTCTATTTCCACGAGCCGTATTACAAAACTTATCTCGAGACCGATCTTGACGCGCTGGCCGCGCAAGCGGGCTTTGTTCGCGTGGCGAGCGATCAGGCGTTCTTGACCAAGTCGGTGCTGTATCAGCGGCGCTGACGCGTCGCTTTGACGGATGGGTCAGGCATTTCCGGAGCGGCGCCGGCGGGTTTGCTTGTCGATCGACCAATGGTCATGGTCAATGAAGGCGATCAGCACCAAGGTCGCGAAAAACACGGTCGAAGACGGGAAAAACAACAGATTGGTTCCCTCTCGGCCAAAAAACTGACCGAGCGGATCGATATAAGAACGCCACACCGCAAGACCGCCAAGGCCCAGGGCTACCGCCTGCAAGGGGTAAAACACCCGCCGAAAGACGCCGAGGATCACCATCGCCCCGATAAAGATTTGCAGCCCGCCCAACACATGCTGCATCAGCGGCGTGGAAACGAGGCCGAAATAAAACCGCTCGGACAATCCGATGGCGCGGTCGGTTTGGATGAAGCGCACGACGCCCCAAATCATCAGCAAGGCGCCAGTCGAAATCCGCAACAACATTAATGTCAAAGATCGAAACATTGCCTCTCCGCCAAGCGCCCTGAAATAGAAGTTCGTCATGTCATGGCGCAAGGCCGCCATTGGCGCAACTGGTGGGCTTGCAATTGCGCCGTCTTTCCGCAACACACCGCGTGATCCGCTCAACGATCGAGCAAGTGAATAGAGGCGTTTATGGCAAAGCCGAAAAAACCAAAAGCTGAAGAAAAAGCGCGAGGCCCGAAAGCGCCGGAGCAATTGACGAAGGCCGAGATCATCGCCCTCGCCGATGCCGATTATGCAATGTGGAAAGCCTGGAAATTGCGCGATTTGCTGAAATTCCACACCGGGCCGGCGCGCAATGTGCGCAAGCCCTGGGCGCGCTCGATCGTGCGCCCCTTTGATGTGGCGCGCCGCGCCAATGCCGAAGCGCAATAATCCCCGACCAGTCCCCCACAAGGCAATCCTCTCATGCGCGCTTTATTGTCGACCGCGATCGGCGGGCCAGAGACCTTACAGCTGCAAGAGATCGCCGATCCGGTTCCCGGTCTTGGCGACGTATTGATTGCGGTCAAAGCCGTGGGGGTGAATTATCCCGACAGCCTGATCATCGAGGACAAATACCAATTCCGTCCCGAACGCCCCTTTGCGCCGGGCGGAGAAGTCGCCGGCACGGTGATCGGCCTGGGCGACGGGACCGAGGGGCTCTCGATCGGCGACCGCGTCATCGGCTTTGCCGGCTGGGGCGGCATGGCGGAGAAGCTGACGCTCAACGCCCAACGCTGCGTTAAAATCCCCGATTCTATGCCGTTCGACGAGGCCGCCGCCTTTTTGATGACCTATGGCACCTCGCATTACGCGCTCATCGATCGCGGCGGGATGAAAGCGGGGGATCAGGTTCTCGTGCTGGGCGCAGCTGGCGGCGTTGGCGTTGCGGCGGTCGAATTGGCCAAGGCTGTCGGCGCGCGGGTCATCGCCGCGGTCTCATCGGAGGAAAAAGCTGCCTTTGCGCGCGACAAAGGCGCCGATGCGACGATTGTCTACCCGACCGGCGCGCTCGACAAAGACCAGGCGCGCGCCTTTTCGGACGCGGTCAAGGCGGCGACGGGCGGGGCGGGCGCCGACATCATCTATGACGGCGTTGGCGGCGATTATGCGGAACCCGCTTTGCGAGCGATCGCCTGGCAAGGGCGCTATCTCGTCGTCGGCTTTCCGGCCGGCATTCCGAAAATCCCGCTCAATTTGACTTTGCTGAAGGGCTGCCAGATCGTTGGCGTATTCTGGGGCGCGTTCACCGCGCGCGAGCCGGCCCAGCATAATTCTTACGTCGCCGATTTGCTGGCGCTCTATGCGGCGGGCAAGATCACGCCGACTATTTCGGCGCGTTTTGCGCTCGAACAGGGCGGCGAGGCCATCGCACATTTGCGCGACCGCAAGGCGCTCGGCAAAGTTGTTATCGAGCTTGAGTGAAAGTTAAGAACCGCTATCAAATAGCTTTTTAACGGGGAGCTGTAGCGATGCCTGCCCCCTCTACAAGATAAATTATATGTTTTCCGCGCTGAATTGCGATTGTCGCGGCGGCTGGAAGCTTTCTAAACGGATGTAGATCAGAAGAGCGAGCGATCGCCGCAAATCTTGCGAAGATTTGCAGCGTCGTCATTATTAGGGCGCGCCATGAACCTGTTTCAGACCATCCGCCGCGAAATCGCCTCCGTAAAGGGGATGGTGGAGACGCTGGGGCAAATCAAAGACCTCAGCCAATCGATGGAATGGGGGGTGGCAGACGATTTGGAAGCGGCCGTCGATCGACATGCCAGCAAAGACGCTTTCATCTTTGAGGGAACAACCTGGTCCTTCGCCGATTTGGACGCGCGCGCCAATCGGTTCGCGCATGTAGGCAAAGCGCGGGGTCTGCAAGAAGGCGATGTCGTCGCGCTTTATCTCGATAATCGACCCGATTACGTCGCCGCCTGGTTTGGCTTTGCTAAGATCGGCGTCACCACGGCTTTGCTGAATAATAATCTGACGGGGGGCGGGCTCGCGCATTGTTTGGACGCCGCCGCGCCCAAGTTAATCTTATGCGCCGCGCCGGACATTGGCCATTTCACGAGCCTGGAGCGCCATGAGCCGATTTTGGCCTTTGACGGGCCGATCGAAAATAGCGCTACGGACATCGAGGCGGAATTGGGCGCGGCGCCCACGACCCGCCCGCCTTTGGCCTGGCGCGCGCAACGCCGCGGCGCGAGCCTGGTGTTTTATGTCTATACCTCGGGCACAACGGGCAAGCCGAAAGCCGCCAAGATTACCCATCACCGCGCTTTGGTGATGATGCGGGCGTTCCGCAAACCGATCGGCGCGCGCGAAGGCGATCGCATGTATATCGTGCTGCCGCTCTATCATAGCACCGGCGGGCTGTGCGGGGTGGGCGCCGCCTTGTTGTCGGGCGCAGGCATTATTTTGCGGCGGCGGTTTTCGGCAACGCATTTCTGGCCCGAGGCGATCGAGCAGCGCGCGACCTTGTTCGTCTATATTGGCGAGCTGTGCCGCTATCTGGTCAACACCCCGCCCTCCCCGCATGACCGCGCCCATTCAATCCGCGCCTGTTTCGGCAATGGCTTGCGTCCCGATGTCTGGGCGAAGTTCCGCGAACGCTTTGGCATCCGCCAGATTGTGGAGTTTTACGGATCAACCGAAGGCAATGTGTCGCTGGTCAATCTCGACGGCAAGGTCGGCTCGATCGGCCGGGTGCCGCCTTATGTCAAAAGCCGGTTCAATATCGAAATCGTCAAATTCGACGTCGAAACCGAAAGCGTGCGCCGCCGCGCCGATGGCTTGTGCGCGCGGGCTGATTTCAACGAAGCGGGCGAAGCGATCGGCGAGATTGGCAAGGATGATCGCTTTAAGTTCGACGGCTATACCGGCGATCCGGCGCAGACCGAGAAAAAGCTGCTGCGCAACGTCTTTGCCCAAGGCGATCTGTGGTTTCGCACCGGCGATTTGATGCGCAAGGACCGCGAGGGCTATTTCTATTTCGTCGATCGGATCGGCGACACCTTCCGCTGGAAGGGCGAAAACGTCTCGACGCAAGAGGTGGCGGAAGTGCTGGCCGGCTCGCCCGGCATTGCCGAGGCCAATGTCTATGGCGTTGCAGTCGGGCAGATGGATGGCCGCGCCGGCATGGCGAGCCTTGCGCCAACGTCTGATTTCTCGGTGACCGAGATCGCCGAGCGGGTGGCGCGCGATTTGCCGGTCTATGCGCGGCCGGTGTTCTTGCGCCTGCAGCAGAATTTCGACACCACCGGCACGTTCAAATATCGCAAAGTCGAATTGGTGCGTGACGGCTTTGATCCGGAAAAGATCAGCGATCCGCTCTATTATCGCGACCCGCAAACGGGCGGTTACAAAGACCTGACGCCGGATATCTATCGCGCCATTCAGGAACACCGCTTGCGGTTATAGGGCCCCGGCGGCGGGTTAGGTCTTGACGCACGCGGCGGCGATCTATGTCGCTGGCGCCTGAGCTTTCCCGGCTCCGATTGATCGAGTGAGTGATGCGTCTTTCTGCAGCGTCGATATGGTTGTTCGCCATCGCCGGATTGATCTTCGCGATGATTTTGGTCGGCGGCGCGACGCGGCTGACCGATTCGGGCCTTTCAATCACGGAATGGCGCCCCTTGCTCGGCGCGATCCCGCCTTTGTCGGCGAAAGAGTGGGCGAACGCGTTCGCGCTTTATCAGCAAATCCCCGAATATGCGATCCAAAATCGCGGCATGAGCCTTGAAGACTTCAAGGTTATTTATTGGTGGGAATGGGGTCATCGTCAATTGGGTCGGATTATTGGCCTGGCTTTTGCTGTACCCATGGTTTTGCTGTTCCTGGCGCGGCGATTGTCGCGCACCGATTTACCTGAATTGGGGTTGATCTTCTTGCTGGGCGGGGCGCAAGGCGCGATTGGCTGGTGGATGGTGTCGAGCGGGCTTGCCGATGCGCGGCTGGATGTCAGCCATTATCGCCTGGCGACGCATTTGGGCATGGCGCTGGTGCTGTTGGTGTTGGTCGTGCTGGCGGCGTGGAAGCGGGCTTTGCCGGTGACAGGGCTTGCTCCTGCGCCGCGCGCTTTGGCGTGGTGGATTGGGCTGGCCTTGGGATTGGCGGTGCTGCAAGCGATTTTGGGCGGGTTGGTGGCGGGTCTGGACGCCGGCCGGCTCAATACGGATTGGCCGTTGTTCCAAGGCAAATTGGCGCCGGCGAGCTATTGGGACCTGTCGCCCTGGTGGCTAAATCTTGGCGAAAACATCGCCAGCGTGCAGTTTAACCATCGCGCCGGCGGCTATATCCTTGTCTTGACCTTGACCGCGCTGGCGATCGGGGCGCAGCGGGCGCGTGGGGCCTCGCGCGCCGTCAAGAAATGGCTGTGGGCGTGTGCGGGGCTTGGGTGGCTGCAGGCCATTTTGGGCGTTGCGTATCTTGTCTGGCATGCGCCTTTTGCCATCGCTTTGGCCCATCAAGGCGGCGGCGCGTTGCTGATCGCCGGCTTGGCGACGGCTTTGGCGTTTACGCGCGCATCGCCCGCGCCATCGCGATTATCCGACGGGTTTCGCCCCATAGCGGCAAATGCGTGAGCGCGGACGGCGCGACGAATACGGCCTCCGCGGCGTCATCGCCGGCGCGCGGCGCTCCGGAAATCCACTCGGCGAGATAATCAATCAGCACATAATGGGTGTCGATCGCAGGCGCATCGGCGCTCGGAAACAGGCCATCGACGACGTCGATGACGGAACCGAGCCGTGCTTCAATACCGGTTTCTTCGCGCAATTCGCGCAAAGCGGCGTCCGTGATCCGCTCGCCCCACTCGATTTTGCCGCCCGGGATCGACCAGGCGCCTTGCATCGGCGGGCGGCCGCGCCGCACCAAGAGCACGCTGTCGCCCTGAAAACAGACGATCCCGACGCACGCAACCGGGCGGCGCGGCGGATTTTCGAGCGACATCAATAGACGCCGCGCTGTAAATCCTCGCGAATGCGCAGCGGGATCGGGGTCTCCGCCGCCAGACGCTGACGATAAACCTGCAGATTTTCGAGCACGCGGTGCACGTAATTGCGCGTTTCAGCGAACGGAATCTGCTCGATCCAGTCCAAAATGTCGACGCCGCGCTGGCGCGGATCGCCGTATTGCGCGATCCAGCGGTTCACATTGCTCGGCCCCGCATTATAGGCGGCGATCGCCAAGACATAGGAGCCGCCAAATTGGTCCAGCAAATGCGCCAAATAGGACGCGCCGAGCGTCATGTTATAATCTGGATCATCGGTCAGCAGCGCGCGCTGATAGCTTAAGCCTTCGCGCCGCGCCGCAAATTGCGCCGTAGACGGGATCAATTGCATCAGGCCGCGGGCATTGGCGCGGCTGACCGCGAATTGGTTGAACTCGCTTTCCTGGCGTGAAATGGCCAGGACAAAGGCCTGCTCGACCCCGCGCGCCTGCGCGGCGCGCGGCACGGCCAGCAGCGGAAAGCTCGCTTCGACCGACAGCCGACCAGCGGCAAGACCGGTTTTGGCGGTGCGCACCGCGACATTCGGCAATTGCGCCTCTCGCAGCAAATCGGCGAGCAAGGCATGGTCGGCGGCGCTTTCCAATTGATCGTCGAAGGCCAAGGCGAACAGCGACAAGGTGTCGGTCTCGCCGATATCGGCCAAAAGCAGCATGGCTTGCGCCATCGGCCGGGCAAGGAACCGCGCGCGGGTGGCTGGATCGATCGGCGGATCGGCAAGCGGCGCCAGACTGGTCGGACCGGCCGCCAATTGCGCGCGCGCCATCAGGCCGAAAAACGTCGTCGCGTGCGAGGCGGCGCGATTGAGCGGCGTTGCGGCGGCGGTGTCATCGCCTTGCGCGGCGAGCGCGCGGGCCTGCCAAAACTGCGCGCGCGAGAGGCTGACCGGGGTCGAGACATTGCTTTCAAGCTTGGAAAAATGCGCCGCCGCCTCGGGTTCGCGCGGGCGCAGGCGCAGAGCGAGCCAGCCGGAGAGGAATTCGGCTTCAGCGAAGTCTTCGCCGCGGGCAAGACTGTGTTTGCGCGTCAGGCGATAGGCGCTGTCGAACGCGCCCTTGCCGATTTCGGTGCGGGCGGCGCGGCCCAATTCGTCCCAAACGCGGTCGCGGGCGGCGAGCGGGGCGGCGTTGGGGTCGAGCGCTTGCAAAAGCGGCAGAGCGTCCTCGGCCAGGCCATTGCGGCGGCGCCAACGCGCGCGCTCATATTGCACGCCGGCGGTTTCCTGCAGGCCGGCCGGCACGGCCGCCAAGGCGGCATTGGCGGTGCGGCTCCGCTGAGCGAGCAAAATGCGCGCCTCGGCGGCGGCGCGCATCGACGGGGACAGCTGTGAAAACAACGCCCGGGCCGTTGAGAATTCCTCCAGCCAAATCAACAGGTCAACGCGGGCCTCGTGATCTTCGCGGGTCAGATCGCCGGCAAAGCGCGACAGAGCGGCCGATTGGTCGGCGACCGGCAAATTGCGCTCGCGCCACAGGGCTTTGAGCTTTTGGCGGGCTTGTTCGCGTTCGCCGAGCGCGTTGAGGGCCTGCGCCTGCGCCAAGGCGCCCAAGCCGCTGAGCGGGGGAAAGCGCATTAGCCAATCGGCGGTCTGTCCGGCGCTGAGCGCGCCGCGCGCCAACATTTGCTCGGCCCGCAGCCGCAATTCGCGCGCGCGCGGCCAGCCGGCGAATTGGACGATCGCCTCGGCGGTCTCGCTCCAGGAAGCGTTCGGATCATTCGCCACAATCGCCCAACGCGCCAGATCGCGTGCGATTTTGTCACGGACGGCGCCTTCGCTGCGGCGGGCGGCGGCGATGTCGCCACGCTCGATGCTCGCGAAAATGGCCTGCAAGGCGCTGGCGTCGGTCGTCGGCGCAATGGCGATGGCCGCAATCGGCGGTTTGCGGCGCGGCGTCAGGTCCGTGGCGGCGGCGGGATTGTGGCCGAACGCGCTCGCGGCGAGGCTGAGGGCCGCCGCCACAAGGATCGCGTGGCAACGCGCGGCAAATCCCGCTTGACGGGCGAAGGGCTGCGCGTCCAAGTCGGCGCTGAACGAAAAGAAAAATGACGTCATCAGGGCCTTATGCCATGACTCGACACCAAAGAGCTATCGGCCCGCGCCATGTTTCACGGATGTTTCACAGCCCTTGTCACGCCGTTTGACCCCGATGGGGCGATCGATTGGCCAGCCTTTGATCGCTTGATCGAGCGCCAGATCGGCGCCGGCGTGCACGGACTGGTCGCCTGCGGCACTACGGCCGAGAGCGTGACCTTGTCGGGCGAGGAATGGCGCGCAGTGGCGCTGCGCACGATCCAGAAGGCGCGCGGACGCGTGCCGGTTGTCGTTGGCTCGGGCACGAATGACACGCGCGAGAGCATTGCGCGCACGCATTTCGCCAAAGCCGAAGGCGCGGACGCGGCGATGATCGTCTGCCCCTATTACAACAAGCCCACCCAAAGCGGGCTGATCGCGCATGTCGAAGCGATCGCCGACGCCGTCGAAATCCCGCTGATCCTTTATAACGTGCCTTCGCGCACGGTGGCGGATCTGGCGCCGGCCAGCGTTGCGGTCTTGGCGCGCCATCCCAATGTGCTGGGGTTGAAGGACGCGACCGCCGATATGGCGCGGGTCGCCAGCTATCGCGCGATGTGCCCGGAAGGGTTCGTGCTGTTTTCCGGCGATGACGCCAGCCAGATCGGCTTTATGGCGATGGGCGGCGATGGGGTGATCTCGGTGACGTCGAATGTGGCGCCAAAGCGCGTCGTCGCGCTGCAAGCCGCGGCGTTGGCGGGAGATTTTGCGCGCGCCCGGGCCGAGAATGCGCAACTCGCCCAATTGCACGAGGCCTTGTTCAAGGAAACGAGCCCGGCGCCGGCCAAAGCCTGCCTGGCGGCGTTGGGGCTCTGTGGGGATCACCTGCGCCTGCCGCTGGTCGCGGCGACGGCGGCCTTGCGGCCTTTGCTCGCTGAGGCGCTCGCCGCCTGCGGCGCGACGGTTGACGGATAAACGTCATGGGCATCGCCAAGATCGTCGCCGAAAACCGCCGGGCGCGGTTTGAATATTTCATCGAAAAGACCTTCGAGGCCGGGATGTTGCTGACCGGCACGGAAGTGAAAGCCTTGCGCGAAGGCCGCGCCAATATTGCGGAGAGCTATGCAAGCCCTGAACGCGATGAAATGTGGCTCGTCAACGCCCATATCCCCGAATATGGCCATGGCAATCGCAACAATCACGAGCCGCGCCGGCCGCGCAAATTGCTGATGCACCGCAAGGAGATCGAGACGCTGCGCGGCGCGGTCGAGCGCGATGGCCGCACGCTGATCCCGCTGCGGGTCTATTTCAACGAAGACGGCCGCGCCAAACTGGAATTGGCGCTGGCGACCGGCAAAAAGGCGGCCGATAAGCGCGAAACGCAAAAAACCCGCGACTGGCAGCGCCAAAAGGCGCGGCTGCTGCGCGACCGGGGATGATTGGATCCTATTCAGCGCCGGCTTTGCGGCGATAATAGTCAAGCGCCAGCAACCGCAAGGCGGAGGCGAGCCCCTGGTCGCCACGCATGCGGTCGGCCTGGGCGATCAACGAGCTCAGCGATGGGTAATCGCGCCGAGCGATCTCGTCGAGCGCGTCCCAGAAGGCGGCTTCCAACGCGACCGAGGTGCGGTGGCCTTCAATGGCGATCGAGCGCTTGACGAGGCGCGCCGGCGATGGCGCCGGGCGGTGCTCGTCCGCCTCTGGCGCTGCGACCGGCTCGATTGCGCTCATTCGGCCGCAGCGAGCACGAAGGCGCGGTCGCTGGCGTCAAGGATCGGCGCCGGCCGGGCGGCGCCGTCGGCATTGACCCAGCGCAGGGCGCCGGGCGCTTCGACCAAGGCGCGCAAGGCGGCGATATTAAGGCTATGCCCTGGCCGGCGGGCGATATAACGGCCGATCATCGGCGCGCCGAGCAGCGCCAAATCGCCGATGGCGTCGAGCGCCTTATGCCGCACGCATTCATCGACTGCGCGCAAGCCGCCGGGATTGAGCGGGCCGCTATCGTCAAACACGATGGCGTTGTCGAGCCCGCCGCCGCGCGCAAGGCCCCGGGCCCGCAAGGCGGCAATGTCGCCGGCTTGCACGAAGGTGCGCGCCCAGGAAAACTCGCGATGAAAAGAGGACGGGCCAATCGCGCCGGCCCAATGCTGGCGCCCGATCGCTGGGCTGGCAAAGTCGATCTCGCAATCGAGCTCAAAGCCCGCGGCCGGTTCGAACCGCGCCAGTTTCGCGCCGAGCCGCACTTCAACGGGCGCGACGATCTGCGCGTAGATTCGCTCGGCATTTTGCGAGACCAAGCCCACTTTGCGAACGCCGTCGACGAAATCCACGGCCGAGCCGTCGAGGATCGGCGCCTCCGGCCCCTCGATTGCCAAGATGGCGTTGTCGACTTGCAGCGCCGCCAGCGCGGCCAGCACATGCTCGATCGTCGAGACATGCTCGCCATTGACGTCGATGACGGTCGCATGGTCGGTGCCGATGACGCGGGCGAGCAAAGCGCGGGCGGTGGATAGGGTGCGCAGCTCACCGAGTTGCAGCAACAGGCCGGCCCCCGGCTCTGCTGGCGACAAAGTCAGCCGACAGAGCGCGCCGCTATGCACGCCAATGCCGGCAAACGCGATAGACCCGCCCAGCGTGTGCTGTCGGCTGAGGTCGAGCCAATGACCGGTCGGATCAAGACGAGTGACGTCTTTTGCAGCAAGGGCCACGCGCCCCCTCCCCACATGCATCGCGCCGCCGCAACGAAGCGACGGTTTTATTACCGCTTTGATGTGCGAAGCATGAGCAGCGTGCGCTTGGCAAACCACGGTCTATGTCAAAATGTTTCAATCGATTTAGTAACAGCGGCGATCGCGTCCGTGCAGACCTGATTCTTAGGTTGGTCGGCGCAGGAAGCTGGGGATCTCCAAATCCTTGGCGTCGAAATCATCGTCAAAGCCATCTTCGAGACCGGTTGGTGAGGCGTTGGACCGCGGTGGCGGTGAGGATGGAATTGAGGCGCGCGGTGGATCGGGCTCGCGCCGTCCGCCAAAGAAACTGGGCCCAGAACGGCGGACGCCGAAATCGCTGGCGGCGCTCGGCGCGGGCGATGGGCTTGAGGGCATCGGCGCGGGTTGGGGTTGTGGCCGCGGGGGCGGCGCGGACGCCTCGGGGCGGCGCATTTGGTCTTGACCGTGGCGGGCGGCGCGTTCGCGCTGACCCATGGCGACGTCCAACGCATAGACCTCTTCTAGACCGGTCGCCACCACCGAGACGCGGATCGATTCGTTCATTTCCGGATCAATGGCCGAGCCAAAGATGATCAGCGCGTCTGGATCAACATCGGTGCGAACCAAATTAACGATCTCGTCGATCTCGAACAATTTGACATTGACGCCGCCGGTAATGTTGACGAGCACGGCGCGCGCGCCTTTCAGCGAAACCTGATCCAGCAGCGGATTGGCGATGGCGCGTTGCGCCGCTTCCATCGCGCGCTTGGGACCGCTTGCTTCGCCAGTGCCCATCATGGCGGCGCCCATCTCGGACATCACGGTGCGCACATCGGCAAAGTCGAGATTGATGACGCCTGGGCGAACCATCAGATCGGTGATGCCGCGCACGCCGGAATAAAGCACCTCGTCGGCTTTCTGAAAGGCTTGAACAACCGTTGTGTCCTCCCCCGTAATTTTAAACAAGTTTTGGTTAGGAATAATGATCAGTGTATCGACATATTTGCGCAATTCCTGAATGCCGGCCTCAGCGACCTCCATGCGCTTGCGCCCCTCAAACTGGAAAGGTTTGGTGACAACGCCGATCGTCAGGACGCCGCGCTCGCGCGCCAGCCGCGCAATGACGGGCGCGGCCCCCGTGCCGGTGCCGCCGCCCATGCCGGCCGCGACAAAAATCATATGCGCGCTTTCAATATGTTGCATGATTTCTGCAGCTGTCTCCTCGGCTGCAGCCGCGCCAATTTGCGGTTTTGCGCCAGCACCAAGACCCTCGGTTAAGGTTAGGCCCAGTTGAATTTTGGTCTCACAGGAAGCGCGCAGCAAGGATTGCGCGTCTGTGTTGGCGACAATGAACTCGACGCCCGCCAAGTTCTCGCGGATCATATTGTCAACTGCATTGCCGCCGGCCCCTCCAACTCCAAACACAACAATTCGCGGCAATAAGCTGGTTAAATCTAACTTCTGAGACATGGGGGGCTCCGATGCTGGATGCCGACGGATTTGCAGGGTTATAAGTGTCCTGCAACGAAAATATGGCGACCGAGCGGTCGATTCACCATTGAATGGTAGCGCAGGATCATTTTGTGTCATTACCGATTCGTTAATTTAATGGAATTCTTGTCAACCGACAGCAGCGCTCAATGCGGCCGATGACGTCGGCTCGTTTGGGGCCGTGAAGGATCCAGAGGCAATGCGAAAATCGCACGCCAGTGACGCTTCATATGAATGAGGACCTTCTCAGCAACGCGCCAATCGCGATCCTGGAGGTAGACTCAAGCGATCTCGTCGTATTCGCCAATGCGGTCGCGCAGAGTTTGGCTTTGCCTTGTGTCGGCAGCGTCTTGGGCGACCCCGAGCTTGTTGCCTTCGCCAAGCGTGTGCGTTGCAACAAGCGCGCCTTGCATGACCCAGCCTTTCGCGGCGCAAACTTCTTTGGCCATGTCGCCGGCGCGCCGACCGAGCAAGGCTGCAGCCTTTTTATCAGTGTGCGTCGTTTGGAGCCACTAGACCTCGCCCGGCTGAAACAAGATCAAGACCGGACGCTGCTCGATTTGTTGCAGCATGAGGCGCGCACGCCCCTGGCCGGGATTAAAGGCGCCGCGCAATTGGCCCAACGCAGCGCTCGCGCCGAGGATGTTGAGCTGTTGGCGGTGATTACGCGGGAGGCCGATCGGTTGGAGCGGTTATTCCTGCGGCTCGCCGATTTGGGCAAATTCGCGCAGCCGGTTTTTGCGCCGGTTGATGTCGCATCCTTGGCGCGCGATGCGATCGCCATTAGCCAAGCCGCGTTTTTGAATGGACCGCAGATTGCGGAGCGGCTGGATCCGGCTTTGCCGGATTTGCGCGCCGATCGCGACCACCTGATGCAGGCGCTGTTGAACCTGATCCGCAATGCGGTCGAGGCCCCGGCAGCGCGCATTGTGGTTATGACGCGATTGCGGGTCGGCGAACGCTTGGGGCGGCCAGGGGCCGGGTTGCGACTCGCGCCGATCGAGATCGCCGTGCAAGATGACGGACCGGGCTTTGCCGGCGCGGAGGTTAATGGTCTTGCGGCGAGCGCAGGGAATGCAACGCCGCGCAAAGGTCTGGGGCTGGCGCTGGTGCAGGAGATCCTCGCTGCCCATCATGGGTTTTTGGAGGTCGACAGCCGACCCGGCCGAACCGAATTGCGGATGGTGCTGCCGCAAAGCGGCTAATGGGGGGGTGGGCGGACGTCAGCGGTTTTTGCCGCCGCGTGTCGCTTTTTTGACTTTTTGCACAGCGCGATCGCGTTTCAGCTTCGACAAATGGTCGAGGAACAAAACGCCTTCGAGATGATCCATTTCGTGCTGGATGCAGACCGCATAAAGGCCCTCAGCCCATTCAATGATTTCGTCGCCCTGATTGTTGAGATAACGCAGTTTGACGCGGGCCGGCCGCTCAACATCGTCGTAGATCTCCGGCACCGACAGGCAGCCTTCCTGATAGGTGAAAAGCTCCTCGCTGCGCTCGAGAATCTCCGGATTGATGAAATGACGCGGCGCGCGCGGCTCGCTTTCGCGGGCCAGATCCATCACGATGACGCGCAGCGGCACGCCGATTTGCACCGCAGCCAGGCCAATGCCAACCGCGTCATACATGCTGTCGAACATGTCCTCGATCAGCGAGCGGATCTCGTCGTCAACGACGGCGACGGGTCTGGAGATTTGCTTCAGCACAGGGCTGGGAACGGTAAAGATTGGGCGAATGGTCATGGGGGTGATTTGGCGAGCGCCGCGGCGGTCGTCAACTCCAGACATTTTTTAACCTAGAGCAGATTCCGTTCAG
>DHHV01000050.1:3037-41080 GCA_002403455.1 Hyphomonadaceae bacterium UBA4763 | reverse complement strand
GTGTTGAATCGATTCGACGCATGGCCCCCCATTCCCCCTGCGGCTTAGATAGATGTGTGAAACATGCAACAGGCGGGGCGCAAACAGACGTTGCAGGCGCGAAGGTTTCCATTCTCACAACTTATCGCGAGAGCCTTGAATTCAACCGCCAACGGATGTTTTCAAAGTTGACCGCTGCGCTGCAGCCCCCCGCAACTCTTCCTGCAAATCAAGCGATTAGCGTGGTTTAATCATCGCCCGCATGGGTCATGCGCCCGTCGTGCAAGGCCTCTTCCTTCGGAAGCCCGACCGCGAAGTTCGTTACAAAACCTTCATATTTTCGTCAATGAATCGTCAACGCTCACGATTATCGCGCCGCTCAAGTCACGAACGAGTGTGCAATTCCCGTCGCACGCTCACGCAAAAGAGGGGCTCACGATGATCAATTTACGGAAATTGTCTTATGGCGCGGCGGTAACGACGCTGGCGCTGGCCATGGCGGCGCCTGCCGCCATCGCGCAAACCACCACCGGCATTATTCGCGGCTCGGTCGAAAACGCGACCGGCGCCGCCGTCTCCAACGCCACTGTCACGATTGTTGACGGCCGCACCAACCGCACCGTGCAAGTGCGCACGTCAAATTCTGGTCTTTTCCAAGCCTCCGGTTTGGAAATCGGCGGCCCCTACACGGTCACGATCGAAGCGCAAGGCTTCACCGCGACCCGCGTCGAAGGCGTTGCGGTTGAATTGTCGCGCGACACGGCGCTGAACCTCACTTTGGGCGAAGGCGAATTGCGCCAAGACACCGTCACGGTGGTCGCCGCCCGTCAGGTCGTTTCCGAACTGGCGCTCGGCCCGGCGAGCTCATTCAGCCTCGAAGTCATCGAAAGCTTGCCGTCAGTCGCTCGCGACATTCGCGACATCATTCGGCTTGACCCGCGCGTCATCATCGACGGATCAAATTCCAACTCGATCAGCTGCGTCGGCTCTAATAACCGGTTCAATTCGGTCACCGTCGACGGCGTCCGCACCGCCGACACCTTTGGCCTTAACGCGTCGGGCTTTCCCAACCGCAACGTCTTCTTCCTGCCCTTCGATTCGGTGCGCGAGACCGCCGTGGAATTTGCGCCGTTCGACGTCGAATATGGCCAGTTCACGGGTTGCGCGATCAACCTTGTTACCAAAGGCGGCACGAACGAATTTTCGGGTTCGGGTTTCGCCACCTTCACCTCGGCCAGCCTGACCGGCAATGACAGCAATGATATCAATTTTGGCGGCCAACCCTTCCGGGATTTCCGCTATGGCGCGACCTTTGGCGGCCCGGTGATCAAGGACAAATTGTTCTTCTTCGGGTCGTTTGAACAATTCACCGGTACCGATATCGTCGAGAACGCGCCGACCGGCGCCGGCTTCGGGGTGCCGCAGCCGAACGTGCTGTTGTCGGACGTGCAGCAAATCCAATCGATCTTGGAAGCGCGCGGCTTTGACACCGGCGGGATCGCCGAGCAATTTTCTGAAACCAGCCGCCGCATCCTTGGCCGCGTTGACTGGAACATCACTGACAATCATCGCCTAGCCTTCACCTATTTGCGCCAAAATGAAGTCTTTATCGACGAAGAGGACAATGGCAATTTCAACTTTGGCTTTTTGAACAATTTCGAAATTTCGGGCACCGAATCACGCCTTTACTCGGCCCGTTTGTTCTCGCAATGGACGCAAAATCTCAGCACCGAGATTAACTTCTCGCGTTCTGACGTCATCGATTTGCAAGGTCCGATCGGCGGCGGCGAATTGCAGGACGGCAACCCGATCCCCCGGATTATCGTCGCGGTCAGCAATGACGTAAACGGCAACGGCGTCATTGCCGCTGGCGAAGTCAGCCAAGTTGTCGCGGGTCCCGGCGTGTCGCGCACCGCCAATGACCTCGACACCCAAATCGACCAAGTCAAGGCGAAGGTAGATTACACCTTTGGGCGTCACAACTTCACCGCCGGCTATGAGTTGAACCAACTCGATGTGTTCAACCTGTTCATTCAAAACGCCACCGGCTCGATCGTTTTCCAAGACATCGCGGCCTTGGCGGCGGGACAAGCAACCACCGGCACGTTCTTCCCAGCGGCCCCGGGCGGTGGCATTCCCTCGGCCAACTTGCTGAGCGGCAATGTGGCGGGTGTGTTCATTCAATCGCCGATCAATGGCGATGTGAACGCGGCGGCGGCGAACTTCTCGCGCTCGATCCACAGCATTTATCTTCAGGACGAGTTCCAATTTACGGACAATCTGACCTTGCTGTTAGGTTTGCGCTATGACCGCTACATCAGCGGCGACTCGCCAACCTCAAACCCCCTCGTGCTGCAGCGTTATGGGTTTGACAATTCGCAAGGGTTCGGCGGTCTTGACATCTTCCTGCCGCGCTTTGGTTTCACCTGGGATGCGCCGTTTGAGTTCTTCGGTCGCACGACATTCCGCGGCGGCGCGGGCGTTTTCTCGGGCGGCGACCCGACCGTGTGGTTTTCGAACGCCTTCTCGAATTTCGGCGGCAGCTTAGGCATCGCCGCAACCAATATCGCGCCCTGCACGGTCGCCGACACCAATTTCGGCACGACCGGCCCATTTGAAATCCCGGCCTGCTTGCAAACCATCGCCACCAATTCGGCGGCGCAGGGCCTTGGCCGGATTGACGTCATCGACCCGGATTTGGAACTGGCGTCGGTGGTGCGCGCCAATATTGGCTTGACCCACGTCACTGATTTCGGCGGCGCGCTGAACGGGTTGTTCGATGACTGGAATGTCCAAATCGACTACATTCGGTCACAGACGCGCAATGAGTTCCGCTTCGTTGACCTTACGCTGACCCGCACCGGGACGGGCGCGGCTGGCATTCCAATTTTTGACAACGTCGAACCGCTGCGCGCCGGCTGTAATGCGACCTTCAACGGGATCGGTTTGGGCTTTTCGAACACCTCGGCTGCTTGCTTCAGCAACCTGGCGACCGATGCGCAAGATATTATTCTGACCAACGGGTCGGGCGGAACATCGCAAACCGTATCGCTGATCTTGCAAAAAGGTTATGACTATTCGTTGTTTGGGCGGTCGGGCTCTGCCGACATCAATTTCGGTTATAGCTTCTCTGACGTCACCGACGGGTCGCAGTCGCTTAGCTCCGTGGCTCCGTCCAACTTTACCGGAACCCCAACGCTTGATCCGAACAATCTGGGCATTGGGCAAAGCAGCTTCGAACGTGCACATAACATCACCCTGAACTTGAGCTTTGTTCAAGAACTGGTGCGCGATCTCGACACGCGCTTCGGGCTGTTCTTCAACTTCCGTTCGGGGCGTCCTTTTAGCTTCGTGTTCGACGACAATGATTTTGCGCCGGATGCAGGCAATGACCGTTTCCTGCTTTACATCCCGACTGGCCCGAACGATCCGAATGTGGTGTTTGCGCCAGCCTTCAACCAAGCAGCGTTCTTTGCTTTTGTTGATGATTTCAATCTCGACCGTTTTGCCGGTTCGTTTGTGCCGCGCAACGCGCTTCGCTCGCCGAACGTTTTCGATCTTGACCTGCGGTTCTCGCAAGACCTGCCGACGGTTAAAGGCATTCGCTGGCGCTTCACGGTCGATATTGAGAACTTCCTCAATCTGATTGACTCGGATTTCAACGATGTCATTCAGAATGGACTCAACGAAGACGTGATCGACGTGACGAATACCACGGTCGCCGGTCAGCCGG
Source organism: Hyphomonadaceae bacterium UBA4763 (assembly GCA_002403455.1). Lineage (GTDB taxonomy): Bacteria > Pseudomonadota > Alphaproteobacteria > Caulobacterales > Aquidulcibacteraceae > UBA4763. The sequence goes on along the minus strand of DHHV01000050.1, from coordinate 37,368 downwards.
TCTTCCAGTTTGATTCATTCAACCCGGGCACCTTGGCCCCGTTCATTTCCGTGCTTCCCTCGCTGTGGCGCGTCAATGTCGGCTTGCGCTTTGATTTCTAAGCGCTGGCGCATCGCTTAAGATCAAGGGCGGGCCGTCTGGTCCGCCCTTTTTCGTTGCAGCGCTTGCAATCACCGGCCCCATGTTTATCTGGGGCGGCCTTTTCATCGACCCGATCGAGACAAATGCACGCATGAGCTCTTCCCCGTTTATTCCGCCCGAATGGGCGCCGCACGCGGCCCTGTGGACGGCTTTCCCGTCCAATCCGGATCTCTGGGAAGAAGACTTGGTTCCCGCCCAAGCCGAGGCCGCCGCCATGGCGCGCGCCTTGGCCGCCCCTTATGGCGACCGCCACGGCGATCATGTCATCCTGCTGGCCGATGGCGCGCCGGCCATCGCGGCGGCGCAAGCGGCCGTCGGCGATCGCGCCACGATCTGGGCCCAAGCCTTTGGCGATATTTGGCTACGCGACACCGGCCCCATCTTCGCCGTCCAGGACGGCGCGGTCCGCGCGCAAGGCTTTCGCTTTAATGGCTGGGGCGCGAAATATCTGCTCCCCGATGACGACGACCTTGCCGAGCGCCTCGCCGCAAAGGCCCAAACCCCGTTCGACAGCCATGATTTCGTACTGGAGGGCGGCGCGATCGAGCTTAACGGCGCCGGAATCGCCCTGACCACCCGGCAATGCCTGCTCAACCCCAACCGTAATCCGGGCTGGACGTCGGACGCCGCCGCCGAGACCGCCTTGCGCGCCGCTTTGGGGATCACCGAAGTGATTTGGCTCGACGAGGGCCTCGCCAATGACCACACCGATGGCCACATCGACAATCTCGCCCGCTTTATCGCCAGCGATGTGATCTTGTGCCAAAGCCCGGCGCCCGGCGATCCAAACGCTGATATCTTGCGCGCGATCGAGGATCGCTTGCGCGCCGCGCGCGACGGTTCGGGGCGGCCTTTCCACATCATCACGATCCCCTCGCCGGGCCTTGTCGAAGACGCGGACGGCGATCCCGCCCCCGCCTCGCATATGAATTTCATCATCGGCAATGCCAGCGTCATCGTGCCGATCTATGAAACCCCGTCCAGCGCCGGGGCGATCGCCGCTCTCGCGCCTTTGTTTCCCGGACGGCGCGTCATCGGCCTGCCGGCCCGGTTCTTGCTGACCGGCGGCGGCGCCTTCCATTGCATCACTCAGCAACAGCCGGCCCTTCTCGCGCCCTAACCGGAAGCCTCCTCATGCGACCTTTGCGCGTCGCCGCTATCCAAGCGGCCTTCCCGTCCGAAGACATCGAGACCAATCTCGCGATTGTCGAAGCGCATATCCGCGCTGCCGCCGCCGATGGCGCGCAGATCATTCTGGCGCCGGAATTATTTCAAGGCCCCTATTTCTGCCGCACGCAAGAAGAACGCTGGTTCGGCTTTGCCTTCCCCTGGCGCACCCATGCATGCGTTGAAAAACTGGCGCCATTGGCGGCCGAGCTTGGCGTCGTTTTGCCCGTTTCGATCTTCGAGCGCGACGGCCAACGTTTCTTCAACTCGATCGTCATCATCGACGCCGATGGCGCGCCTTTAGGGGTTTATCGCAAGAGCCACATTCCCGACGGCCCGGGCTATCAAGAGAAATATTATTTCCGCCCCGGCGATACCGGTTTTCGCGTCTGGTCGACCCGTTTTGCCCGCATCGGCGTCGGCATTTGCTGGGACCAATGGTATCCGGAAGCCGCGCGCGCCATGACCTTGCAAGGCGCCGAAGTCTTGTTCTATCCGACCGCGATCGGCTCCGAACCGCATGATGCAACGCTGGACACCGCCGCGCCCTGGCGGCGGGTGATGCAGGGCCATGCCGTCGCCAATATCATTCCGGTCGTCGCCGCCAACCGCATTGGACCAGAACCCGCGCAAGTCTTTTATGGCCATTCCTTCATTGCCGATCATCGCGGCGACCTCGTCGCCTCCTTTGGCGCCGAGGAAACCGGCTTTATCGCCGCCAACGTCGATCTTGATTTCCTCGATCGCCATCGCGCCGCCTGGGGTTTTTTCCGCGACCGTCGCACCGATCTTTATGGAATATTGCGTGAGGGGTAACTAAGAGGGTCGCGCTATCGAATTCGGCCCCACAATGAGCGCATCGCCCCTCTCCTTCCCGTCCGCCAGCTTTGCCAACCGGCAAGCGCTGGTGTTTGATTCAGGCGTTGGCGGCCTCTCCGTGGCGCACGAAATCCGCGCGCTGCTGCCCGATCTGCCGCTGCTTTATGTCGCCGACAGCGCATTTTTTCCCTATGGCGACAAGTCCGATCAGGCGCTGATTGATCGCCTGCCTTCTTTGCTGCGCGATTTAACGGCGAAAGCGCGCGCCGATGTCGTCGTCATCGCCTGCAACACCGCCTCAACCATCGCGCTCGAAGAAATCCGCGCCGCTCTCTCCGTTCCGGTGATCGGCACCGTCCCCGCCATCAAGCCGGCGGCGGCGCAATCGCGGGCGCGCGTCATCGGGCTGTTGGCGACGCCCGGCACGATCGCCCGGCCCTATACCGATCGCCTGATCGAAACGCACGCCAAGGATTGCCGCGTTCTGCGGCATGGCTCGCAAGACCTGGTGCGCCTGGCTGAGCATTTCATGGCGGGCGAAGCGGTCTCGGATGCGGCCTTGTCCGCCGCGATCGCGCCCTTGCGCAGCCAGCCCGATAGCGCGGCGATGGATGTCATCGTGCTCGCCTGCACGCATTTCCCGCTGCTGCGGTCGCGCCTTGCCGAGCTCGTCGGCCCCGACATCACGTTTGTTGATTCAGGCGCGGCGATCGCCCGGCGCACGCGCGAGATATTAACGGCGTTGCCTGCTCTGGACGCGCAAGCGCGCAAGGCTCCACGGCTCAATGCATCTTGGTTTACGGGCGATGGGCCATCGCCAACTTTGGCGTATTATTTGGACAGCATCGGTCTGCCTGCACGGCCGATCGACACTCAATAAAGTTAAAGCTCGAAGCTCTCCGCGCCGATCAGCGCCTTGTGGAAAGCCGGATAGTCGACGTCGATATCGAGCGCGTCGGCGAACATATTGGCGAAGGTGAAGAACCCGACCCAGCCGATGATCTCGATCAACTCGTTTTCGGACAGACCAACCGCATTGGCCGCCCAGAAATCGCCCTCGCCAACTTTGCCATTGGTCAAGGCAACGGCGCGCGCGAACATTAAAATGCCGCCCATGCGCGGATCGGCCGCGCGCCCTTCGGCAAAATCGGCAATGTCTTCCGGCGTCGCGCCAAAATCCATCGCGCGCGAAGCGTGCGCCGAGACGCAATACTTGCAGGCATTCACCGCAGAAACCGCGATGGCGATCGCCTCGCGTTCTTTTTCGTTCAACACGCCATCAGCCAAGGAAGAATAATAGGCAACCGATGCGCGCAACGCCGCCGGCGCTTTCGCCAGCGTTTTGAAGAAATTAGGGACGCGCCCCATCAAATCCTCGACCTCGCGCAGCGCTGCGGCGCTTTCGGGATCGTGACGCCGTGTTGGATCGATCGGAAATCTCGTCATGGAGGTGCAGCCAGACGCGCCAGGCAAACTCGACCGGTTCGGGTCTGCCCTCTCGCGCAAAAACAACAAGATATTCGGGCCAAGCGGTAAATTTCAGGTAAGCGACCACAAAAAACGGGGCGAGAAAGCCTCGCCCCGTTCCTTATTTCCGTTGTTCGGCCAACGCGCCTTAGCGCGCCAGACCGCCGACCGTGACTTTCGGGAAGTCGATGTCGGTGTCGATCACATGATTGAGGTAATTGGTGAAGATGTTCGCAGCGACATTGGCCACGACTTCAACGATTTCACCATCAACAAGACCCGCTTCGCGCGCGGCGAGGAGGTCGGCGTCAGCCACAAAGCCCTTGGTGTTGACGATTTTTACCGCCAGCGCGATCAAAGCTTGCGTGCGCGGATCGCTCGCTTGACCGAGCAATTGCTTGCCGGCCTCTTCCTTGCTGACGCCCATGCCGCCGACGATCGCCGTGTGAGCCGAGGCGCAGTAATTACAGCCGTTGACGCCGGCGACCGCCAAAGCGATCGCTTCACGCTCTTTGCCGTTCAACAAGCCCTTGCCGAGATTGTCGCCCAGGTTGAGCAGCGCGTTCAACACGACGGGCGAATTGCCGGTCGCGCGATAGAGGTTTGGCACCATGCCGATTTTGCCTTGAATGGCGGTGAAGATGTCTTTGGCCGGGCCAACGGTCGTGGTCGGGTCCAATTGGGGAATGCGCGACATGGGTAAACTCCATCAACAAAAATGCAGCGCTTCAGTGAGCGCCGGTCGGCCCGCCCGATTGCGGCGCCGATGATCCCTAGATGGGTTGTTGACCGTCCGGTTCAAAACAAAGGAATGTTACGCGAACTGTTCAATTTCTAACGAGATCGTTAACTGCCGCCCGCCGCGCATCGGTTGGCCTCGGCGTTTGCGCCCCAAAGACTGGTCATCGCCTGGACAAGGCGTTGATCGACGGTCGCCATGTCCGCCTCAACCCTCAAGGCACGCAGACTGGTAACGCCAAGGCCCGGCTCGCGGATGCCGCAGGGCACGATCCCGCTGAAATGCGCCAAATCCGGGTCAACATTTAGCGCAAATCCATGCAGGCTGACCCAGCGCCGCACCCGCACGCCGATCGCCGCAATCTTGTCCTTGCCGGCCCCGCCGCTCCCGGGGCGCGCCACCCACACCCCGACATGCGGTTTGAGACGATCGGCGGCGACGCCCAATTCCGCCAAAGCGGTGATGACAACGTTCTCCATTTGGCAGACAAAATTGCGCAAATCGCGGCCGCGCTTTTGCAAATCGAGCATGACGTAACAAACCCGCTGGCCAGGGCCGTGATAGGTATATTGCCCGCCGCGCCCCGCCTCAAATACCGGAAAGCCGAATGGATTGAACAAATCCGCGGGCGCCGACGATGTCCCGGCTGTAAACAATGGCGGGTGTTCCAAGAACCAAATCGCCTCGCGCGCCGCTCCAACGCGGATCGCAGCGGCGCGCGCCTCCATCGCTTCCAGAATCGGCGTGTAGGGGGCCAGTCCCTCCCACCATTGCAGATCGATATCCGGGCCGATTGTCGCTTCTTTAACCATCCCAGCGCAATTACATCCGAACGGGAGCGTTTCAACGATGAGTACGGCGCAAATCGAAGCAGTAAAGGTCGAGATCTCGGTGATCTTGGGGCGCTCGTTGCTGCCGATGCACCAATTGCTGCGCATGGGCCGGGGCGCAGTGATCCCGCTCGACGCCCGCGAAAACGATCCCGTCTGGATCCTCGCCAATAACTACCCGATTGCGCGCGGCGAGATTACCTTGATGGGTGATCGCATCGGCGTCACTGTCTTGAGCGCGGCGGACGTCCACGAATTCAATGCCGTCTGAGCTTTGCGCGCTGACCTAATTCCCGCCCCGCAACCGATTCTGCCCATCGTTAACGCCGGTTCGGCCGGCGATTTTGTAATTTATTCCGTGAGCGGAGAAACGCCCCCTACTTCATAAACGGTGTTCACTTTTTTCTTGTCGTTCGAATTGTTTCGCGCTATTTCTCAGCTCGGGCGCAAAAACAACAGCAGCGCTCGCCGATCCTCGTCACGATGGAGCCCGTCATGAACCGTTTTGCTTTCGCCTTTGCCGCTTTTGCGATCGTCGCCGCGCCGCAAGCAGCCTTGGCCGAGACCCCCTTCACCGCCGAATTTGCCGCCGTTTTCGCGTCGAAAACCCGCGTGATCGCTGACGGCGCCGTGTGGCAATGCGCCGAGACGACCTGCAAAGCCGCGCTTAAGCGCACCCGCCCCTCGATGCGCGCCTGCAAAGAGCTCGCGGAAAAGGCCGGCGCGCTGAAAAGCTTCGGCACGCGCGAAGCGCAATTGAGCGCCGAAGAAATCACCCAGTGCAACACCGCCGTTCGCGGTTAATCGCTGACATAGCGCCCATGTGATTGGGCAAGGCTTCCGTCACGGCGCATGGCTCGCCCAAAGTTGAGACGGAGGCCGCCCATGATCACCCACCGCACGCCTGATTCGCGCTTTGCGGATCTTCCCGGTTACGCTTTCTTGCCGAATTATGTGGAGGATTTGCCCGGCTATCCCGGCTTGCGCCTGCATTATCTGGACGAAGGCCCGCGCGACGCCAAACGTGTCTTCCTTTGTCTGCATGGCGAGCCAAGCTGGTGCTATCTCTACCGCAAAATGATTCCGCTGTTCGTCGCATCGGGCGCGCGGGTAATCGCGCCCGATTTTTTTGGCTTTGGTCGCTCTGATAAGCCCGAAGCTGACGCGGACTACAATTTCGACTTTCACCGCAATACGATCTTGCGCCTCGTCGAGCAGCTCGATTTGTCCAATATCACGCTGGTCGTCCAGGATTGGGGCGGTTTGATCGGCTTGACTTTGCCTGTCGATGCGGGTTTTCGCGCAAGGCTGCAGCGCCTCCTCATCATGAACACTGCTTTGGGTCTGGGCGCTGCGCCGAGCGAGGGCTTTCTCGCTTGGAAAGCCTATGTCGCCGCCAATCCGGATTTTCCGGTCGGCGCGTTGATGGGCCGGGCCGAGCCGACGCTGACGCCAGCCGAAATCGCGGCCTATGACGCTCCCTTCCCCGACATCCGGTTCAAAGCCGGCGTGCGACGTTTCCCCGAAATGGTGATGATCAACCCGGCGATGGACGGCGTCGCGGTCTCACGCGAAGCGGCGCGCTTTTGGCGCGAAGATTGGCGCGGCCCGACCTTCATGGCGATCGGCATGAAGGACCCGGTGCTCGGCCCCGACGTCATGCGCAAAATGGCGGCGCTGATTCAAGGCTGCCCGCCGCCCATGGAGCTCGCCGAGGCCGGTCACTTCGTTCAAGAACATGGCGACATCGTCGCCGCCGCAGCGCTGAAAGCCTTCGGCGATCAGCCCTGACCCTTAAATCACCGGCTTGTCATTGTGCGCCGCGCGCCAAGCCGCTAATCGAGTTTCACCGGTCACGATCGTGCTCAACGACGACCCAAGGAGGAACGCCTTATGCATGACGCCGTCATCGTCTCCACTGCGCGCACCGCGCTTACCAAAAGCGGCCGCGGCGGCTTCAACATGACCCATGGCGCGGCGATGGCCGGTCATGCGATCAAACATGCCTTGACGCGCGGCCACGTCGAGCCGGAAGCGGTGGAAGACGTTTTCATGGGCTGCGCCATGCCCGAAGGCGCGACCGGCCATAATGTCGCCCGTCAAGCGGCCGTGTGGGCGGGTTGCCCGACCGACACCGCCGGCACGACCGTCAACCGCTTTTGCGCGTCCGGTTTGCAAGCGCTCGCCATGGCCAATCACGCTGTCCGCGTCGAGGGCGCGCCGGTCGCCATCGGCGCCGGGGTTGAATCGATCTCGCTTGTGCAATTGGGCGGGCATATGAACACCCACATGTTCACCGAAGACCATTTGATGCGCGTCCAGCCGGACCTCTGGATGTCGATGATCGAAACCGCCGAGATCGTCGCCGAGCGTTACGGCGTCTCGCGCGAAGCCCAGGACGACTATTCCTTGCGCTCGCAACAGCGCATGGCCGCCGCCCAGCAAGCCGGCCTGTTCGCCGACGAAATCGTCCCCATGCAGACCAAAATGAAACAAGTCGATAAGGCGACTGGCGAAGAGCGCATGGTCGATTTCTTGGTCGATCGCGACGACGCCAACCGCCCCAGTACGACGCTGGAGGGATTGCAGTCGCTGCAACCGGTCTTCCGCGGCGGCATGAAAGTGACTGAGGGCAAATATGTCACGGCGGGCAACGCCTCGCAGTTTTGCGATGGCGCCGCTGCTTTGGTGGTCATGAATGCCCGTGAAGCGGAACGGCGCGGCCTAGCGCCGCTCGGGCGCATGGTCGGGTTCGCCACCGCGGGCGTTGGCCCCGATGAAATGGGCATCGGACCGGTCAAAGCCGTGCCGCGTCTGCTCGAGCGCCATGGCTTGAGCGTCGATGACATCGATTTGTGGGAGCTGAACGAAGCTTTCGCCTCGCAATGCCTCTATTGCCGCGATGCGCTTGGCATTTCGCCCGAGGTCTATAACGTCAATGGCGGCTCGATCGCGATTGGCCATCCCTATGGCATGACCGGCGCGCGGCTGTCGGGGCATTTGCTGCTGGAAGGACGCCGGCGCGGCGCCAAACGCGGCATTGTCAGCATGTGCATCGGTGGCGGCATGGGCGCGGCCGGCCTGTTCGAGATTTATTGATTGGCATTCTCGCCCATTTTTCGGGCGCGAAGCATACCAAAACGGCGAGGGGTGAGTTGACGCGTTTTTTGAGCCAATTGCTGATCGGCATTTTGGCGCTGTGCGTTGCAACCGCCCTGATCGGCTTTGCGCTGCCGCGCCGGATCAGCGTCAGCAGCGAGCAGGATTTGCCGCGTCCGACGTCGATCGCCCGGATCGTGCTGGAGGACCTGACGCGCTTCGACGCCTGGTCGCCCTGGCGCGCGCAAGACCCTGCCATGGCGACGCAGGCCACCAGCGGAGAGACGCCGCTTCCCGGGCGCGGTCTCGGCTCGGTCTATACCTACGCCAGCGATTCGATGGGCCGCGGCAGCTTCACGATCGTGCAGTCGGACGCTTCGCGCTCGCAATGGCGTGTCGACTTGGAAGACGGCCGCGCGCTGACCTTTGATTTCACCCTCACCGCGCTCAATGAAGGGCAAAGTCGCATAAACTGGACTATTGCGGCCGCTTTTCCGCCGGGCGCCTTGAGCGGTTGGGCGGCCCTGTTGTCGCAGCAACGCTTGCGCCGCGACATGGCGGCAGGTCTCAACGCCTTCGAGGCGCTGCTCGAGGCTATTCCCGTTGACGCCAGCACGGGTCCCCCGCCAGTTTTCATCGAAGAGCAAGGCGCGGCCTGGATCTATATCGACCGCGAAGCGCTCGCCCGGCCGAGCCAAATTCACAGCGCAACCGTGGTGGCGCGATCGATCCTCCTTGAGCGCGCCGGGCGGCTTGGCCTTGTCCGGACCGGGCCTTTCGCGCGGCTATGGGTTGAGCCGGAAGCCGATCAGCGTGTGCGCTTTCGCGTCGCTTTGCCGGTCAGCGCGCCGATCGCCGATTCGGAAACCGGCATTCTTGGCCTCACGACGCCGGCAGGGCTCGTCATGCGCGCGGATTTTGACGACGTCACCGATCAATCATTGGCGATGCAGCGCCTGCGCGCTTTGGCGCGGCTCTACAATGTGACGCCGACCGAGCCACTGGTCGAGCTCTTATTGGAAGAGCCGACGCCAGGATCGGCGCCAGCCCGCACGCGACGCTTTGCGCTTTCCCTTCAACCCTAACTCATCTTCGAACTACGCCGATGCGCCAATATCGGCCCAGGCCAAATCGGCAATCGGATGGGCTTCGATAATCACTTGCGCCTGCGCATAAGGCGGCTCGTCGGTGATCGTCAGAAAGGCGCGCGCTTGAAAGCCGGCCGGCGTCATTGACGCAAGCCGCGCCAACGCACGCCCGGTCAGCACCAAATCTGGACGCCCGCCCGGCGCATTGACGACCCCGATCTCCTGCCAGCTCACCCCTTGCGCAATGCCGGTGCCGAGCGCCTTGGCCGCCGCTTCCTTCGCCGCATATCGTTTGGCGTAGGACGCCGCCCGCGCCGCCCGCCCGTCCGAACGCGCCCGCTCGATCTCGGTAAAGCACCGGCGCGTAAAGCGCTCGCCATGCCGGGCCAGCACCTTTTCGACCCGGCGGATATCGACGAGATCAACGCCGAGCCCGAGGATCATCGCGCGCGCCTCACGCCAAATGCCGGGAGCCGGGTTTTTGCGGCGCGATCGCCGCCAGCTCCGTCGGCAGCTGGTCTGGCGCGTAGGCCGGGAAATCAACCTGCGCGAGCGAGATAAACGGCACGGGCAGATCCGCCCGCCCGCCCGATCGATCGATCAAGCAGGCCGCACCCACCAACTCGCCTGACAAACCGCCCAAGGCCGCCAAACATTCGCGCGACGAAAGCCCGGTTGTCACAATATCTTCGACCATCACCACGCGATCGGTTGGGCCGATCTCAAAGCCGCGCCGTAAACGAAACGCCCCTTCCTCGCGTTCGACAAAGATCGCCCGCGCCCCCAAAGCCCGCGCCGTCTCATAGCCCGGGATGATCCCGCCCACGGCCGGGGAGACCACAACGTCAACGCGCCCAAACGCTGCGCTGATTTTCTCCGCCAACATTCGGCACAGGCGCTCGGTGCGGTCGGGATATTGAAACACCAACGCTTTTTGCAAAAACACCGGCGAGCGCAGCCCCGAGGACAGAATGAAATGCCCGCGCAGCAAGGCGCCCGCCCCTTCGAACTCCGCCAGCACCGCCTCAGTGGACCCGTTCACGCGCCATCTCCTCGCCCCGCAGGCGCTCGACCGACACCACGCCCACCCGCGAGCGCAGCGCGCCCATGATCGTCTCGAGCTCCTTGTCGTTGACGACTTCGATGTCGAACACAATGTCAAAGAAATCAACGGCGCGGCGCAAAGTCTTGACGTTCAAGATATTGCCGCCGCTTTGGCCGATCTGCGTGCATAATTCGCCGAGCCGGCCCTTGGCGTTCTCGACCGTGACGATCAAGCGTCCAACCGCGATGGCTTCGCTGCCCGCTTTGCGCGTCCAGGCAAGATCGATCCACACATCGGCCGGCCCCTCGAGCTCCGCCAATGCCGCGCAATCGGTGACATGCACCTCGATGCCGCGTCCGGGCGCCTTGACGCCGACAATGCGATCGCCGGGGATCGGCGAGCAGCAGCTCGACAAATGCAAACTGACGCCGGGCGTAAGATTGTCGCCATCGACGAACAGCCGCATCGACTCGTCATCCAGCAAAACGCGGCGCGCCCGCGCTTCGGCATCATAAGGCAAATCAGGAATGATCACGCGGGCCACATCCCGCACGCCGATCCGGCTTTCCCCGATCGCCGCCAGCAAGCTCTCGACATCCTTTGCGCCAAAACGCCGCGCCGCCTCGTCCAACACGACTGCTTGCGGATCGACGCCATGCGCCTGCAACACCTGTTTCAGCATATTGCGGCCGAGCGTCAGAAATTCTTCGCGCTGCTTTTGCCGCACCAGGCGCCGGATCGCCGATCGCGCCCGGCCGGTTACCGCCAACGCCTCGCCATCGCGCGGCGGTGAAGGCCGATCGCCGAGGATGATCTCGACGACGTCGCCGTTCTCCAGCGCCGTTCGCAAGGGACGCTCCACCCCATTGATCCGCGCCCCGACGCATAAATCTCCCAATTGGGTGTGCAAGGCATAGGCAAAGTCGACCGGGGTCGCGCCCTTGGGCAAGGATTTCAGCTCGCCTTTCGGCGTGAACGCAAAGACCAAATCCTGCGTCATCTCCCGTTTGACATGCTCCAGGAATTCATCCGAATCCCCGCCATCATTGAGGATTTCGACCAATTGGCGCACTTGGCCCAACGGATCGCCGCCAAAGCGTTTCGCCGCATCGACGTCAAACCCGTAGGTCGCTTCTTTATAGCGCCAATGCGACGCAAGCCCATGATCGGCGACGTCGTCCATGACCTGCGTGCGGATTTGCAATTCCAAGGCGCGGTTCTTCGGCCCGATCACCGTCGTGTGCAAAGACCGATAGCCATTCGGTTTCGGCGCAGAGATATAATCCTTGAACCGGTTCGACATGCAGGCCCAGGCGCCATGGGCCAAACCCAACACCTGATAACAATCGGCGATGTCGTCAACAATGATCCGAAAGCCATAAATATCGGTGATCTGCGCAAAGGTCAGCGTCTTGCGCTGCAGCTTTTGCCAAATTGAATAGGGGCGCTTCTCGCGCCCTTTGACCTCGCCTTTCAGGCCGGCAGTGGCGAGCAAATTCTTCAGCGCGTATAAAATGTCATCAAGCAACGCCTCATTCGGGTCGCGCAAGGCTTTCATCCGCGCGATGATCATTTCATAGGCGTCGGCATCGATTTCCCGAAAGGCCAGATCCTCCAATTCATTGGAGATCAATTGAATGCCGATCCGGCGCGCCAACGGCGCGTAAATATCCAAGGTCTCGCGGGCGATCCGCGCCCTTTTGCTGTCATTCTTGATGTAATGCAGCGTGCGCATATTGTGCAAACGATCGGCGAGCTTGACCATCAAGACCCGTGGGTCTTTGGAAATCGCCAGCACAAATTTTTGCAAATTGCCGCTTTGCTTGATTTGGTCATTGGCGAAACTGACCTGATTGAGCTTGGTCAAGCCATCGACGATTTCGGCGACGTCGCCGCCGAACAGGCCGCGAATATCGTCAATGGTCGCATCGGTGTCTTCGACCGTATCGTGCAAGAGCCCCGCCGCAATCGACGCCGCATCGAGCTTGAACTCGGTCAGAATGCCGGCGACCTGGACCGGATGGGCAAAATAAGGATCGCCGGAGGCGCGCTTTTGCTCGCCATGCATGGAGACGGCAAAGACATACGCCCGATTGATCAGGTCAACATCGACATCCGGCTGATAAGCGCGGACGCGGTCCACCAATTGATATTGCCGCAGATAACCCGCTGGGCGGCCGGCTTCTCCCGGAACGGCGCCGACGCTTGGGCCGTGATCGCCCGCCATGTTGCCGAGGACTGCCTCCGCCAAGCTATCGCCTCGCGCGATCAATAGCGCTCGTCGCGCTGAACGGCTTGTTCTTCCTGCAGGGTTTTCATCAGATCGGCCTCGCTCGGCACGAAAGTGATTTTGGCTGGGATCCGATCGACTTCGTCGTCATGAGCGTCGCGCTTGGGCTGCTCGCGCAGGCTCTCGACCAGTGCGTGATTGAGACCGCCAAGATCAACCGCACGATCGGCGATTTCCCGCAGCGCCACGACCGGGTCCTTGTCGTTCTCGCGCTTGACCAAGGGTTCGGCGCCAGAAGCCATCGCCCGCGCCCGATGCGCGGCCAACAAGACAAGATCAAACCGGTTGGCGACTTGCTCCACGCAATCTTCAACGGTGACGCGCGCCATGTGACTTCCTTCCGCCAGAATTTTGCTTCAGTTGAGCAACGATCGCGCGCCAGCCAGCCCGGCTTTGCGCTGCAATGACCGATATTCAACGCCAAATTGAGAGTTTAGTGCAGGTGCGAACACGCTTCAAGATCAAAATCTGCGCGCTTGCATTGGCCGCCATCACTTTCCTGCTGGCGCCGGGCGACAGCGCCGCCCAGGCGCCGAAGCCGCCTTTATTGCTCTCCCCGCCGCAAGCCTTGGCGAGCCTCTACGACAACCGTCTGACGCTGATCGATATCCGCACGCCCGGCGAGATCGCCCGCACCGGGATCGCCGCCGGCGCCACAGCCTTGGATTGGCGCAAATCGAATTTTATCGCAGAGGTTGAAGCGGCTCTCGGCGGGGACCGTAGCAAGCCGGTTGCGCTGATTTGCGCCCGCGGCGTCCGCTCGAGTTATGCGGCGCAGCTGTTGATCGAAAACGGCTTTACCGCCGTCGCCGATATCCGCGAAGGCATGTTGGGATCGGGCGGCGGTCCAGGCTGGATCAGACGTGGATTGCCCGTTACCGGCAAACCCGCCAAATAACGTCGATGGACGAACTTGCAGATCTGTTGACGCAAATCCGCAGCTGCACCCAGTGCGCCGCGCATTTTGCCCATCCGCCGCGCCCGATCGTGCAGGCGAGCGCGCCGGCAAAGCTGTTGATTATCGGCCAGGCGCCAGGCTTCCGCGTTCAAATGAGCGGCCGTCCCTTCGACGATCCGTCCGGCGTGCGATTGCGCGCCTGGCTCGGGCTCTCACCGGCGCAATTTTATAATCCCGAGCTCGTCGCCATCGCGCCGACCGGTTTTTGCTATCCAGGCCGCGATTCCAGGGGCGCCGATTTGCCGCCGCGCCCTGAATGCGCGCCGCTGTGGCGGCGCAAGCTGTTGTCGCATTTGCGCCAAATTCGCCTCACGGTCCTGCTCGGCAGCTACGCCATGCGGGAAGATTCCCGGGCAAATCCTGCGGCAAAAGAGAGGGCGCAGGCCAAACAAAGCCCCGTTTGGGGCTATGTGCAACCCGACAAAATCGCGTTGCCGCATCCGTCTTGGCGCAACAACGCCTTGTTGAAACGCGAACCATGGATCGAGGCCGAGCTTTTGCCGCTTTTGCGTGTCCAGATTCAGTCGATTTTGGCGTCTGAAGACCCCGGGGCGGTATGATGTTGTAAGAATGGTGGATGAGCCGCGCCTGGAACTGCCTTTGGCAGATACATGGTCGCGTGCACGTGGCTGGATCAATGCGGCGGCAGACCCTCGAAAGGATCGTGCGCGGCGATCCCGAGCGGCTTAAAGTGCTTCAAATTACGGGTCAGCACCATGCAGCCATGCCGCAGCGCCGTTGCAGCGATGATCAGGTCCGCCAGCCCCGTCGGACGTCCGATAGCCCGTGTGTAGTCAGCCAGTTGGCCGAGCCTATGGGCGACGCCCACATCCAGCGGCAAAATTCGACCGCCATAAAGACGCAACACCGATGCCAGCCACGCTGTCAGTTCCTCGGCCCTCCGAGCGGCGCCTGAGCGGTGCAGTTTGGCGATGCCTTGTTCGAATTCGGCGATGGTCATGGCCGAAAGGTAGAGCTGATCGGACGCCGCCTCCATCCAAGCGGCCAGCGCGGGGGCAAGCGCGGGTTTGCCTGGCGCGGCGGCAGACAAGATATTGGTGTCAATTAAAAAGGTCACACCTCGGGATCGCGCAGGGTCGCCGATTCATCCCGTTCGGGTAGCTCGACACCAGCAAGCGGCGCGGACATCAACAGCTTTGCAAACGACGGCACGGCCGAAAGTCTTCGCCATTCCTCATAACTTATCACCACCGCCTCGGGCCGGCCGCGGCGCGTAATGACCGAGGCTTTCCCATCCATGGCGTCATCGATTACCGCTGAAAGGTTGGCTTTCGCCTCGCGCAGCTGGATTTCTTTCATCTCGACTGCTCCTTTGCGACCACGATCGTCATATAGCCCGTTCCAGCCGCGCCAGAAAGGGCTTGACGCATGGATGCTGCGGGCAAAAACTCTCACAATGATGGCTGGATTTTTGCTGATCCAAATGGCGCCGTTACCGCTCCCCGTCGCCGCCGCACGCCGGCCTTTGCCGCTCCCACATTCACGTGAACCCGCCGAAATAGCGTTGCGGCCTCCATTTTGGCGTCACATTGGCTTGCTGAAACGAAAATCATGGATCGAAACCAAGCTATTGCCGCGACGGCGCGTCCTGATTCAATCGATGTTTGCCGCCGAACGTCCCTTCGCGCCCTTGGCGGGGCGTTCAGCGTCATGATCTTGTCGGCCTGCGCCAGCGGCGAGCAGACATTGAAGGCGCCTCAACCTTCGAGGGTAAATCCACAATTGTCCTCGTCGCATTTCATCAGCTTTGACGGCGCAAAGCTTGGCCTGACCGTCTGGCGCCCCGCAGGCGACGTGCTGGGCGTTGTGATCGGCGTGCATGGCATGAACGATTACGCAAACGCCTTTCATCGCGCCGCGCCGATTTGGGCCGAGTATGGCTTGGTCACTTATGCCTATGATCAGCGCGGCTTTGGCCGCTCGCCCGAGCGCGGCATTTGGCCGAATGAAGACGTCATGCGCCAAGATTTGCGCCAAGCCATCTCCCTGGCGCGCCGCGCTCACCCGCGCTTGCCGATCAGCGTTGCCGGCATTTCGATGGGCGGGGCGGTGGCGATGACCGCCGCAGCGGAGCCGCAGGGGCTTGATTGTGACCGATTGGTCCTCCTTGCGCCCGGTTTGCGCGGTTGGGGGGCGTTGCCGAGCCTGTGGAGCGTGTCGCTGTGGCTGTCGACGCTGTTGCGCCCCAATTGGGTCGTGCGACCGCCGCGCGGGATCAAAATCTATCCGACGGACAATTTCGAGATGTTGCGCGCCCATTCGCTCGATCCGTTGACGCTGAAAACCAATCGGATTGACGCCGTGCGCGGCGTCGTCGCGCTGATGGAGCGCGCGCATGCGGCGGCGCAGCATCTGCCCGCCAAAACTTTTGTTGCTTACGGGGCCAATGACCAAGTTATCCCTGAGCAAGCCATGGCGCGCAGCGCCGTGTTGTTCCCGACGCATGTGCGAACGGCTTATTATCCTCAAGGCTATCACATGCTGACGCGCGATTTGAACGGCGATCTCGTCTCCCATGACGCAGCGTGCTTCATGGTCAATCCAACCACAAAATTGCCGTCTGGCGCGGGTCCGCTGCCTTGGACGAGTTCTTAATCTTTTGTCGCGATTACACGCTGCGTTAAAGAAAAAGCGGCTATAATGTCAGAATCGGCTCAGCAATTCGATCGATCATGTTGGCGCGTTTGGTTCCTTCGTCGGCTTCCGCTTCACTAGCGCTGACGCGCGCGCGGCTGCACGCCTGGTGGGAAGGCAAAGACTTCGACGCCAAAAAGCTATTGGCCGAACAAGCCGCTGCGCAGCGCCGGATTGCGGCGGAAGAAGCGCGCCAGGACCCGCGCTTGCTCGCGCTGGCCGCGCTTTGGGGCGCCGGGCGCATTTCACCCTTTGGGGCCGGCGACGAAGGCGAATGGCTTGAAGACTTGAGCCTCGAAAGCCAAGATTTGCTGGGCGTTGTTGGCCTTGGTTCAGAAGCAGCCTTTCGGTCTTTATTAGAACGTCATCCGGGTCCAATCATTGGCTATGAATGGCGAAAACAACCGCGTTTGACGGTCGGTAGCCTTGTCGACGACTTCATGGTGGAAGATACGCCACGCTTTGCCTGCGAAGCTTTTGATCCGGAGTTTTCGACTTTACCCAAGGACGGCGTGGCTGGCCTTCTTGTTTTTGAAACATTGGCTTTTACTTATGATTCGTCGCGCTTTTTGAAAACAATCTTTCAAGCCATAGCGCCAGGCGGGGCGGTTTTGCTGGTCGATTATTTGAAAGCCACCGGAACCATTCGACCGAGCGCCTTTGCGTCTGCCTGGGCGGAAGCCAATTTGCAAAGCTTGGACGCCCTGAAAGCCGGCCTCGAAGGACATGGCCTGCGCATCACCAAAAGCCAAGACGTTACCAAGACATTGATTTCGCAGGTAAAAGAGCGCCTTAGTACGATTGAGCCAGAAATTGCGCACTTCATTCAAACCACCAATCAGCGCGGCGCTGGAATCGCGCCGGTGCATGAATTGTTCTGGGAAATCGAAACCTGGCGCGCGCGGCTCAGCGCGCTGCAGTCGGGCGCCCTGAGCGCCAATATTGTGCTTGCGAAACGATCCTGACCACTTTTTGCCGGATCGCGCATATCTATCGCGCGTTCTCGCTCCATTAGAAAATGTTTTTGTGCAATTGCGTAAAGCATCGGTAATTTTTTGCGCTTGCCCACTGATTGTGCGGCATGGCAGTTACAGCACTACTTCTGCGAGAGGTCCCATGAGCGTATTTGATCACTCAAGCTTCGCCGGCCATGAAAGCGTGCATTTCTTCAACGATGCCGAGAGCGGTTTGCGCGCGATTATCGGCGTTCATTCCACCGCGCGGGGACCGGCGGCCGGCGGCTGCCGCATGTATCCTTATCAAGATGCGGCTGCAGCGCTGACAGACGTTCTACGGCTTTCCGAAGGAATGAGTTATAAAAACGCGGTTGCTGACCTTGATTTGGGTGGCGGCAAAGCGGTGATTATAGGCGATCCGCGTCGAGACAAGTCAGAAAGATTATTCGAGTCTTTCGGTCGTGCTGTGCAGTCTCTCGGCGGAACATATTACACGGCGGAGGACGTCGGAATTTCACCCGACGACATGCGCCTTGTGCGGCGTCAAACACGCTTTGTCGCCGGCCTGAATGAAGGCGAAGCCGCGTCTGGCGATCCCTCGCCCGTCACCGCCCGCGGGGTTTATTTGGGGATAAAGGCCGCCGCCTTTCGGGTTTTCGGAAGTGATGATCTCTCGAGGAAGCGCATCGCCGTGCAAGGCGTTGGCCATGTTGGGGCGTATTTGTGCGATTATTTGGCGCAAGCGGGCGCCGATTTAGTAATCGCTGACGTCGATCAGGCCGCTTGTGCGCGCGTGGCGGCCAAAACCGGCGCCAAAATCTCTCATCCAAGTGAAATCATGCGTCAAAATGTCGATATTTTCTCGCCAAATGCGCTTGGCGCCATCCTGAACAGCGATTCTGTGCGCGGTTTACACGCGAAAATTGTCGCCGGCGGCGCCAATAATCAGCTTGCGGAGCCGCAAATCGGGGAAGAATTGCGCGCAAGAGGCGTGCTTTACGCCCCTGATTTCGTCATCAATGGTGGCGGAATCATCAATGTTGCGGCCGAAATTCGCGGCGATTACGATCGCACTTGGGTCGAACAAAAGCTGCAAACGCTGGTTGGAACGCTGGAATCGGTGCTCGATCGGGCGCTTTTCGAGCAAAAACCGACCCACGAAATCGCCCTTTCGCTGGCCAAATCGCGCATTGAAGCGCGCAAAAAGCCGCGCGAAATGACCTCAATTGCGGCGTAAAACGCCTCTTAACGCGCAATTAACGCGTCGAAATCGGCGATTCTGACGCGAAAATCATGACATTTTCGGGCTTAATCGCGACCGAAATGGCGTCATTCGGCGCCATTTTGGGGCCCGTAAGGCTCCAATAAGGACCGCTTTGCGTCGCGGGACGGAGCGTCGCGTGCCAGTTGCCGCCCTGACGATGCGATCGCACGACGATGCAAGACGCATTCTCAACACTTGCAGTGATTTGCAGGTGTTCGGGCCGCACGGCCAGGATCGCGCGATCATAACCCGTGGTTTGGATCACCGGAAACGACCCAAACGCCGTTTCGGCCCGTCCGTTGAGCAGGCGCGCTTCGACTTCGTTGACCGGCCCAAGCGCATAGGCCGCCGCCAAGCTGTTGGGGCGGTCATAGATCTCCGCCGGGCTGCCGATTTGCACGAGGCGTCCCGATTGCAGGATGGCGACGCGATCGGCGGCGATCAACGCGTCCTCGCGATCATGGGTGACCAGCAAGGTCGGCGCGCCGGTTTCGCGAATGATTTGAAGTGTTTGATTGCGCAGGCGCCAGCGCAATGCCGGGTCAAGATTGGAAAACGCTTCATCAAGCAGGATCAACGCCGGATTGGGCGCCAGCGCCCGCGCTAGAGCGGCGCGCTGCTGCTCCCCGCCTGATAGGCGATGCGGTAATTCCTTCTCGCGCCCCGCAAGGCCGACCCGCTCTAGCCAAGCGGCGATGGTCCGCTCCTGCGCGAGCGCGTTCGTGTCGAGGCCAAAGCCGACATTTCGGGCCAGATTCATCACCGGAAACAACGCAAAGTCTTGAAATACAAAGCCAATTTTTCGAAGCTCCGGGGCGCGTGTAAATCCCGGTCGCGACCACGAGGCGCCGCCAAAGCGAATTTCGCCAGAATCAACGGTTTCCAGCCCAGCGATCAGCCGCAACAACGTGCTTTTGCCCGAACCGGACGCACCCAACAGCGCCACCACTTCATGTGGTTCGACCGTAAAGGAAATGTCGGTCAAAATTGGCCGCCCGCCGAGGGATTTGCCAATATTTTCAAGAACAAGGCTCAAGAGCGGTCTCGCTCGATCTGGCGAGCGACCCAAAAAGCCGGCGCAAGGCTCAACAGGACCAGCGCCAAGGCCGGCGCTGCGGCTTGGCCCAAACGTTCATCGGCCGCATAATTGTGAATGCGGACGGCGAGGCTGTCAAAACCAAAGGGGCGCAAAGCAAAAGTCGCCGGCAATTCCTTGGCAATTTCGATAAAAGCAAATAAAGCGCCGATCAATGCGCCCGGCAGGAAAAAACGTCCCTCGATCTGGAAAAAACGTCGCAAAGGTTTTGCGCCAAGACTTGCCGCCGACGCGCTATATCCTTGGCCGGCGCGGGCGAGCGCTGCGCGCATCGGCCCAAGCCCTGTTTGCGTAAATCGCGCCGCATAGGCCCAAAACAACGCCAAAAACCCGATCGCGCCGAGACTTGATGCGCCCAGTCCGGCGAGCGCAAGGCTTGCGCCGAGCCCCAGCACCGCTCCTGGCATGGCGTAAGCAAGGCCGGCGATCGGCGCGCCCCAGCGGGCAATATTGGCGCCGGCTTGCGCGCCGAAAATAAAACACAAGGCTAGCAAAATACATAAAGCCGCGCCTGTCGCGCCAAGCGCAAAGGTGTTTGAAGAAAGGAAAAATAATTCTGAAAAGTCGATGCGATAGCTAATAGCGAGATAGAGAAGACGCCCCACGGGCGCCAAAAACGACATGAAAAGACAAACAAAGAGCATGCATATCGTCAGAAATGCGGCTGTGTTTGATAATTTGTACCGCGCCGCCGGTCGTTCGTTGCGCGAAAAGCCAAGTCTATCCGCGCGCCGGCGCGCGATCACCTCAATCCATAACAATAACCCGGCTAAACCGGCTAGACAAAGGCCAATTTTGGCGCCTATCGCCACGTCTCCCGCCCCAAACCACGCGCGAAAAAGGCCAACGCTCAAAGTCTGCGCGCCAAGATGCACGCTTGCGCCATAATCGGCGGCCGCTTCCATCATGACGAGCGCCGCGCCGGCCAAGATTGCCGGCAACGCCATCGGCGCCCCGACAAGGGCAAAAGCCGCCCAAGGCGAGGCGCCAAGCGAGCGCGCCGCCTCCAAAGAATTGGCGGCCTGCGCCTCGAAAGCGGCGCGCGCGGGCAAATAGACATAAGGATAAAGCACCAGTCCCAGCACAATACCCACCGCCCAAGGTCCTGTCGGCCCGGAGACTTGTAAGATTGTGGATTGGGGCGCGATTTGCAGGACGAGGCCGCGAATTGGCCCGCTTGGAGCCAAAACATCCGCCCAGACGTAAGCCGCGACGTAACCGGGCAGCGCCAACGGCAAAATCATCATGGCCCCGAACCAGCGGCGCAACGGAAATTCCGTCATGGCGATCGCCCAGGCCGCGCCGACGCCGATCAAGATCGCCAATCCGCCGGCGCCGCCTATGACGATCAAACTATCAGCGAGGTATCGCGACGCAAGAGACAGAATAGCTCGGTCCGCTTCAAACGCCGGCGCCAATAATCCCAACAAAGGCGCCACACAAACGCCAATCCCGACCAAAGCGATGGCGCCTGCCGCTAATCTTTGTCTTTCAAGTGACCCGGGCTGGAACAAAATTACGGCCAGCCGACCGCGTCAAAAATCGCCAGCGCTTCGCTTTCGCGCGGACCAATGGCGCCGATTGGCAATTGATCTTCGGAAAAATCGCCAAATGCTAGCAATGTTTCCGGGACATTTGCGCCATTGGAAGCCGGATATTCAAACGCGCCTTCCGCCAAAATGGTTTGCGCTGTTGGGCTGACCAGAAATTCCAAAAACCGCATTGCGTTGTCGCGGTTTGGCGCATGAGCGGCAAGTCCGGCGCCGGTCACATTGACATGCGCGCCAAAGGCGTTTTCCCCGCTCTGGCCTGGGAAGATTAGCTGCAATTTGGCGGCGGCGGCCTGGTCCTCGGCGTTGGTCGAGGCGATCAATCGGGCAAAATAATAATGATTTACCAGCGCAATCGAACAAGCGCCGGCCGCGACGGCCCGCAATTGATCGGTGTCGCCGCCTTGCGGCGCGCGGGCAAAATTGGCGACCACGCCGGCCGCCCAATCGCGCGCTGCCGGCGCGCCCCAATGCTCGATCAGAGCCCCGAGCAATGACACATTATAGACATTATTGGACGATCGGACACAAATCTGCCCGCGCCATTGCGGATCGGCAAGGTCTTCATAGCGCGACAGCCGCTCGGGCGGCGCAAGCGCCGGATTGACGACAAAGACGCGGGCGCGCTTGGCGATCGCCACCCAATGGCCGTCCGCGTCGCGCAAATGCGCCGGCACGCTGTTGGTTAAAACGCTGGACTGGGTCGGCTGAAAGACGTTCTGCGCTTTGGCGCGGTGTAGATTGCCAACATCGACGGTCAGAAAGACATCGGCCGGAGAATTGGCGCCTTCAGCTTTTAGGCGCTCAAGCAAGACCGGACCTTGCGCTTCGATGACATTGACCGT
This sequence comes from Hyphomonadaceae bacterium UBA4763, assembly GCA_002403455.1. Lineage (GTDB taxonomy): Bacteria > Pseudomonadota > Alphaproteobacteria > Caulobacterales > Aquidulcibacteraceae > UBA4763. The sequence goes on along the minus strand of DHHV01000050.1, from coordinate 15,359 downwards.
GATGCCGGTTTCTTCTTCGAATGCGGCGTAAAGCGCTTTGTCGCTGTCATAATGACGGGCGGAATAGAGATTGACCTCGCCAGCGGCGGCGGGACCATTTGCGGTTGGGTCGGGCGCGCGCGCGCAAGACCCCATCCCCGCCATCAGGGCCAACACAGTCAAAAAGGATCGAGGGGTCATCGGCGCACTCCACATCTCGATTGACCTGACACAGTTAAGAATGACTTGCAAGAGATGCTTTGGCGGCGGGGGCGGCCCGCCCAAAGTCACGCAACGCCAGCCGCAGGAGCAAGACCGTTCCAGAAAAAATGCTGGCGATGGCGATCGCTTCGATCAGGCCGCGCGGACCGCGCGCCGCGCTTTCGCCGAGTAAAAACCCCAGCGGCAGCATGATGATGGTATAAGACACCAAATGGCTGGCAGTCGGAAACCAGACATCGCCTTGAGCGCGCAGGACTTGCGCGGCAACGCCTTGGACGCCGTCAAAGACAAATACGGCCGACGAGATCAAGAACAGACCCGGAAGGATTGCCGCGATGGTCGGATCGACCGTGATCGCGCCGGCAAGATTGTCGCCAAATGCGATGATGGCGAGGCCAAGCGCCGCCATCACGCCGATGGTAAAGCCGATCGCGGTCCATTGCGCCGCGCGTCGGCGCGGGTCGTTCTGCGCGCCCACGGCTTCGGCGACCAAGACGGCGCCAGCGGTCGCAAAACCTAACGCTACCATGAACACCACGGCCAAGAGATTTAAGGTGATCTGGTAAGCGGCGGTCGCCGCTTCCGAAATCCGTCCGGCGATGATGGTGAGGCCGCTAAAGGCCGAGGATTCGACGAAAAAACTCGCCATGGCGGCGGCGCCAAGGCTGAGCTGCTCGCGCCAAGCATTCCATTGCCCCGGATGGCGGCGCAGCAAGGCAAAAGGCCGCGCAATGGATGGACGTAAGGTCAAGGCGATAATGGCCAGCAACATGCCAGCGCGCGCAATTACGGTCGCCCAGGCGGCGCCGAGCGCGCCAAGCTCCGGTACGAGCAGAAACAACAAGCCAAGGTTGAGCGCATTCGCCGCCCACACGATGATCGACGGGCCGGTCGGTTTTTGGATGCCTTCGAGGAAATAATCGCAGACCGCGAATAATTGAAACAGCGGCAGACTGATCGCGAGGATTTCCGCAATTTCTGCGCCGCGCGCCGCCAAATCTGGCGAAATGCCCGCCAATAGAAACATCGGCTCGGCGGTGAAATAGAGAAAAAGGCTCGCCACCAGGCCTAAACAACTGGCGATGACGAGGCCGCGCCGCCAGGCCGCCCCGGCCCGCTCGGGGGCGCCTTCGCCGATCGCGCGCGCCGACAATATCTGCGCGCCGACCAACAGGCCGATGCCGCTGAACACGATCACCCCGCCAGGCGCCCAGCCCAAAGCGAAAGCCGCCAAATCTTGCGGCGCCAAGCGTCCAACGACGATGGTGTCGGCGACCCCCATCGCCATGACGCCGAGCCGGGCAAGCATGACCGGCCCGGCAAGCCCCAAGATCGCCCAAGCGATCGGACGATGGGCGTTGGATGGGTGCGGGGCGGGAGGAGCGTGCATCAGCGCGCGAGCGGTTACGCGCAGGCGCGCCGCTTCGCAATATGCGCAACGAGCGCAGATGGCGATTTTGTGGCAATCGTGACTTTTGGTCCTTGAACGACGCGCAAGACTTCCCACATATATCGTTGTATGCGCATATGCGAATATATCAGCGAAATCCAGGGATTTCGCGTCGCTGCGCTGGAAATTCCATGCCTGCACGCTATCTTGTTGCTCGTGAGCTCGCCGAATTGTTCAAAGCGCTGGCGCATCCGGATCGGATTCGGATCGTCGAGGAACTTCGCAGCGGCGAGCGCGACGTGAACGCTTTGGCGATCGCGTTGAAAATGACGCCGGCGCGCACCTCGCAGTATTTGGCGGTGCTGCGGCTGAACCGGTTGGTGGAAGAGCGGCGCGACGGACGCCATCATTTTTATTTTCTGGAACAGCCTGATGTCGCGCAATGGATCGTGACCGGACTGACCTTTATCGAGCGACGCTTTAACGCCATCGATCCAGCGCAAATCGCCAGCGTGCGCGCGATTTGGAGCGCACCGGCCGATCCGCCAACGAGCGATCGCACAGAGGAAACGTCTTCATCTCCACAGAAGGACTAAACCATGCCTTTATTTGCCGCCGGCGTCGTCCGCTTTCAGCAAGAAGTGTTCCCGCAGAAAAAGGCGTTGTTTGAGACATTGAGCTCTGGTCAGTCGCCGGAAGCTTTGTTCATTACATGCTCGGACAGCCGGATCGACGCCAATCTGATCACGCAAACCGAGCCGGGCGATCTGTTCATCTGTCGTAACGCCGGCAATATTGTGCCCCCGCATACCAATGCGACCGGCGCGATGACCGCCTCGATCGAGTTTGCGGTGGCCGCGCTGAAAGTGCCGCATATCGTGATTTGCGGCCATACCGAGTGCGGGGCGATGAAGGGCGCGCTCAATCTCGGCGCGCTAAATGATTTGCCGCATGTGCGCGAATGGCTGAGCTATTCGCGCGCGGCGGTCGCCGTAGTGCGCGAATTGGCCCCGAACGCCGATCCGGCCGACGTGATGACCATGCTGCTGGAGCAGAATGTCGTCCTGCAATTGCAACATTTGCGCACCCACCCAACCGTGGCGGCGCGCCTCGCCCGCGGCGATCTGCAATTGCATGGTTGGGTCTATGACATCAAATCCGGCGCGGTAAATGCTTATGACGAGGCGAGCGGCAAGTTCTTGCCGGTGGATCAGCGTTACGCCAAGGAAATCGCCGCGTTCATGGCGGAGCAACACGACCACGGCCACCGCTAAACCTTGGCAAGGACGCGCCCGATGAAATTCCTGGATTTTTCTAATCTGCGCGGCGATTTGTTCGGCGGGGTGACCGCTGGCGTCGTTGCCTTGCCGCTGGCGCTGGCGTTTGGCGAAGCGTCCGGCGCCGGGCCGATCGCCGGCCTATGGGGCGCGATTTTTGTCGGTTTTTGCGCAGCGATCTTCGGCGGCACCGGCGCGCAAGTGTCGGGTCCGACGGGACCGATGGTTGTTGTCTTTGCGGGCGTGTTTGCGAGCCTCTCCGGCAAGCCTGAATTGGTGTTTCCGGCGGTGTTGCTGGCCGGGTTGTTGCAAATCCTGTTCGGGGTGATTCGGCTTGGCCAATATATCACCCTGGTGCCCTATCCGGTCGTCTCCGGCTTTATGAGCGGGATCGGCTGCATCATCATCGCGCTGCAGACCTCACGGCTTTTCGGGCACGAACCCGATGGCGGCGGCACGATCCCGGCCTTGACGGCGATCCCGGGGGCGGTGCTCGACCCGAATTGGCAGGCGCTGATCATCGCAAGCGTGACGCTCGGCATGGTGTTTTTGTGGCCCAAGCCCTGGGCGCGGTTCTTGCCAGGCTCGCTGGCGGCGCTGATTGTCGGGACGTTGCTTGGCCTTGCGCTCGGCAATGCGCCAAAATTGGGCGATATCCCGACTGGCTTTCCTTTGCCGATCATCCCGCAATTCAGCCTTGAAACGCTGCCAATCGTGCTCGAGGCGGCAGTGATCTTGGCGGTTTTGGGGTCGATCGACAGTTTATTGACGTCCCTGGTCGCTGACAACATGACGCGGACGCGGCATCGGTCGAACCAGGAATTGGTCGGTCAAGGCATTGGCAATGCGCTGGCCGGTTTGTTTGGGGCGATCCCGGGCGCGGGCGCGACGATGCGCACGGTCGTGAATATCCGCACCGGCGGGCGCACCTCGATTTCGGGCGCGACCCATGCCTTGGTCTTGCTGGCGGTCGTGGTCAGCCTTGCCCCGCTCGCCGCGCAAATCCCGCATGCGGTGTTGGCCGGAATTTTGGTGAAAGTCGGCTTTGACATCATCGACTTTGCGTATTTGAAACGCGCCCATAGGGGACCGCGCCTTGATCTTTTGCTGATGGCTTTGGTGCTGGGGCTGACGGTGTTCGCCGATTTGATCACAGCGGTGATCGCTGGCGTTGTTCTGGCGGCGCTCGCCTTTATCAAGACGCTGGCGGACGATCAATTACAGGCTTTCGCTGCGGCTGAACCGCAGAGCCCCTCGCCGGAAGAAGCCGATATCCTGAAGAATGCGGAAGGCGCGATTGTCACCTTTGAGTTCACCGGGCCGTTGAGCTTCGGCGCGGCTGCGGATTTGGCCCATGTCGTGCGTATTCGGTCAGATCGCGCAGCGCGGGTGATCGTGCTTGATTTCACGCGCAAGCCGTTCATGGACGTCTCGGCGGCGCAAGCGGTTGAAACGATCGCCTGCGATGCGGCGGAAACCGGGCGCCATGTCTTCTTCGTCGGGGTCAATGACAAGATCGCCAAGGTCATGGCGGCGTTGAACGCCGATCGCTGCGTGCCGGAGGCCAATCGCTTTGCCGACCGGTTGGAGGCGCTGCGGGCGGCGCAAGCCCGGCTACGCGGAACGGGGGCCGGCGGGTCGGCGGCGATTGCTTGATGTGATTTGTTCCGGTTGACCTGGGCCCAGAATAATCCATCCCGAAGTTTAGCGCGGCGGTTCTTCTGACGGAGACTCCACCGGAGACTCTGGGGCCAGAGTCCGATCGCTTTTCGGCTCGGGGATATAGTCCGACCAATGTTTCGGGCCGAGATATGACGGCACGCCGTTAAAGCCGCTAACGGTCTCAAAGCTTTCGGCAGTGCCAGCTTGGATGTCGCGTTGGCGCAAGACCTCATTGCCGCGAATATAAGCCTCCTGCGGCGAGACGCAGCGGATTTGCGAGGCCGGCAAATCGTCAAAGAGCGGGTTGGTTCCCACCTGTTGGCAGGAATTGCGAAAGGCAGGTTCGCTCAAGGCGAAACTGGCGACCTGGGCGGCGACATTGGCGGCCGTGATCGAGTGATCGGTTGCGCAGGCGCCAAGCGTGAGCAGGCCAAAAGCCGGAAGGGCGTAACGCTGCGCGACCGTTTTCATTGAAGTCTTGTCGCTCACGCGCCGCTCCGTCGTCTGCCGACCAAAACGGGCGGCTGAACAACGATGCGCTGATGACCGTCGCTTCGCAAGTCGCGTAAAATAAACGTGCGGCGGTCGTGAACCTGGGCTTTGTCCGTCGATCAGCGTGCGGCGAGGGCTTTTTCGACATCGGCGCGAACAGCCTGTAGGACGAGATCGCGAATGGCTTGTTGGTCCGTTGGAGCGAGCCGTTCGCCAGCCTGCTTGGCGAGTTCGGTCATCAGCGCGGCCTTCAGCATGCTGACCATCAACGGATCGCGCATGATGGCGTCGAGCGGGCCCGAAGCGGGCGTTTCGCCTTGCGTGTGCGGCGGGGTTTCCGCGCACATCATCAATAAAAGGCCTTTGCGGCGCTGATAATCGTCCTCGCTTTCACCAGCGCTTGCAGAGGCGATATTGGGTCGTTCAAAGAAATTCATGCATTTGCGTCGATTGATCGCCCAAATCTGGTTCCTGTTGTTGTCATAATAGCGCGCGACGATCCCTTCGACGGCGGCGGCGACCGCTTCGGTGGGGGCTGGCAATTCGGTGACGCCAGCTCCGCCAGAACTGTCATCAACGCGGGAAGCTGCGACCGAGCCGGCGATCCCCTCGCCGCCCGCGCCGGCCGCAATAGCGCCGCCAACGGCGCCGGCCTGGACCTGCGCGGTTCGGGTCAAGCCTTCGATCGCCAACAGCGACACCGCCGCGTCCGAATAGCGATTGACGAGCGAGGTATATTCCGCGCGATCCATCGCGCCATTCATGTAAGCCTCGCAAGAGCGATAAAGCCCATCGCGCAGCAATTGGACGGTCAAAGAGCGATTGATCTCGCGAAAAGCCTCGGCCATGCCGCCGCTCAACGTCGTTTTATCGACGGCGGACGCCCCGCCGGTAAAAAGACCGCCCAACCCAGCGCTCGATAAGGCAAAAGACGAGCCGATGCCGGCCATCGCATCGGGCGAAGGCTCTGCGCAGATGATTTCGCGCTGGTCCGGGTCGTCGCTGCGCGCCGGGCCGGCGAACACCATCCGCTGCTTGGCGTCGATCGCGATGGTGGAGACGGCGCCGTCGCTGCCGATGGCGCCAGTGCGATAAATCGCCGCATCATTGCCGCTCGCACAGGCCCCGGCAAAGGCCGCAAGCGCCGTGGTTGATAGAAGAATCCGACAATTTTTGTACATCCGCCCCTCCAGGCCGCGCCGTGAAAGCGGGTATTATAAACCGAAGGTCGCTTTCTCAGCTATCGGAATGTTGAGCCGGCCCAACGCTGTTAATTTCGACGATCTCGCCGAAAGCGATTTGCAAATTCCACTGGCGGGTGGCGGCTTTGATGACGCCGGCATGGGTAATGATCAGGCAGGGGCCGGCTTTGGCGCGGTGATCGGCGAGCGCGGCGACAACGCGGGCGGTGAGCGCAGCGACGCTTTCGCCGTCATGCGGACAAGCGTGATGAAAATCGGCGGCCCAGAGATCGAGCTCGGCGCGGGGGATGTCAGCCCAGGCAATGCCTTCCCAACGGCCGAAATGCATTTCTTGTAAGCGCGCATCGATCTGCGGGGCGATGCCGGAGATTTCGGCGATGCTATCAGCGAGGCGCCGACAGCGCTTCAACGGGCTGGTGATCAGATGAGCGAAGGCGGGGAGCGGCGGCAGAGATGCGCGGTCCGGCGCTTGCGCAAGGTCAAGGTCGGCCGCGCCATAACAGACACCCTCTGCGATAGCGGGTTTGGGATGGCGCATCAGATAAAGGGTCATCGGGTTCTGGCGTCGTCGGCGGAAATTGGTGGGGGGCGAGCGCAACAAGCTATAAAACGGCCAGCGCGCCAAGATAAAAGCCGATCTCGCCGGTTTGTTGAACCGCGCCGAGGCAATCGCCGGTATAGCCGCCGAGCTTTTTTTCAAACGTCAACCGCGTGGCGACATGCGCCAGCAAGACGCCGAGCGCTGCGGCAAGCGACTCCGCCCAGCCGATGATGACGGCAAAGCCAGTGAATGCCCCAATGCCCGTCGCCAATGCGACGCAGAGGCCGGCGGCGCTGAGCCCGCGCGCGACCGGTTTGGCCGTGCCGTGGTCGCGGACATAATGGCTGGCGGCGATGACAAGAACGGCGGAAAGGCGGCTCAGCACATGGGCGGCGGGCAGCGCAGCGAGCGCGATCGGGGCTGGCATGCTGGTGAGCGCGGCGGCCTTTAGGGCCAGCGCCAGCAGCAGCGCCGCCGCGCCATAGGTTCCAATACGGCTGTCGCGCATGATCTCCAGGGCGCGATCGCGGCTGGCGCCGCCGCCAATGCCGTCGGCCATGTCGGCGAGCCCGTCCTCGTGGAAGGCGCCCGTCAGCAGGATCATGGCGGCAAGCGCGATGAGCACGGCGATCAGCGGCGGGGACGCCAGTCCGGCCAAGCCATAGGCGCCGGCGCCAAGCCCGCCGACCACTGCGCCGACAGCGGGGAAATAGCGGGTCGCCGCCTCGAGCCGCTCCGGCGTGAAGGCTGGCGCGACCGGCAGACGCGTCAAGAATTGCACCGCGAGCAAGAAGATCGCGCCTTCCGCGCGCAGGCGCGCGATCATTGCGGCCCGTCCACCTGGGCGCTCGTAAAGCTCGCCATCTCGTTGAGCATGGCGCAGGCGACTCGGACGAGCGGCCAGGCCAGCAGCGCGCCGGTCCCCTCCCCCAAGCGCATGTCGAGGTCGAGCAAGGGTCGCGCGCCGAGCGCCGCCAGCACGGCGCGATGACCGCGCTCGGCCGAGCAATGGGCATAGACGAAATGGGCGGCGGCATCGGGGGCTTCATGCTGGGCGATGAGGGCGGCGACGCTGGCGATAAAGCCATCGATGAGAATCAAGCGGCCGGCTTGCGCGCCGGCGATCATCGCGCCGACCATCGCGGCGATCTCGAACCCGCCATATTCGCGCAAGGCGATGGCGGGGGGTAGGCGGGCTGGCGTTCGCGCGGCGGCGCGCGAAAGGACCGCGTGTTTGCGCTGAAGGCCGGCGTCGTCGAGGCCTGTGCCCTTGCCGATCAAGGCGTCCAGGGGAATGTCGGTGAGCTTGTGGGCGATCAGACTGGCGGCGGAGGTGTTGGCGATGCCCATTTCCCCCAAACACAACGCGTCATAGGCGCCGGCAATGGCGAGCTCCGCGCCTGTCTGGCGCGCGGCGACGCATTGCGCCTCGGTCATGGCGGCGGCTGTGAGGCTATTGGCCGTGCCGGCCCCGCAGCGGCGGGCGTGCAATCGCGGATCGGCGATCGGTACGCCCGCAACGCCGCAATCAACCACGGCGACGTCGACGCCGAGCGTGCGGGCGAATGTCGTGCTGGCCGCCCCGCCCGCCAGAAAATTCAGCACCATTTGCCGCGTGACGCTCTGCGGATAGGCCGAGACGCCTTCGGTCGCCAGGCCGTGATCTGCGGCAAAAATCAGCAAGCGGCAGGCGTTCATCTGCGGGTTAAGCGTTTTTTGGAGGGCGGCGATCTGCGCCGCCAGCGCTTCGATCCGGCCAAGGGCGCCAATCGGCTTGGTCTTTTCATCGATTTTGCGCTGAATGGCGTCGGAGAGGTCCATCCTGACGGCCTAACAGGCTGGGTTGTGTCGGCTGTCAAGCCAAGGCGGACGAGACCGTGCACGCATTTTGCAAGCGTCGCGCAAGGAAAGGCTTGCGCCGCGCCGATTCGTGCGGTTTCTGTGGGAGACAGCCGGTTGTTTTCGTGCGATCGCGCTGAGAGGTCATCGCCGTTGAGCCATCCATTCCTTTCCCAGGAATTGGCGTTTTATCTGACCCCGCCTGCGCCCTGCCCCTACATGCCCGGGCGCGAGGAGCGCAAAGCCTTTACCCCGTTGAATTTGGGGACGAATAATCCGGAGGCTGTGCATCATCTATTGGCGCGCAATGGCTTTCGCCGGTCGCAAATGGTGTCCTACCGGCCGGCGTGTCCGAATTGTTCGGCCTGCGTCTCGGTGCGGATCCCGGTCAAGGATTTTGTCTATAACAAACGCTGGCGCCGGGTGCTGGCGCGCAACCGGGATTTGCAACGCGATCCGGCGCGGGCCCGCGCGACCCAGGAACGCTTTGCGCTGTTTAAGACGTATGTCGGCCAGCGCCACGCCGATGGCGGCATGGCCGCGATGAGCTTCAGCGATTTTCGCGCAATGATCGAGGCAACGCCGATCCTGACCGTGATGATCGATTATTATCAGCCAAGAGATGACGGCGATGAGCGATTGATCGCCAGCGCGCTGACCGATGTATTGGGCGATGGGCTGTCGCTGGTCTATTCTTTTTTTGATCCGCACGCCCAGGATCGCAGTTTGGGGTCCTATGTGATCCTGGATCACATCGCGATCGCCGCTCAGGCAGGACTTGATTATGTCTATCTGGGCTATTGGGTCGCTGGCAGCGAAAAAATGGCCTATAAACGAGACTTTACCCCGCTTGAGGCCCTGGTCGGCGCCGATTGGGTGCGCTACGACCCGGAATAGAGCAATTTTATAAGCTTTTATTTAGGCGGGGAACGACGTGACGCCAGACCTTCGTTTTAGCCGACGCCAGGCGCTGGCGGGCCTTGGCATTGCCGGAACGGCGACCGCTTGCGCAGCCCCGAGCGGCGATCCGGCTGCGCCGGCAATTGTCAAGCGCCGGCTGGAGCTGACCATGGTCACCACCTGGCCGAAAAACTTCCCCGGCACAGGCGATGCGGCTTTGCGGCTCGCGCAGAGCGTCGAAGCGATGTCGGGCGGGGCGATACGCATCAAGGTGTTTTCCGATGGCGAACTCGCGCCGGCGTTCGGGGCGTTCGATGCGGTCGCGCAAGGCAGCGCCGACATGTATCACGGCGCGGAATATTATTGGGAAGGCAAGAATCGCGGCTTTTCGTTCTTCACTTCGGTGCCGTTCGGCATGACCGCGCCGGAGATCATGGGCTGGATCGATTTCGGCGGCGGCCAGGAATTGTGGAATGAGCTGTCGGCGCAATTTGGCGTCATCGCTTTTCAGGCCGCCAATACCGGCCATCAAATGGGCGGCTGGTTTCGGCGGGAAATCAATAGCCTGGCCGATTTTCGCGGCTTGAAAATGCGTATTCCGGGGCTCGGCGGCGAGGTTGTGCAGCGTCTCGGCGGCGCCAAGATCACCATTCCGGGGCAGGAAATTTTTCAGGCGTTGCAGACCGGGGCGATCGACGCAACCGAATGGATCGGTCCGTGGAACGATTTGGCCTTTGGTTTTCACCAGGTCGCCAAGAATTATTACGGCCCAGGATTTCACGAGCCGGGCTCGACGCTGTCTTTGGGCGTCAATCTCGCCAAATGGCAAAACTTTACCGGCGAAGAGCAAGCGATGATCCGCGCCGCGGCCGCGCAGGTCAATCATTTGAGCCTTGGCGAATTTACCTATCGCAACGCTTTGGCGCTGGAGACGTTGAAACGCGATCACGCGGTGATCGTGCGTCAATTTCCAGCCGATGTGCTGGAAGCCGCCGCCAAGGCGGCGAGCGAGGCCTTGGCTGAAGCCGGCGCCAGCGACCCGCTGGCCGAGCGGATCTATCAATCCTATAAAGCAGCCCGCGCTGCGATGCGCGGCTGGACCGAAATCGGCGAGGGCCCATTCTACGCCGCCCGCACGGGCCGCCCGTAAGCCGATGGGGGCGACGCAGTTTTTAAACCTTGGCCATGCGATCGCCGTGTTTGCGTTGGCCGCCTGCGCTTTATTTGTACTGCCCATCGCCGCCTTGGTCTGGCGCCCAGCGCGCAGCGCAGCGGGGTGGCTGGCGCGATTAATCGATGAAGTGACGGGCGCGATCGGCAAGACCTGCGCGTGGCTTGGCTTGTTGATGGCGTTTGGGATCGGCGCGGCGGTGGTGCTGCGTTATGCGTTCGGGCTGAGCTTTGCCAAGCTCGATGAGGCGATAATGGCGGCGCATGCGGCGATGATCGTTGGCGCAGCCGCCTGGACGCTTGCCGAAAACGGCCATGTCCGCGTCGATGTCTTGGCTGAAAAATTGTCGCCCCGGCAACGGGCGGCGATCGAATGGATCGGCGCGATGGCGTTTCTGGCGCCCTTTGCAGCGCTGATTTTTTGGGCGAGCGCGCCATACGTCGCCGCCTCCTGGCGGGTGTTTGAGGCCTCGACCGCCAGCGACGGCTTGCGGATCGTGTTTTTGGTGAAAACCTTAGGGCCGGCTTTGGCGTTGATGCTGGGCGCGCAAGCCTTGGCGCAGGCCTGCAAGGCGGCGTTGGCGTTGACGACGCACAACGTTGCGGCGGCGGGGGCGGCGGCGTGATCGATCTTGCGGCGGCGCTCGATATCCTGATGGTGCTGGCGTTATGCGCGGCCTTGCTGGCGGGCTATCCGGTCGCCTGGACGCTGGCGGGCGTGGCGTTGGCGTTTGCCGGCATCGGAATTGCGCTCGGCGCGTTTGAACCGCAATTTTTGCGCTTGTTGCCGCAGCGGGTGCATGGCGCGCTGACCAATCCGGTGTTTTTGGCGATCCCGCTTTTCGTGCTGATGGGCGTTGTGTTGGAGCGCTCCAAGCTCGCCGAGGACTTGCTGAGCGCGATGACCAAGGCCTTGGGGCGATTCCCGGGCGGACTCGGCTTTTCGGTAACCTTGGTCGGGGCGATGCTGGCGGCCTCGACCGGGATCGTCGGCGCGACGGTGGTGACGATGACGCTGATCGCTTTGCCAGTAATGCTGTCGCGCGGCTATGCGCCAGGTCTGGCGGCGGGGTCAATCGCGGCGGCTGGTACGCTCGGCCAGATCATTCCGCCCTCGATCGTGCTGATCTTGCTGGGCGATGCGATCGCCAACGCCAATCAAAGCGCGCGGCTGGCGGCAGGGCTGGCGCCCAAATCGGTCTCGGTCGGGGATTTGTTTGCCGGCGCGCTGGTTCCGGGACTGGTTTTGGTCGGCTGCTATCTCAGCTATCAAGTGGCGATGGCGCTGCTGCGACCAGCCTCCAGCCCCCCTGCCCCAATTGGCGAGCCCTTGCGCCTGCGCGCATTTGTCGAGGCGTTGGCCGCGCCATTTTTGCTGATCGCCGCGGTGTTGGGCTCGATCCTGACGGGTCTGGCGACGCCAACGGAAGCCGCCGGCCTTGGCGCCTTGGGCACAATTTTGCTGGCCGGGTTCAAATCGGCGCAAGCGCGGGGCGATCGGTTGACGCAAGCGGGCGCTGTGGCGGCGCTCGGCGCGCTGGCGGCGTTGTTTGCGGCGGTGGAGATCGCGCCGGGCGGCGGCGCGCTGGCGATCAAGACGGGGCTGGCGGTGCTCGCCTTGGCCGGGTTGGCGCTGGCGGCGGGGGGG
>DHHV01000050.1:2167-2730 GCA_002403455.1 Hyphomonadaceae bacterium UBA4763 | reverse complement strand
TTGGCGCTGGCGGCGGGGCGGCTGCATCGCGACCGGACGCTAACGCCGGCATTGCAATCGACCGCGAAGATCACCGCCATGGTGTTCATGATCCTGATCGGCGCCACCTTGTTTTCCTTGGTGTTTCGCGGCTTGGGCGGCGATGAGACGATTGCGGCGGCGCTGGAAGCGATCCCCGGCGGCCTGGTCGGCGCGATGGTTGTGGTCATGGCGTTGATGTTCGTGTTGGGCTTTTTCCTCGATTTCATCGAGATCATTTTCGTTGTCGCGCCCTTGGTCGCGCCGCCCTTGATTGCGATGGGCGCCGATCCGGTCTGGCTCGGCGTGATGATGGCGCTGAATTTGCAAACCTCGTTCTTGACGCCGCCTTTTGGTTTTGCGCTGTTTTATTTGCGCGGCGCCGCGCCGGCCGCCTTGCGCACCAGCGATCTTTATCGCGGTGTCGCGCCCTTTATTCTGTTGCAGCTGGCGGTGCTGGGATTGGTCGGCGCTTTTCCTGTATTGGCGACGTTTTTGCCAAGCTTGCGGGCGGGTTGACGCACGCGCCGGCTGGCGCCAAGCGC
>DHHV01000050.1:0-1857 GCA_002403455.1 Hyphomonadaceae bacterium UBA4763 | reverse complement strand
GCGCCGGCTGGCGCCAAGCGCTGATCGCATGAAACTTGCCAGTTTGCCGAATGGAACGCGCGATGGCGCGTTGGTCGTCGTTTCGAAAGATTTGTCGATATGCGTATCGGCGCAGGCGATCGCGCCGACATTGCAGGCCGCCTTGGATGAGTGGGACAATACGGCGCCTCGATTGAGGGATCTGGCGGACCGGCTTTCGCAAGGCGACGCGCCGGGCGCGCAAGCCTTTGAGTCGGGCAAGGCGTTGTCGCCGCTGCCGCGGGCTTTCCAATGGGCGGACGGGTCGGCTTACGTCAATCACGTCGCCTTGGTGCGGCAAGCGCGCGGCGCCGACATGCCGGCGAGCTTTTGGACCGATCCGTTGATGTATCAAGGCGGGTCGGATGGGTTTTTGGCGCCATGCGCGCCGATCCCGCTCGCCGATCCGGCTTGGGGATGCGATTTCGAGGCGGAAATCGCCGTGATCACTGGCGATGTCGCGCAAGGTTGTTCACTGGCGGAAGCGGAAGCGGCTATTCGCCTCGTATTGCTGGTCAATGACGTCAGTTTGCGCAATTTGATCCCGGGCGAGCTGGGCAAGGGATTTGGGTTTTTTCAGTCAAAGCCGGCGTCGGCGTTTTCGCCGGTCGCGGTGACGCCGCAGGAATTGGGGCTGCATTGGCGGGACGGCAAGCTGCATCTGCCGCTACGCACCAGCCTGAACGGGACGTTATACGGACGCCCCGAGGCCGGAATCGATATGACCTTTTCCTTCCCGCAATTGATCGCCCATGCCGCCAAAACCCGCCATCTGGCGGCGGGCAGCATTATCGGCTCGGGCACCGTCTCAAATCGCGGCGCGGATGGCGGACCCGGCGCGCCGATCAGCGAAAGCGGGGTCGGCTATTCCTGTTTGGCGGAGCAGCGCGTCGTGGAAACGATCCGCTTTGGCGCGCCGCGCACGCCGTTTTTGCAGGCCGGCGACCGCGTGCGGATCGAGATGCTGGCGCCGGACGGGCAAAGCCTGTTTGGCGCGATTGACCAAGTGGTGGCGGGGCCGGGCGACGGATCGGCGCGCGCATGAGCCTGTTGCTATATTCTTATTGGCGCTCGTCGGCGGCTTATCGGGTGCGGATCGGGCTGAATTTGAAAGGCGTTGATTATCGCCAAGAGGCGATCAATCTAGCGCCGGCGGTGTCGGCGCAGCGCGCGCCAACATTTCGACAAATCAATCCGCAGGGCCGCGTGCCGGCTTTGGCGACGCCGGACGGGCTGATCACGCAAAGCGGGGCGATTTTGGAATGGCTGGAAGAGGTTTACCCGGCCCCAAGCTTTCTGCCGGCCGGACGGGTCGAGCGGGCGCGCGTGCGGATGATCGCGCAGACCATTGCCGCCGACATTCATCCGCTGAACAATGTCAGCGTGCTCGGCTATTTGTCGCACGCATTTGGCGCCGATAATGCCGCGACTATAGCCTGGTATCATCATTGGCTGCGCGAGGGGTTTGACGCGATCGAGGCGTTGCTGCGCGACTGGGCGGTCGAGGGCTTTGTCGTCGAGGACCGGCCGACTTTGGCGGAAATTTACATCGTCCCGCAATTGGCCAATGCGCGCCGGTTCCGGTTTGATCTAAGCCCGTATCCCGGACTTTGCGCCGTCGGCGCGGCGGCGGAAGGCTTGCCGGCATTCGTGGCGGCGGCCCCGGAAGCGCAAGCAGACGCCGTGGCGAGCTGACGGCCGACCGCAACTTTGCGCTAAAACAACAAAAAACGGCCGGTTATCACCGGCCGTCTTTGTTCTTGTCTGCTGAAATGATCAATTGCCTGCGGCGAGAATCGCATCGCATTTCGGATCGGGGTCACCCAAAACTTTGAGCTT
>DHHV01000075.1:1287-6818 GCA_002403455.1 Hyphomonadaceae bacterium UBA4763 | reverse complement strand
GCCGCCTCCACCGCCGCCGCCACCGCCGCCGCCACCTCCGCCGCGTCCGCAAGAACAAGCGCCTCCCGCTGTGGTCTGCGAAGCGCAGAACTTTGTGGTCTATTTCGAGTGGGATCGGTCGAACCTTTCTCCGGAAGCATTACGCACGATCGAGGCCGCCGTCGCCGAAGCGCAACGTTGCACGATCACGGCGATTGATGTCGTCGGCTTCGCCGACACGTCGGGCGCGCCGACCTACAATGTCGGCCTGTCGAACCGCCGCGCCGCCGTCGTGCGCGAAGCGCTGATGCAACGCGGCGTCGACGTGGCAAGCATCACGGCCTCGGGTCGCGGGGAAACCGGCCTTGCCCGCCAAACCGGCGACAACGTGCGCGAGCCGCTGAACCGCCGTACGGAAGTTGTGATCCGCGTTCGCTAAATCGACCTGGGATACAGTCTAAATCAGATCGGGCGGGCCTACGGGCCCGCCCTTTCTTTTTGCGTTTCGCGATGATTTTGCGCGGGGGCGTTGGGCGCCGGCAGCCCCGCTTTGCTGGTCGGCGTCCCGGCCTAGTCCGGCGGCGGGTCAAACAATGACGAGGTCTCGCGCGGCGCTGCGGGCGGGCGTAATCCCAACCGCGCAAAAGCTTGCGCCGCTGCAACGCGCCCGCGCGGGGTGCGCTGCACAAACCCCTGTTGCATCAGGAACGGCTCGATCACTTCTTCGACCGCATCGCGGCTTTCGGACAAGGCCGCCGCCAAGGTCTCGACCCCAACGGGTCCGCCCGAATAGGTCAGCGTCAAGGCCTGCAAATAGCGCCGATCGAGCGCGTCAAGCCCATCCGGGTCCACCTCCAGGCGCGCCAGCGCGTCCTTGGCGATCGCTTCGGTGATTTCCCCGCCCGCAGCGGCGGCAAAATCCCTGACTCGGCGCAACAACCGCATCGCGATGCGGGGCGTACCGCGCGCCCGTTTGGCAATCTCGAGCGCGGCTCGGTTGTGGATCGGCGTCGCCATTTTGGCCGCAGCGGCAGCGACGACGATTTGCAATTGGTCGGGCGTATAAAAATCAAGCCGCAGCGGAATGCCAAAGCGATCGCGCAAAGGCGCGGCCAGCAAGCCGGCTCGCGTCGTCGCCCCAACCAGCGTGAAGGGTTGCAGATCGATCCGCACCGATCGCGCCGATGGCCCCTCCCCGATCATCAGATCGAGCGCGTAATCCTCCATTGCCGGATAGAGCACTTCCTCGACGATCGGCGACAGCCGGTGGATCTCATCGATGAACAAAACATCGCGCGCCTCTAAACTCGTCAGCAGCGCCGCCAGATCGCCAGCCTTGGCGATCACCGGCCCCGACGTCGCCCGAAACCCAACGCCAAGCTCGCGCGCGATGATTTGGGCGAGCGTCGTCTTCCCCAGCCCCGGCGGCCCATGCACCAGCACATGGTCGAGCGCTTCGGTTCGGTGGCGGGCGGCGCCGATAAAAACGCTGAGATTGGCCTTGGCGTGGTCTTGACCGATAAAATCGGCCAGCACCTGCGGCCGCAGCGCGCGATCAACGGCTTCTCCGCTCAACCGATCGGGCGAAACGATCCGCGTCATCGCAGGTCAGCGTTCGGGGCGAGCAGACGCAACGCGCTGCGGATGATCTCGGCCGCCGCCGCGCCGCTCGGCGCGCTGGCCCGCATCGCCTCGGCGACCGCGCGGGCGGCGTCTGCGATCGGGTAACCCAAATTGACCAGCGCCGAAATCGCGTCGCGGCGCGCGCCATCATCGCCGCCGTCGTCCGGAAAGGTCGTTTTCGCCTCGATCTGGGGCGGCATCGCCGCCGACAATTCGCCCAGCCCCGCGGCCACAGGCCCCGCGATCCGCGCAGCGCGCCAATAATCGCTCGGCGCCTTGCCTTTCAGCTCTTGCGCAATCCGCGCCGCCAATTTCGGCCCAACCCCTTGGGCGCGCGAAATCGCGGTTTTGTCCTCCAGCGCGATGGCTTGCGCAAGACTTGCCGCCCCGAGGCCATCGACCAACGCCATGGCGACTTTCGCGCCAACGCCTGGAATATCCAGCAACAAGACGAACCAGGCGCGCTCTTCATCGGCCGTAAAACCGAACAGCCGCAGCGAATCCTCGCGCACCTGCGTCTCGATCCACAGCCGTCGCGTCTCGCCGAGCGTTAGCCGGCCCAAAGCGCGATCGCCCATCTCAACGACATAGCCAACGCCGCCGACATCGATCAAAGCACGATGCGCGCCAATTGCCGCCACTTGCCCGAGCAATGCCCCGATCATCCGAGCGCCCGCTTCTGCAGCTGCAATAACGGCGCGCCGGCAATCGCGATCGCCAGCGCATCGGCGGCGTCGGCGCCCGTCTCGCCCAGTCCGGGCAACAGGCGTTGCACCATGAACGCGATCTGCGCTTTTTCCGCCCGCCCCGTTCCAACGATCGCCTTTTTCACCTCGGTCGGGGTGATTTCCAGCGCCGACAACCCGGCGCAGCCCAAGGCCGCCAGGCACGCCCCGCGCGCCGCCCCCAGCGCCAAGGCGCTGCGCGGATTGGCATTGACATAGGTTTCTTCGATCATCGCGGCAGTTGGCTGATGCGTCGCAATCAACTGGGTCACCGCCTCGAACAATCGCCCAAGCCGCAGGCTCAACGCCTCGTCCGGGTCCGGCGCGATCGTTCCATGCGCGACATGGGTCAGCCGCGCGCCAACAATGTCAACAACGCCCCAGCCTGTATGACGCAAGCCCGGATCAATCCCGAGCGCGCGAATCGCAACCATCACCATGCGGCGACTATGGCGCGGTTTGCTGACAAATACAGCCGACTTCGCCGCGACCGGCTACTCAGTCCGCCGCGCCGCCATTGACCCGCTCGCGCAATTCCTTGCCGGGGCGGAAAAACGGCACGCGCTTGGCGTCGATCGACACCGATTTGCCGGTGCGCGGATTGCGCCCCTCGCGCGCCTCGCGCTCGCGCACCGAAAAAGCGCCAAAGCCGCGCAATTCGACGCGATCGCCTTTTTCCATGGCGCGTGAGATTTCTTCGAAAATGACGTCAACCGCGCGTTCCAAATCGCTGGATCGCAAATCTGGGTGGCGCGCCGCCAGCGCCGTCACCAATTCCGATCGCAGCATGAAACGCCCTTTTTTTGGCTTCAAATGAATAATCAAATATGGTTATTCACCGAAAAAGACAATTGCTCAATTCGGCGTTCCGCCCTCTTTTCAAGCATTTGCGATCGAATGCCTCCCCGCCGCTGCAAAAGCGCAACAGCAGGGAAGCCTGGCCAACTTAACCGCCTGTCTTGTCCTGGTTCTGCCGCAAGGCCGCGCCGAGGATGTCGCCGAGCGAAGCGCCTGAATCGGACGAGCCGAACTGGGCGACCGCCTCTTTTTCTTCGGCGATCTCGAGCGCCTTCATCGACACGCTGACGCGGCGCTGCGCCTTGTCAACATTGGTGACCATGGCGTCGACCTTGTCGCCGACGGCAAAGCGCTCGGGCCGCTGCTCGCCGCGATCGCGCGACAGATCGGCTTTGCGCACGAAGGTGCGCGGGCCGTCCGCACCGCCCAGCGCCACTTCGATCCCGCCCGAAGTGATCTCGGTGACGACGCAGGTGACGCTTTGGCCGCGGCGCAAATTGAAATTGTCCATCGGGTCGGAGTGCAATTGCTTGATGCCGAGCGCGATGCGCTCTTTTTCGACATCGATCTCCAGCACTTTCGCCGACACGACTTCGCCGCGATTATGCTTGGCGAGCGCGGCGTCGCCCTGCAATTCCCAATCGATGTCTGAGAGGTGCACCATCCCGTCAAGATCGGGCCCGACCTGCACGAACAAGCCAAATTCGGTGACGGAGCGGATCTCGCCGGTGACCATCGAGCCGACCGGGTGATCCTTCATGAAGGTTTCCCACGGATTGCCCAAGCATTGCTTCAGGCCCAGCGACACGCGCCGTTTGTCGCCGTCAACGTCGAGCACCATGACTTCGACTTCTTGGCCGGTCGCGACGATTTTCGACGGATGCGCGTTTTTCTTGGTCCAGCTCATTTCCGAGACGTGGACGAGCCCTTCAACGCCCGCTTCGATCTCAACAAAGGCGCCGTAATCGGTGACATTGGTGATGACGCCGCGCAATTTCGCGCCCAGCGGATATTTCAAATCCGCGCCGTCCCAAGGGTCGGTCTGCAATTGCTTCATGCCGAGCGAGACGCGCTGGGTGTCCGGATTGATCTTGATGATGATGACGTCGACCTCGTCGCCGACATTGACCACCTGGCTCGGATGCGAAATCCGGCGATAGGACATGTCGGTGACGTGCAACAGGCCGTCGACGCCCGGCTCCAATTCGACGAAGGCGCCGTAATCGGTAATGTTCTTGACGACGCCGCGGCGACGCTCGCCTTCCAACAAGCGCCCGACGATCTCGGCGCGCTGCTCGGCGCGGCTTTCTTCCAGCACGGCGCGGCGCGACACCACGATATTGCCGCGCGGCCGGTCCATTTTTAAAATCGCGAAAGGTTGCTCAATGCCCATCAACGGGCCGACATCGCGCACCGGGCGGATATCGACTTGGCTGCCGGGCAAAAAGGCGTTGACGCCGCCGAGGTCGACCGTGAAGCCGCCTTTGACGCGCCCGTTCAGTGCGCCGATCACCGGCTCGCCTTTTTCAAAGCTCTTTTCGAGCCGCGTCCAGGATTCTTCGCGGCGGGCCTTTTCGCGCGACACCACGGCGTCGCCGAGCGCGTTCTCGATCCGGTCGAGATAGACTTCCACCGTTTTGCCGGGCGCGAGGTCGGCGAAATTCTCGTCCAACGAGAATTCGCGCAGCGGCACGCGGCCTTCGGTTTTCAAGCCGACGTCGACGACGACGAAATCGTTCTCCATCGCTAAAATACGCCCGGTTACGACGCGGCCTTCGACGCTGGCCGCGCCCGCCATGCTGGCTTCCAGCATTTGGGCAAATTCATCGCGGCTGGAAAATCCTGTCTGTGTCATCAACGCTTCATGCTCCTGGTCATTATGGGCCGGCTGGTTGGCTCCAGCGGTCTTCACGATGCAAAACGCCTGTCGCCGCTAAAACGCCGACAAGGGCGCGCGCAAAGATGCGCGGGCCCCGATCCTTGTCCGAGCGTGATCCAAAATCGCCAAGCAAAACGACGGCGACTTGCGGTCGCCTGCGCCGCGTCGCGCTTTGCCTCGATCCGTCTCGAGCGCTGGCGCTCGACAACCGAGGATTAAGCAGACGCCGATTGCGATTGACGCTCGCGAACGAACGCCAAGGCCTTCTGGAAGGCTGCGTCTATACTCAAAGCGCTGGTGTCTAGCAAGAAGGCGTCAGGCGCAATTTCCAACGGCGCGGTCGATCTTTCGCGGTCGCGGCGATCACGCTCGCGCAATTGCCGCAACACCTCGTCAAGATCAGCCGCTTCGCCGCGATCGGTCGCTTCGCGCCATCGCCGCCAGGCGCGGGTGGTTTCGTCGGCGAACACATAAAGCTTGGCGTGGGCCTCGGGGCACACCACCGTGCCGATATCGCGCCCGTCGAG
>DHHV01000075.1:715-979 GCA_002403455.1 Hyphomonadaceae bacterium UBA4763 | reverse complement strand
GCCGATATCGCGCCCGTCGAGAATGGCGCCGCGCGGATCGCGCGCAAAACTGCGCTGCGCTTCCAGCAGCGCCGCCCGCACGGCCGGCAAGGCGGCGACAATCGAGGCGCATTGGCCGGCCTCGAGGCTGCGCAGCCGCGGGTCGTCGAGCAAGGCCGCATCGATCGTCGCGGCCAGCCCCGCCAACCCCTCCGGGTCGCTGAGCGGCACGGCATGATCGGCCGCCAACACCGCAACAGCGCGATAAAGCAGCCCGGTGTCGAG
>DHHV01000075.1:0-406 GCA_002403455.1 Hyphomonadaceae bacterium UBA4763 | reverse complement strand
ATAAAGCAGCCCGGTGTCGAGGCGCGGCAGCCGCAATTCCTGCGCCAGGCGCCGGCCGATCTCGCCTTTGCCGGAGGCTAACGGCCCATCGATCGCGATAATCATGGCGCCTCCGTGATCTCCGCGCCAAAAGCCGCCATATGGGCGCGAAAACCGGGGAATGAAGTCGCAATCATCTCGGCTTCGTCGACCGCGATCGGGGCTTTGGCGCTCAGCCCGGCCACCAAAAACGCCATGGCGATGCGGTGATCGCCATGCGTTGAAATGTGAGCGGCCCCGGCCGGCGCCGCCCCGTTCATGCCGCTGATGCACAGATCATCGCCCTGAATCTCCGCCGCAACGCCGATGGCGCGCAAGCCCTCCAAGATCGCCGCCAGCCGATCGCTTTCCTTGACCCGCAATTCGC
>DHHV01000048.1:46453-46602 GCA_002403455.1 Hyphomonadaceae bacterium UBA4763 | reverse complement strand
GGCGGGTTTGTGCGCGGCGGCGGCCGGCGCGGCCACTGATCGCGGCGCGGCTCTCAGCGCAAAATCCTGCTTGCGTTCGCAGAGCTCTTGGGCCATATCCGCAGCCTCGCATTTGCGAGACCCCCGGCGCGGGCGTAGCTCAGGGGTAG
>DHHV01000048.1:13427-46146 GCA_002403455.1 Hyphomonadaceae bacterium UBA4763 | reverse complement strand
GCGGGCGTAGCTCAGGGGTAGAGCGTCACCTTGCCAAGGTGAATGTCGAGAGTTCGAATCTCTTCGCCCGCTCCAGTTCTTCTTGGATGGTGTAGGAAGAAAACCCGGCCAATCGGCTGATCGTTTCGGTCCAGTACGCCATCGATGTTTGCCGCAATTACAAAATCATGGATTTATCACCTGACCTGAGGGGACGTCGATGACGTATGCGCGGCTTCCCGGCAAAATCGCTCTGGTCAGCGGCGCGGCGCGTGGCATTGGCGCAGCGATCTGTGCGGCCTTCGCCCGTGAAGGCGCCCGCGTCATCGTCAGCGATTTGGACGGAGCCGGCGCGGAACGCCTTGCGCATGGCTTGGGGGAGGCCGCATTTGCGCTCACTCTGGACGTTCGCGACGAAGACCATTGGCGCGCCGCGCAGGCTGCGATTCTTGAACGGTTCGGCCGGCTTGATGTGCTGGTCAATAACGCCGGCATCACTGGCTTTGAAACGGGACTTGCCGCGCACGATCCTGAACATACTACGCTGGCCGATTGGCGCGCTGTCCACGCCACCAATCTCGACGGCGTATTTTTGGGCTGCAGATACGCCATCCAGGCGATGCGCCGCACCGGCGAAGGATCGATCATCAATATCTCGTCGCGCTCGGGCAATGTCGGCATTCCCGGCGCTGCGGCCTATGCATCCTCAAAAGCGGCCGTGCGCAACCATACCAAGACCGTCGCACTTTATTGCGCCGAACAGGGGCTGAAAGTCCGGTGCAATTCGATCCACCCGGCCGCAATTTTAACGCCGATGTGGGAACCGCTGCTGGGGCAGGGCCCCGCGCGCGACGCCAACATGGCCGCATTCATCGCCGATACGCCGCTGAAGCGGTTTGGGACGCCGGAGGAAGTCGCCGCTTTGGCTGTTTTGCTGGCCAGCGATGACGCCGCTTATATGACCGGCGCCGAATTCCATATTGATGGCGGGTTGCTGGCGGGCGCAGCGGCGGCGCCAAGGTCCGAATGATCGATCAGCGCGATGACGCCGATCAACCGCCGGGCCGCGTGCGTCAGTGACCCCCGTGAGACTACCCAAAGCGGCTTAAAATCAGGGCGGTGCGGCCGCTGATGCCGTTCCGAATTGCCTCGCCAATGGCTTGCCGATCGGGCGGCAAGTTGAGATTGCCCAAAACAACCTCGCCTTTATCGATTGCACGGCGCGCGATTTCCGCCAATCGCCGACGGACAAAGGGCGCGCTCATCTCGATGGCTTTGGCGAATTTGTCGAGATCCGATGGTTCGAGTTCTTCCAAGGTGCGGCCAGCGCCCATTTTCATGGCAAAGCGCTGGCTGAGCTCTGGATAAACCACCGTCGATAAAAGGTCGTAAAGCGGCGCGAGTTCTACTCGGTCGGGCCGGTAAAGAAGGCTGAAATTCTTTGCATGCGCGTCAGCATTGCCGATGGTGACGTTAAACAAGGCTGCATCCAACAGCTTCAACGCTTCGGTCGCCGGCCTGGTTGTCGCGCGGCGAACAAGCGCGAAACACTCGCGGAACACCGGCCCGCCATCGCTGGCGTATTTTTGCGCAGAGGTAAAACCGAGCGCCTGGCAAAAATCTTCCTGATGCAGACGGATGGTCCGCCCATCCACGCTTGTTGACCGGTCATAGCGCTCAATCAGCAGAAAGCGTTTGTCGCCGACGCTGCGATAATCAACGGGCGCGACGTCCAGGCCAATGGCGCCCGCCAGCCGCATGCAAAAGGCCTCGTTTTCGGCGGCGCCGTCAAATCGCGCGATCTCCGGCTTGAGGATATGCGTGGACGGCTCCCCATGCGCTGGCAAAGCGATCTGCCCGTATTTGCATATCACGGGCAATTTCAACTGCGCCCCGGCAAGCGATAGCCGCAAGCCGCTCTCGCCGCCCGCCAGCATTGGACGCGATGGCAGCAGGTCGATGAGCGCTATCAGGTCGGCATCGCTGAGAAATCGGAGGGGCGCGTTGGCGTCCATCGCGGCGGGTTCAACATCCTCGGGCCAGAGCTCAAGCGCCCCGGCGACCTCGCCGCCAATTTGCTCCAGCAACCGGAATTCATTGCGCTCGGACACCCCAAGGGTGCGGGCAATGGCGGTGCGTTGGGACGCCTCCGGCAACAGCCCCTCGAAAAACGGCAAAGTCGCACGGCGGTGGAACGGCGCAGATTGCAATGGCAGCGACGCCGAAATCGGCCGCGCGTCCGGCGTGACGAGCCACCCTTCGTCATAGCAAAATTCAGGCTCGCCATATTCGTTGAGCGTGAGCTGACCGACACGGGCGCCGTCCCACCAAACGATCAATCGCCGCGTCATCGACCTGTCCCGCCGGCCGGCGAAAGCGCCACGCCGATCCCCAGCGCCGCCAGCACCGCCAGCGTCTTGCCAAGTTGCGCGGTCGCCTTGCCCGCTTCCAGTTCGATCAAGAAACGCACGCCGACATTGGCGGCGGCGGCGAGCTGGTCCTGCCGCAGGCCTTGCGCTTTTCTTTCGGCGCGGATGGCGGCGCCGATCTCGATGGGGGTCATTTCAAGCCTTCCCGATCAGGAAGATATCCGACTCAACGCGCGATTTCAAGCGAAAAATTCCCGATCGGGAGTAATTGCGGCGATCCGCGATCCAAAAGCTGAAAAATTCCCGATGGGGAAGAAATTTGCGCCGAGACAAAGAATCTTGCTCACATCCCCAACACACAACTCTTCGAACCAGACCGAAACGTCAGACGTCATTTATACGCCGTGAGATCATAGCCGGCGCTGGGATCGCTCAGGACCCGCTTTGACGGTGGATCGGCTTCGTCCAGCAGCCTGCCCGGCTTTACCCGCAACGCTGCGGCAATCCGATAAAGGCTGGAGACCCGCAGATCGCGCTTGCCCGTCTCAATCAACGAGAGCGCCGATGCGCTAATGCCGCATAAGAGCGCAAGAT
This sequence comes from Hyphomonadaceae bacterium UBA4763, assembly GCA_002403455.1. Classification (GTDB taxonomy): domain Bacteria; phylum Pseudomonadota; class Alphaproteobacteria; order Caulobacterales; family Aquidulcibacteraceae; genus UBA4763. The sequence continues at coordinate 43,204 of DHHV01000048.1, read as the reverse complement.
CATGCAGGTTGAGGCCATGCCCGGCGCGCAGCGCCCGGATTCTCCCGCCAAGGCCGGCCAGTTTTTGATCGCTGGTGTCATCACTCATGCGCGCGCCATTTATCGAATTCAGTAAATATGTGACGAATGGGAGCCAAAATCAAGACTTTTTACCGAAAACGGAAAAATTGGCATTTCTGGTCCCGCGACGGGTCGATTTTTATTGAATACAATAAATTTGCGCGCGGCGTCCGCCGCGACCCCTACAAGTTATCGCTCGAAATGCGTCGCGTCAGCTCGGCAGATTGGCGCGCGCCTGGCGGCGCAAAATGTCGATCGGCAGCAGGCCCTGATCGGTCTCGACATGCCAGAAGGTCCAGCCATTGCAGGCCGGCTGGCCCATGACGGCGGCCCCGAGCCGGTGGATCGAGCCGCTCGCCCCATCGCAGAGCAGTGAGCCGTCCGCGCGCACCCGCGCCATATGCTTGCGGCCCGGGCTGTAGAGCTTGGCGCCAGGGGACAACAGGCCTTGCTCCAAGATCGCTCCGAACGGCACGCGCGGTTCTTCGCGTTTGCCCTTGGTGATCTCCAAATCTTCCGGGCCCAAGGCCTCGACCGCCTTCACGCGGGCGCGGGCCGCGGCGATATAGCTTTCGTCGCGCTCAAAGCCAATAAAGCGCCGGCCCAAGCGCTTGGCCGCCGCGCCGGTCGTGCCCGAGCCGAAAAACGGATCAATGACGATGTCGCCCGGCCTGGTGGTGGCGAGCAAGACGCGCTGCAACAAGGCTTCCGGTTTTTGGGTCGGATGGAGTTTCTTGCCGTCGACGTCTTTCAGCCGCTCAGGGCCGGTGCAGAGCGGGATCGTCCAATCCGAGCGCATTTGCAAATCGTCGTTGAACGCCTTCATCGCGTCGTAATTAAAGGTCGGACGGGAGTCTTTCGACCGCCCCGCCCAGATCAGCGTCTCGTGAGCGTTTTGAAAGCGCGCGCCGCGGAAATTCGGCATCGGATTGGTCTTGCGCCAGACAATGTCGTTCAGCAGCCAAAAGCCAAGGTCCTGCAAAATCGCGCCAACCCGAAAGATATTGTGATAGGACCCGATCACCCAGATCGCCCCGTCCGGCTTTAGCGCGCGGCGCACCACCTCGCCCCAGGCGCGGGTAAAAGCGTCGTAACTCGCAAAATCGGCGAATTGATCCCAAGCGTCGTCGACGCCATCGACGCGCGATTGATCGGGGCGGGTGAGCTCGCCCTGCAATTGCAGATTATAGGGCGGGTCGGCAAAGCACAGATCCGCAAACCCTTCCGGCAGCGCGCGCAAATTTTCGACGCAATCGCCGGCGATTATTTCATTTAGCGGCAATGCCGGCGGACGGTTGGGTCGTTTCATCAAAGGCGGCCTTTTATCATGATCTTTCTGCCTCGCGAAGACTGGTAAAAAATCCGTTCAACGGGGCTTGATCATGGGATGAGCGTCGGCGCGCCGATCGCCGCGAACGCATAGACAGAGCTGGCGACATTCATGCTAAGAGACGATTTTAGGAGACGTTGCCCGCCGTCAGCGGACCGCGATTTTTTGGTGTAATGAGCATTTGATGGACGCCGCCCACAAGCCCCGCGCAACGCCCCTTTGGGAGCCGCGGCGCGCGCTGACCTTAGAACAAGCCCGCCGTCGCACGAAGCTGGTGGTGTGGTTGCGGCGCGGGTTGCTCGCCATTGCGGCGTCGGGCGTTGGGGCTTTGGCGATTTTCCTGGTCGTCTATTCGGTGCAGCGCGAATTGCGCAGCATCCAAATTCTGCGCGAAGCCGACCAAAGCGACATGATCAACCCGCAATTTTCCGGGCGCGACAAGAATGGCCGCGCTTTCACCATTTCCGCCGCGCGTGCGGCGCGGCGCCGCGACAGCGAGTCAATCATCGCGATGGAAGCGCCGGTACTCCTCGACAGCCGACAAACACGGATTGACGCCAATGCGGCGATCTATGATCAAGATGCAAGACGGCTTTCTTTGTCCGGAAATGTTGTGCTGTCGGACGCGGGCGGCGCGGTTTATCGCACGACAAGAGCCGAAATCTTGTTGGATGAAGAACGAGTAATTGGAAACGAGCCGATTAGCGGCGAAAGTGAAACCGGCGCGTTATCTGGGGACGCGTTTGAAATCGAGGGCGGCGGCGAGCGGATTATCCTTAAAGGCAACGTCAAGGCGCGCTTTAATGACCGAGGAAATAAATAATGCGTGCCGTATCTCTGATCCTCGTGGCGTTGTTTAGCATGGCGACGTGGGAGGCGCGCGCACAATTGGCGGCGGAGGGCGGCCCCATAGACATCGTGCATGCTGATCATGGCGTGTTTGATCGCACGATGCGTAAGGCGAGCTTTCGCGGTTCCGTCGACGTGCGCCAAGCGCGTGTCGCGTTAAAATGCGATGCGTTGAATTTGTACTTTGCCCCAGCGAATTCAAACGATGGCGGATCGACCGCGAGCGCATTTGGCGCGCAGCTTGGCCCGGCAGAACGAATGGAATGCATCGGCAACGTCGTTTACGAAAACCCCATCCGGCGCGTGACCGCTAATCGTGGCGAATACTCCGCCAGTAATCGATTGATCACGCTGTCGGGGAACGTCACGTCGGTTGAAGCCGGCCGATCGCTTCGCGGCGCGCAGATGACGATCAATCCGGATACGGGGGCAGTCACTATTCGCGGCGCCGGAGGCGTCTTCGGGGGAGGAAACTGATGAAGCTAAATTCACGATTTTTAATTTTAACTTCTGTCGCCGCGATCCTTTCGATCATGGGTTCGGCTGCATCTCAGGAAACACAACAATCCGAGCTGTCGCGTAGTCCAATCGAATTGCTTAATGCTGAATTCGTGCAAACATTAGAGGGCGGTCAGAAAATCCTCGCCGAGGGCAATGTTTTTCTGAGGCAAGACGAGTCCCGCTTGCGCTGCGATCGTTTGACTGTCGATTTCCCGCCAGCCGGCGCCGCCGATAGCTTGGGCCAAGACTTGAGCGGCGCGCAACGACTGGAATGCAAAGGCAACGTGATTTTGCTGACGCCTGACCAGCGCGCGCGCGGCGATGTCGGCATTTATCAAGCCCAGGGGCGCACCATCACCCTCACCGGCAATGTGATCGTTACCGATTGCCGCACCGTGCTGCGCGGCGGCGAATTGGTGGTCTATCTCGACGAAGACCGCACGATCTTGCGGCGCGGGCCGAATGGCGATCGCGTCCAAGGCGTGCTCGACGAAAACCCGCCGGGCGAAGCCAGCGGTTGCGATTCCTTGCGTCCGTTGCCGCGACGATAACCCGAGTCTCCGATTTTCATTTGATTTTAAGCGAGTTCAGCCATGATGCAAACGTCTCGTTCAGCGGAAGCGGCCGGCGTCGACGACGGCATCCGGGTCGCCAATCTGCAAAAGTCCTTTCGCAAGCGCGTCGTCGTTCGCGACGTCAGCTTGCAGGTCAAACGCGGCGAAGTGGTAGGATTATTGGGGCCGAACGGCGCCGGAAAGACGACGTGCTTTTATATGATCATGGGGCTGGTCGCCGCCGATTCCGGGTCGATCCTGCTGGATGGGCAGGACGTCACCAATCTGCCGATGTATCAGCGCGCCCGGCTCGGCATTGGCTATCTGCCGCAGGAAGCCTCGATCTTTCGCGGCCTGACGGTCGAGCAAAACATCGCCGCCGTGGTCGAAATCGCTGAAAAAGACCGCAAATTGCGCGATTCCCAAACCGAAGCGCTGATGGAAGAATTGCACATCGCCCATTTGCGCAAACAACCGGCGACGGCCCTGTCGGGCGGCGAACGCCGGCGGGTGGAGATCGCCCGGGCGTTGGCGACGCGGCCCTCCTTCATCCTGCTGGATGAGCCGTTCAGCGGCATCGATCCGCTCGCGGTGGCCGATATCTTAAGCCTGATCGGCTTTTTGCGCTCGCGCAATATCGGCATTCTGATCACCGACCACAGCGTGCGCGAAACGCTGTCGATCGTTGATCGCGCCTCGATTATTTTTGACGGCCGGGTGCTGTTCGAAGGCCCGCCGAGCGCCGTGCTCGAGAATGACGATGTCCGCCGCGTCTATCTCGGCGAACGCTTTGTGACGTGAGGTTGCGATGGCGCTGTCGCAAAAGCTAGACCTGCGCCAGGGCCAGTCACTGGTCATGAGCCCGCAATTGCAGCAGGCCATCAAGCTGTTGCAATTGTCGAATTTGGAGCTCGCCGCCGCTATCGAGGAAGAATGCGAGCGCAATCCGCTGCTCGAGCGCGACGGCGATGACGGCGCCGCGTCAGGGTCCGAAGACGGTCCGATGGACGCATCCGCGGCCGAAACCAGCATGCTCGAGGCCCCTGGCGCGGCGGCCGAGGACATGGATGCGGCGCGCGAAGACATGGCGCCCGATGAACCGGCCGATTTTGCGCCCGCAATTGCTGATGGATCCCGCAGCGATTGGTCAAATATTGGCGCTGGCCTGCAACAAGGCGACAGCGATTTTGAGGAAATGGTGGCGCAGGTCCCTTCGCTTGCCGAGCATTTGCGCCGGCAAGTCTCGCTTGCCCCCTTGTCAGACATTGAACGGCTGGTGGCGATCGCCTTGATCGATGAAGTCGATGAATGGGGTTATTTTCGCGGCGATTTGCGCGCCATCGCCGATCGCTTGGGCTGTTCTTGGCTGACGGCAGAACGCACCCTGAAAGTCATGCAGGGCTTTGAACCGACCGGCGTGATGGCCCGCACGATCAGCGAATGCCTGGCGCTGCAATTGGCCGAGCGCGGCCGGCTCGATCCCGCCATGCGGGCGCTGCTTGACCATCTCGATCTCGTTGCGCGGCGCGATTATCCAAAGCTCGAATTATTGTGCGGCGTTGATCGCGAGGACATCCTCGACATGATCGCCGAAATCAAAACCTTGACGCCGAAGCCGGGCCTCGGGTTCGGGGCGGGCGAGCATGGCGCGATTATCCCCGATGTCTTCGTGCGCCAAGGTCCCGGCGGGGAATGGATCATCGAGTTAAACGGCGATTCCTTGCCGCGCGTGCTGGTCAATCACGCTTATCAAACCAAGGTCCTGCGCAGCGCCACGCGGGCCGACGATCGCGAACGCATCCAGGAATGGGCGCAATCGGCCAATTGGTTGGTCAAGAGCCTAGACCAGCGGGCCCGCACGATCCTGAAAGTCACATCCGAAATCGTCCGCCAGCAGGATGCGTTTTTGCTGCGGGGCATTGAATGGCTGCGCCCGCTCAATTTGAAAATTGTCGCCAATGCGGTCGACATGCATGAGTCAACCGTGTCGCGGGTGACGTCCGGCAAGTATGTTGCGACTCCGCGCGGCATATTTGAGCTCAAATATTTCTTCAACGGCGCGGTCGCCAGCAATGACGGCGGCGATTCGTTGTCGGCTGAAGCGGTGCGCTTCAAGATCAAAGCCTTGATCGACCAGGAAGCCCCGCATGAGGCGTTGTCCGACGACCGCATCGTCGAGATCCTCAAAGATCAGGGGATCGATATTGCCCGCCGCACGGTCGCCAAATATCGCGAGGCGATGAATATCCCGTCCTCGGTGCTCCGCCGCCGGCTGGCGTAGTTCTTGCTTGATTGGCCGAGGGCATGCGGCGCCGCCTCATGGGAATGAGCGCGAGAGGGGAACATGCGGCCATCTAGACCTCCCCGTCTTGACCAACCGGTTCAGAACTGGGCGCTTGACCCGATGCGGCTGGTGGGCGCGCTGTTGGTCGGTTTTGCCGCTTTTGCTTATTCCAACGCCCCGCCCGGCATCGCCCAGCGCGTGCAAGGCGATGGGCCCTGGCCATTCTGGACGACGGCGATTTGGGTGGCCGGCTATGGCGCCTCGCTCCTTGTTTGCCTGGCCCGCCCGTGGTCGTGCCTGCGGCTGGCGATTAGCGCGCCGAGCTTTGTTGCCCTGGTGCTGCTGGCGGCCCTGACCGCGCAATGGAGCATCAATCCGATTGAGACGCTGAAAGCGGCGATCGGCTTTGGCGCGACAACGGCGGGCGGTATCGCGCTCGGTCTGTTTTGCTTGCGCCGGCAAGCCCAATTGATCGCCGCCGTGTTGGGCCTCTTGGCGATCGCCAGCCTCTTGCTGATCGTGCTTTACCCCGCATGGGGTCAGCATCGATTTGATGAATTTGACGGCGCCTGGCGCGGGCTGTGGTTTCAGAAAAACGGCTTTGCGCAGATGATGGTGGTCGGCATTTCCGCCTGCCTCGGCATTGTCATCGCCGGCCCCGAAGCAGGGGAGGAACCCCGCTCGCTTCGGGTTTGGGCGCTGGCGGGCGCGGCCTTGTTCGCCTTTTTGGTGATCGGGTCGACCTCGAAGACCGGTCTATTGGGAATGACGGCGGCGATGGCAACAGCGGCGATGATTGCGTTTGTGCGCTCTGGACCGGTCAGCATGGCGGCGACGCTTTATGCCGGGATCGTAATGTCGGCCTTATTGACGCTGGGCGTATTTCTGTTTCCCGATCTTGCTTTTAAACTGGTCGGTCGAGAGGCCAGTCTGACGGGGCGCACAGATATCTGGGCAGAGATTGAACTGTTGTCGCGATCGCGCTTCTGGACCGGGTTCGGTTATGGCGCATTCTGGCTGGCGGAGTCAGCCCCGCTGGCGACCATCACGACCGATCTCGATTTTCAGCCGGCCAGCGCGCATAATTCCTGGACCGATTTGTCAATCCATTTCGGTTTGCCAGGGGTTTTACTGGTCGCGCTCGGCTTTTGCGGCATTGCCGTGCGGGCGGCCCTGCGTCTTGCGCGCGATCCCGCCGCCGCCTACCCGCTGATTCTATTGACCGGTCTGCTCGCCATGTCCGCGACAGAGACGATGTTCGCCGAAAAGCTGTCGATCATTTGGATGGCCATCGTGGCGATCGGCGTTCGACTTGCGCGGGCGCCGCAAACTCTGTAACCGGCATGAACGAGCCGGGAATGGAGAGCGCCATGGGATTTTGGTCTGATCTTGCCCGCCTTGCGCAACGCGCCTTCGACATGGACCTGGTCGATGAGCCGTTCGATGAATGCAAGCCCGACGCCAATGATGTGGGGTTTACCGCCGCTGTCGTTGGGCTCGGCGCCAAAATGGCCAAAGCCGACGGCGCCGTCACCGACAATGAAATCCTTGCTTTCGCGAGCGTTTTCCAACCGCCGCCCGGCGAGGAAGCCGCCTTTCGGCGCGTATTCGACCTCGCGCGCCAAACCGTGATCGGATTTGAAAGCTATGCGCGGCAGATCGGCAAGCGCTATCGCGCCCGCCCCTGTTTGCTGGAAGACGTGCTCGACGGGCTGTTCCATATCGCTGCGGCCGATGGCGCGGTCACCGCCGATGAACTTGCCTATTTGCGCCGGGTCGCGGACTTGTTCGGTTTCACCGAGGCCGCCTTCGCCCGCATCAAAGCGGCGCATTTGGGCCCGGATCCGGACGATCCGTTTGCCGCCTTGGGGCTATTGCCGGACGCCAGTTTGAGCGAAGCGCGCCAAGCTTGGCGCCGCCTTGTCGCCGACAATCATCCCGATCGCGTTATCGGGCGCGGCGCGCCGCCCGAATTTGTGCGCATCGCGCATGAAAAGACAGCAGCGCTGAACGCGGCATACGAAAAAATCACGGCAATGGCGGTTCACCGGCAAATGGCGGATTGACGATCGCCGCATTGGCGCCAAGATCAATCGGGCTAGATGGTGTTTGCAGGCTGTTCCTGCACTGGCCAAGGAAAGCGCCCATGTCCGCATTGATCGCTGATAATGACGACCGCCTCGCGCAGAAATTGACCCGCCTGGTCGGGATCGTCCTGTCGCTGGCGCTGTGGGTCATTGCGGCGGTCGCAGCTGTTTTCATGCTGGGCATGATCGCAACGGCGGTGTTGGCCGTGGTGATTTTCGCCGGACTTGTTGGCCTCGCGATGCGGATGATCCCGCGTCTGCGCCGCCAGCCGGTGCGCGCCGATGATGTGCTCACCGCCACGCGCACGGCTTATGGCTGGCGGGTCGACCCGCGCCGCGAGCGGTAGGGCTCAACCGGCGTTGATTTCCGCAAACGGGATGGTCACGCTGCGCTGCGCGGCGCCTTGTTCGTCCTTGATGTCCAAAGTGATCTTGGCGCCTTGCCAGTCAATCGAGATCAGCCCGTAATTGCGCGGCGCGTAGCCGGGCGACAATTGCCGGCCTTCGTCGAACTCAGCCACCTCGGTGCGGAACGCCCGATTGATCGAGGACGCCGTCATTTCATAGAGCGGATAGGCGCCGACGCCGTCTTTCTTGAACAGCGCCGCATGGTGGCGATCGCCCGATAGCAGCACAACGCCATTCGCCTGGCTGTCGCGCAACAAATTGTAAAAGCGCTGGTGGTCAGCGCTCAACATCCGCCAAGCCTCCCAGCCATGCGCCTCGGAGATCACCTGGATCGAGCTGACGATCAGTCGCAATTCAGCGGGCTTGGCGAGCTCTTGCGCCAACCAGGCCCATTGCTCTTCGCCCAGCACCGTTTTGGCTGGGTCGGCGTCTGGCACATAACGCTCACGGCCCGGCGCATTGCGCGCATCCGTCGCCTTTAGCGGGGAGCGGAAGAACCGGGTGTCAAGCATAATGATTTGCGTGCGCTGGCCCTCCGGGCCGTAGATCGCCGAATCATAGATGCCGGGCCGCGCTGCAACCTCGGCGCTGACGCCCCAAAATGTCTCGAAAAACGCCTCGGCGAGGCCCTTGAACGGAAAATCGCCGCCCGCATCATTCAGGCCATAATCATGGTCATCCCAGGTCGCCCAGATCGGCACTTGGGCGTTCAGCGCCAAAAAGTCGGGGTTCTTGGCGAGATCGATATAGGCTTGGCGCAGTTCCGGCAGCCACGCATTGTTGTTGCGCACATCGCCATAGACATTGTCACCGGCATAGATGAACGCTTGCGGGGCGTCTTTCAGGATCGCCGAGAAAGCGCCCATTGCTTCGGTTTCCTCGCTGCACGAGCCGATCGCGATTTTGGTCAGCAGGGTCGAGGCCGCCAAAGGCGCGGCCCCCGCCGGGCGGGTCGGCAGAACGGAAGCCGCCGCAGCTGCAACAGGAGCCGCCGCGATCGGCGCTGGCGGCGGCGCTGCATCTGGCGTTTGCGCGCAGCCGGCGATCGACAACAGACTGGCGGTCAGCAAAGCGGCGGCGCGGCGGTTCATCAGCATGAAAAGAGGTCCTGACAATCAATGGCTTGGGCCGCCTCCTTACCGGAAGGTCGATGACAAACCCATGACAGGCCGGCTTATTCCGCCGCGCGTCGCCTGCGGCGATTTGTAGCCGAGCACTGTCGCAGCAAAGCCATTGTCAAGTTTCAGCGCGGTTATCGCCGGCATTATCGCCGTCACACTGTCTTGAGTGCGAGTGACATGGCTTTATTGGCGGTTGCAGCATTGAGCGGCTATATCTTGGCCAATGAAAAATGCATTCATCCTGTCCGTTGCGTTTGGGTTCGCTTTCCTGATGTCGGGGTCGCTCTCATCGCGGTCAACCGCAGAAGAAGCGCGTCCGCGTCCCGTCGTGCTGGAGCTCTATACCAGTCAAGGCTGCTCGTCCTGCCCGCCGGCCAATAAGGTCCTCGCCGACCTTGGCAAGCTCGACGGCGTCATCGCTTTGTCGTTTAGTGTTGATTATTGGAATTATTTGGGTTGGCGCGACACCTTCTCCAAGCCGGAATTCACCCAACGTCAATATGCCTATGCCCAGCCCTTGAAATTGCGCTCGGTCTACACCCCGCAATTGGTCATTGACGGCATGGATCACATGCCGGGCGCGCGCCAAAAAGACATTCGTTCCACGATCGAGAGCCGCCGAGCGGCGCAAGCCAAGACCGACGTCTCCATTGGCGCGGTCGGCGGACAGATGCGAATCCATGTCGAAGCGGCGCAAAAACCCGCCCATGACGCGGCGATCTGGGTGGTCGATTACATGCCCGGCCCGCAAGAGGTGGCCGTCGGGCGCGGCGAAAATCGCGGCCGCACGATCGCTCATTTTAATGTGGTGACGGGGCTGAAGAAAATTGGCGAATGGAAAGGCCAAACCGCCGACTATTCCATGCCCGCCTGCAAACACGCTTGCGCCATTTTGGTCCAAGACATGCATCACGGCGAGATCATCGGCGCGGCCGATTACCGGGTCGGCTGACCCGATCGCATCGGTTTAATATTCCCCCGCCTCGTCCACCCGCACGCCATCGCGCAAGCGGATGACGCGGTCGCAGCGTTTGGCGAGCCGCGCATCATGGGTGATCAGCACCAACGCCATGCCTTGCTCGTCGGCGAGGTCGAACAGCAAATCCTCCACGATCGCGCCAGACGCCGAATCGAGATTGCCGGTCGGCTCATCCGCAAACAGGATCGCTGGCTGAATGGCGGCGGCGCGCGCCACGGCGACGCGTTGGCGTTCGCCGCCCGATAATTGCGTCGGATAATGGTCCATTCGCGCGCCAAGCCCAACGCGGCGCAGCGCCTCTTCCGCCCGGTGGCGGGCCGCTTTGCCGGATTTCTCACCAGCCAGATCGACCGCCGCCGCGACATTGCCCAATGCCGTCAGATTGGGCAGCAAATGAAAATCTTGGAAGATGATCCCGACGCGTCCGCGCCGGGTTTGCGCCAAAGCGCTTTCGCTCAACCCCGCCAGCTCGCGCCCCAGCAACCTCACGCGGCCGCTGCTGGCCGGCTCAAGCCCCGCCGCCACCGCCAAAAGCGAGGATTTGCCCGAACCCGACGGGCCGATCACGGCGACTTTCTCGCCCGCCGCCACCTCCAGCGAAATCCCCCGCAGCACCTGCACCGATCCGGCCGCGCTGGTCAGCGTCAAGTGCAAATCCGCGATGGCGAGCACGACGGGGCGATCGGCAATCGCCGCATCAGGCGCGATGGCGCCATTGGGCGCCGCTGCAACGACATCGGCGCGGTCAATCAAAGCATCCATGACAGGTGGATATAGAGGCGACGGCTTAAGCCGCAACAGCTTGACCGGCTTGTGATCGATTGGCTCGCCCCGCGACCAGGAAACAGAGGTCGGCCTTGCCGGGGCGAAAACAAAGCGCCATCTCGCCTGATATGATTTTCGTTCGTCTCTTGCTGATCAGCATCGCCGGCTGGTTGGTCGCCGCCTGCGGCGCCGCGCCGCCCGCCCCCGCCACCGACCAAGCGCCGAATGCCGAGATCGCCGCCCCAGCCGCCCCGCAAGCGCCCGCCGCCGCGCGCTGGATCATGATCGGCGACAGCCTCACGGCCGGCTTTGGCTTGCCGCGCGAACAAGCCTTGCCGGTCCTCATCGAAGACCTCCTGCGCGCCCGCGGGATCGACGCCCAGATCGTCAATGCCGGCGTTTCCGGCGACACCAGCGCCGGCGGCCTTGCCCGGCTTGAGTGGACCTTGAGCAACGAGCCTTACGCGGGCGTCATTGTCGCGCTCGGCGCCAATGACATGCTGCAAGGCCTCGATCCGGCTTTCACCCGCACCAATTTGCGCCAAATGCTAGAGGCGATCGCCGCGCGTAAGCTGAGGATCATCCTCATTGGCATGCGGGCGAGCCCCTCGCTCGGCGCCGCCCGCGCCGCCGCCTTCGACGCGATTTATCCCGATTTGGCCGCCGAATTTGCCGCCCCGCTTTACCCGTTTTTGCTGGAGGGCGTTGCGCTCGACCCCGCTTTCAATCAGGCCGATGGCGTCCATCCCAATGCCGACGGCGCGAAAATCATCGCCGCGCGCCTCGCCGATTTTCTGGCGGCGCAAGCGCTTGTCCCGGCGCAAAACTGACAAGACATGTCGCGGCGCGAGGTTGACCGGCGAACAAGCCATGCGCGACGGGCAATGATCTCATAAAAAAAGTTGATCAAAAAGCCGGCCCAAAAACCGATGCGGTATTATTGACGGACGGTCACCATTCTGCGCAACGTTTGGCCCTGTATGAAGCACCGCTTGCGGTCGTTTGTGTTCGTTGAGGTGGTCAAGCATTATGACCCACGCCAGTGTTGAATCGCCCTTGTCCACGCGTGATGTGATCTTGGACAGCGCCCAGGATTTCATCCAATCCTTTGGCTATGTCGGGTTTAGTTATCGCGATGTCGCTGCGGCAATCGGCATTCGCGCGCCGACCATTCATTATTATTTTCCAACCAAAGCCGATCTGGGCCGCGCCGTGGCTGAACGTTATGGCGCGCGCTTTCGCGCCGTTCGCGATGAGGCTTGCGCCGCCGCCTCTCCCACCAAAGCGCTGGAGATTTACGCGCAATTGTTCCGCGAGAGCCTCGCCAATCGCGACCGCGTCTGCCTGTTTGGCATGTTGATGGCCGGCGGCAAAGGCGCGCCCGATGGGGTCCAGGAAGCCGCCATTGCGTTTTTTGACGAAAATATCGACTGGCTGGCCGCTCGTTTTGACGAGGCCCGCGCCGCGCGTGACGCCGATCTCGGCTCGGTGCCGCCGCGCCATGCCGCCAAAATGTTCTTTGCCGGGCTGGAAGGGGCGATGGTCGTCGCCAATGCCAGCCGCCGGCTCGCCGATTTCGATGATGCGGCCGGCGCGCTGCTCGGGATGTGGAAACGCGCGCCGCTTTAATATCGGCCTGACCCAATGACCGGCCGCGATTGCGCGCGACCGGCCACGGTGGACCAAATTACGCCGCCATCGCGAAATGCTTGAAGCCTTCGGCCGCCGACACCGCCTGGAAGGACGGGCGCGCCACGGTCGCGGCGATCATCGCTTGGGTTTTCGGGCCGAGCGCGATTTCGGGGTCGCGGCCGCGCGTCCAGCCGGCGATCACCGACAACAGCACATCGGCCGCCGTGCATTTCGCGCCCGCGATATAGGGCGCGCCCGACGCGGTCAGCGCCGCTTCGACGTCGTTCCACAGGCCTTGCACGCGCTGGGCGGCCATTTTGGCGACCTGGGCTTGCGCCTCTGGCGTTTCGGCAAAGCGGTGCGGGAAGAACAGGCCCCAATGGGTCGGGTGCAGCGTCGCATTGGCGAAGGCCAGCCATTGCAGCGCAATCGCCCGATCGACCGAGCCGATCGGCGGCATCAGATCATTTGGATGGGCTTCCAGCAAATAGGTGATCAGACCGCCGCCTTCGACGACCGGTTTGCCGTCGATGACCAGCACCGGCACTTGGCCGCGCGGGTTCATGGCGAGATATTCCGGGGTCTGGGTGTCGCCGGCCCGCAGATTGACGATTTTCGTCTCATAGGCGACGCCGCATTCTTTCAGAACGACATGCAAAGCCGACGAGCAGGTGCCCGGGCAGGTGTAAAGCGTGTACATGGAGAGCCTCTTCGATTGGCGCCGCTCGACAGCCGACGCGCCGCTCGCTCTACCCCCACGCCGCGCGCCGTGAAAGCCCGCGCCGGACCGCTCACGCGGCTTTGACCGGGTGCAGTGGGCCGATTGTGAAGCGGGGCGTTTTAGGCTGGCGTGCGTGAAAGCGGCGTCGACGCCTCTTCTCCCTTCTGCTAAAATGAATGGATGAAAATCCTCTCCGCCGAAGAAGCCGACCAGCGTTTTGCTGATTTGCTCGACGCGGTCGAGCGCGGCGAAACCATCCACATCACCCGCAAGGGTCGGACGATCGCCGAGTTGCGGCCGCTGCGCTTGCTGCGCAATTGGCGCAAGATCGGCCAGGCCCGGGTCCAGCGCAAATGCGCACGGCCTTGGAGCGCTTGGCGCAAATACAGGCCGATATCGCCCGGCGTTTACCGGGCGCAGCGGCGCCGCTTGCTTGGGAGATCGTCAAAACCTACGCGGAAGATGACGCGGATGACCAAAGCGCGCTGCGGTAACATAATACCTCACGCGTCTTTCAGCAGCTTTTCCCGCGCCTGCGCAACACTCAGCGCGGCGGAAGGATTGGCGCGACGCGCCTCATCGCGCGCGATCGCCACCGCATCCAACATTTGCGCGAAATCGGCGTCCGGCGCGCGATATTCCGCCAGCAAGGCGGCCAAAGCGGCTTCAAGGCTGGAAAACCCACCTTCGGCGGCCATACGGCGCAAGATCGCAGCGCTTTCGCCCGACAAAGAAATCGTCAATTCGCTCATCCAACAGAACTTAACCGCAAATCGGTCTCATGGTAAGCGCGGCCGCTGCCCCCACCACCCAAAGGACCCACCCCATGACCCAAACGCCCCGAACCTGGCGCGCTGGCGGCTGTCATTGCGGCGCGGTGCGGTTTGAGGCCTTGCTCGACGACGTCATCGAGGTCGAGGATTGCAATTGCTCGATCTGCGCCAAGACCGGCTTTTTGCACGCCATCGTGCCGGCGGCGCGGTTTCGCTTGCTAGAAGGCGCCGCGGCGCTCAGCGTCTATCAGTTCAATTCGGGCGTCGCGCAGCACAAATTTTGCCGGATCTGCGGGATCAAAAGCTTTTACACCCCGCGCTCTAATCCCGATGGGGTCAGCGTCAATATTCGCTGTTTGGACGACCCGGCCGCCTTTGCCGCCGTGACCATTACCCCATTTGACGGGCGCAATTGGGAGGCGAACGCCGCCGCCTTGGCGCATAAATCGCAAGCCGGTTGAAAGCCCGCATTACGCGCTTGTCGCCGCCTTCAGCCGATAAAGCCATTCCAGCGCCTCACGCGGGCTCAACCGATCGGGGTCAATCTCCGCCAGCAAGGCCAAAGCGGCGGAGGGGGGAGCAAACGGCTCATCCGCGACCGCCTCCGCAAATAACGGCATCGCCTCCAGCGCATCGGCCGAGCGGGCTTTTTCCAGCCGCCGCAGCACCTCGCGCGCGCGCCGCACCACCGCCCCCGGCAGCCCGGCGCGCTTGCCGACCTCCACGCCATAGGACCGATCGGCCGGGCCCTTGGCGACGTCATGCAGAAAAACCAGCTCCCCTTGCCATTCCTTGGCGCGCAGCGACAAATTGGCGGCGCTGTCCAGCCGATCGGCGAGCAAGGTCAGCTCCAGATAATGCGTCGCGAACAGGGTCCGGCAGCGATTGACGTCGTGCAAATGCTCGGCCGCCGCCCAGGCGATCGCCAAACCGTCATAGGTCGAGGTGCCGCGCCCAACCTCGTCAACGATCACCAAGGATTTTTCGGTCGCTTGCGTCAAGATGGCGGCGGTCTCCACCATCTCGACCATGAAGGTCGAGCGCCCGCGCGCCAGATCGTCCGACGCGCCGACCCGCGCAAACACCCGATCGCAGAGGCCAAGCCGAAAATGCTTGGCCGGCACGAAACTGCCGGCTTGGGCGAGGATCGTCAGAATGGCGGCTTGCCGCAAAAAGGTCGATTTGCCGGCCATGTTCGGCCCGGTGACGAAAGCAAGCCGCGGCGCATGCGCGCCCGATCCGTCGAGCGCAAGGCCGTTCGGGGTAAAGCGCTCGCTCTTCGCCGCCAGCCCCGCCTCCACCGCCGGATGGCGCCCGCTATCGAGCTCAAAGCGCGCGCTGTTCTCTACGATCGGGCGCACCGCTTCGGCCCGCTCGGCATAGTCGGCGAGGCCTTGCGCAACATCGAGCGCCGCCAGCGCCGCCGCCGCCGCCGCGATCGCGTCGCTCTGCGCGCCGACCCGTTGGCGCAAATCCTCAAAGAGGGCGATTTCGCGGGCCAGGGCCTCTTCGCCCGCCCGGGCGATGCGCGCGTCGAGATCGGCGAGCTCGACGGTCGAAAACCGCAAGGCGTCGGCCATCGTCTGGCGATGCACAAACAGGCTCGACAAGGGCGGGCGCAGCAGCGCCTCGGCCTTGCCGACCGGCGCTTCCAGGAAATAGCCCAGCACGTTGTTATGCTTGACTTTAAGGGCGACGCCGCTCTCCTCGGCATAGCGCGCTTGCAACCCAGCGATCACCCGGCGGCTGTCATCGCGCAGCGATCGCGCCCCATCGAGCCCGGCATCGGCGCCGCCCCGCACAAAGCCGCCAGCTTTGGCGAGCGGCGGGGCGTCTTCGACGATCATCCGGCCGATATCATCGACCAAAGCCGCCAAAGCCGGCGTCGAGATCAGGGACAAACCCAGGCTTGCCTCGCGCAGATCGCGCGGCAATGGCCCGCCTGGCGCCGTCAATAACAACGCCGCCGCCGCATCGCCGGCCCGCAAAGCGCGCTCGATGGCGATCAGATCGCGCGGCCCGCCGCGATCGAGCGCCAGCCGCGTGCGGGCGCGGTCCAAATCTCCGGCGTTTTTCAACACCTGGCGCAATTCGGCCCGCAACGGCGAATTGGCGCGCAAAAACGCCACCTCGTCCAGACGACGCTCGATGGCGGCGTTGTCGCGCAAGGGCCGCGCCAGCCGGTCGGCCAACAGCCGCGCCCCCGCCCCGGTCAATGTTTCATCGATCGCCGCGATCAGACTGCCCTCGCGGGTCTGCCGGCTCGAGACCAAAATCTCCAGCGCATTGCGGGTGGCTGGGTCGATCTGCAAAAACCCGCCGCGATCGAGCCGGCGCGGCAGCCGCGCTTCGATCGGCGCGCCGGCTTGCACGTGATCGACATAATCGAGCAGCAGCGCGATGGCGATCAGATCGACGTCGGCCAAATCCGGCAGCGCGCCGAGATCGCTGAGCCCAAAGGCGCGCCGCAGCGCCTCTTCGCCGCGCCGCGCGGTAAACCGCCCGACCCGTGCGATGATCCCCCGGCCGAGATCGGCAAGGCCCTTGATCGCGGCGGCGGCGATATCGCTTTCGGCGACCAAAATCTCGCTCGGCGACAGGCCCGACAAATCGGCCAGCAAATCGGCCGGCGCGCTGGCGAGAAGGTCAAAGGCGCCGGTGGACAGATCGATCGCGGCAATGGCGGCTTGATCGGCGCCAAGGCCAATCGCCACCAGCCGATTGGCCGTTTTCGGCTCGAGCAGCGCCTCTTCCGTGATTGAACCGGGCGTGACGATGCGGGTGACGGCGCGCGCCACCACGGCTTTGGCCCCCCGCTTTTTGGCAAGCGCCGGGTCCTCGGTCTGCTCGCAAATCGCGACGCGAAAGCCCTTGCGGATCAGCCGCGCCAGATAGCTTTCCGCCGCATGCGCCGGCACGCCCGCCATCGGGATCGGCTCTCCCTGATGCACGCCGCGTTTGGTCAGGGTGATGTCGAGCGCTTCGGCCGCGCGTTCGGCGTCGGCGAAGAACAGCTCGTAAAAATCGCCCATGCGATAGAATAACAGGCAATCGGGATGCTGTGCCTTGATTGCCAAATATTGCGCCATCAGCGGCGTTGCATCGGCCCCGGCCGCGTCAGCCATGATCGCGCGTCAGCGATGCGGATCGGCCGGGCCGCCGCGCAAGATGAACAAGCGATCGCAATAAAGGCATTCGGCCCGACCTTCATCGCCGAGTTCATAATAAACCAGCGGATGGCCGAGCGCGCCGCCGCCGCCATCGCAGCGGACCTTGTGATCATCGACATAAAAAACTTCGGGCGCGTCGAGCCTGTCGGCGTCGCGACGCGGCGCATCGGAATCTTCTTCATTGCGAAACATCGACATCAGCAGCGATCCCAACAGCGTCGTGCAAGAGCCTGCTAACCGCGCCGCGCGCGCAGCGTCAACCGGTTCCGGCGCGACGAGGCGGATCCTATAAAATAATGTTTATCGATGAAAGCTGATTATCCGCCGCGCCGGCCTCCCATGCCTATTGTGCAAGCGCAAGGCTCGCCCGATCTGCGCATCGCCCTATATTGCGCCCGAAGTGGCGCGCAGGAAGAGTGAACAAGGATTTCGTTCAGGATGGCGCAACCCGGCTCCACCATTGGATTTTGGACCGTGATGGGGTTTGTCGCCCGCATCTTGGGGCCAGAGCGCGAATTCTATGCGCTGAGCGTCGTCTATGGCGTTGGCATTAGCTTGCTGACGCTGGCGACCCCGATCTCGGTGCAAATGCTGATCAACACGGTCGCCAATACAGGTCTGACCGCCCAATTGGTGGTGCTGTCGTCCACCTTGTTTGTGTTGTTGCTCGCCGCCGGCCTGCTTTATGCGCTGCGCGCGCATTTGATGGAGATCTTTGCGCGCCGGTTTTTTGCGCGGCTTGTTTCCGAAATCGCCGTGCGCACGGTTTATGCGCAAAACCCGTTTTTTGCTGACGGCAAGAACAGTCCGCTGTTCAATCGATTCTTCGACATCATCGTCGTGCAGAAAACGATCCCGGTCTTGTTTGTCGGCGGCTTTACAGTCCTCTTGCAAGTGCTGGTCGGGTTTATCCTCGTCTCGCTCTATCACCCGATGTTTTTGGCCTTCACGCTGGTCACTTGTTTCGTCTTGATGATGATCTGGTTGATCTGGGGCGGGGCTGCGGTGCGCACGGCGATCGGGCTCTCGCACGCCAAGCACGCCACCGCCGCCTGGCTGGAGACCCTGGGCGGCTCGAACGGTTTCTTCAAATCGAAGAACCGGGTCGCTTATGCGCTGCGCGAGACGGACGCCCGCACCAAGACCTATATTGACGCGCATCGCACCCATTTTCGGCGCCATTTCGCGCAGACCGTCGCGTTTTTGGTGGTGTACGCCGCCGCCAGCGCGATCCTGCTGGGCCTTGGCGGTTGGCTGGTTATCCAAGGCCAATTCACGTTGGGCCAATTGGTTGCGGCGGAATTGGTGCTGTCGGCCGCATTTTTCGGCGTCTCGCAGCTCGGTGGTTATTTCACCTATTTCTACGATCTCTGCGCGGCGATTGAAGAGCTCTCGCTGTTTTTCGACGTCGCCCAAGAACAGCCGAGCGCGCCACGGCGCGATGACCGGCGCGATTCCTCGTTGGCCTTCCAAAGCGTGCGCGGCAACGCGCGCGGGCGGGTCGCCACGTTCAATGTTGAAATCGCTTCCGGCGCGAAGGTAATGGCGGCGACCTCGGCGCATGGCATTCAGCGTTTGTTTACGAGTTACCTCAAACGCCATGTCACGCCGGAGGGCGGCGTCATCGCTTTTGGCGGCGCCGATATTTTGTCGGGCGAGCCTAACGCGCTGCGCCAGGAAATTTTCGTGCTCGACCGGCCCTCCTTCATCGAGATGTCGATTCGCGATTATTTGACGATCAGCGCCGAAGACCCGCATCCGGCCGATGTGCTGTCCGCTTTGCGCGTCGTCGGGCTCGAGCCGGCTTTGGCGCAATTGGAGCACGGCCTTGACACCATGGTGGCCTCGACCGGCTATCCCTTGTCCAATGTCGAGACCATGCAATTGAAGCTGGCGGCGGCCTTGATCACGCGTCCGCGCGTTTTGGTCCTCAACCAATTGTTCGACATGATCGATGAGCATAGCTTTGCCAGCGCGCTGGAAGCCTTCAAGCAAATGCCAGACGTCACGCTGATTTATTTCTCCAATCGCCGCTGCAATCCGGGCTTTGAGCAATTCCTCTATTTCGATTTTGACCGCCAAACCGGCTTTGACGATTTCGACGATTTCAGCGCAATGGCCTTTGGCGCGCGCCAGCAATTGATCACGCCGCAAGCCCGGATCGGCGCGCCGGACCTCTTGCGCTTGGCGGAATAGGGAGGCCGCAATGCCGTTTCGCGCCGAACATCTGGAGCATTTCCAGACCCTTAAATCGATCCGCACGCCCAACACGATCCGCGTGATCGCCTGGATGGTGACGCTGACCATCGCGGCGGTGACCGCCTTTGCGGCTTATACCCCTTGGGTGCAGACCACGTCGGGCGCGGGCGTTGTCACGGCGCTCAATCCCAATGACCGCCAGCAAAACATCAACGCGCTCGTCTCCGGGCGGATTGAAGAATGGTATGTCCAGGACGGCAGCGTTGTAAAAGCCGGCGATCCGATCGTCAAAATTGTCGATAATGACCCCCTATTGCTCGAGCGGCTGCGCGCCGAACGCGGCCAGGTCGTCGCCAAATTACAAGCCGCGCAAGCCGCCATGCGCACCGCCCAGCTCGACGAAACCCGCATGCGCGAGCTGTTCCAAGAGGGCCTCGCCGCCCGCCGCGATTATGAACAGGCCCAAATCCGCGTCCAACAAATGCGGGCCAGCGTCGCCGAGGCCGCCGCCGAATTGAACCGCGTCGACGTCAATCTCTCGCGCCAATCGGTGCAAATCGTCGAGGCCCCGCGCGCCGGCATGATCCTCAGCGTCAATGCCGGCGACGTCGCCACCGTCGTCAGCGCCGGCGATGTGCTGGCGACCTTTGTGCCCGAACGGCCGCAACGCGTCGTTGAGATGTATGTCGACGGCCGCGACATTGCGCTGGTGACGCCCGGCGCCAAAGTCCGCCTGCAATTTGAAGGCTGGCCCGCCGTGCAATTCTCCGGCTGGCCCTCGGTCGCCGTCGGCACTTTTGGCGGCGAGGTGCTCAGCATCGATCCCTCCGCCCAGACCAATGGCCGCTTCCGGGTGCTGGTGCGCGAAGACAACACCGAAATCGAAAAATGGCCGGATGAGCGCTTCATCCGGTTTGGCGCTGGCGTGCGCGGTTGGATCCTGCTGGAAACGGTGACTGTAGGCTATGAGGTCTGGCGGCAATTAAACAATTTCCCGCCCTCTTTTCCGGTCGAGCCCCGCAGCGCCGGCGGCGCATCGAGCGCCGGATGACTCCTCCCTTTCGGCAAGCCGCGCTGGCGGCGGCAATGGCCGTCGTCCCTGCCGCCCTGGTTGCGCCGTCGCAGGCGCAAGCGCCGATTTATGGCGCACCGCAGGCCCAACAGGCGTCGCCGCCGCGGCCGGCGGATAGCGCGCCGGCGCCGCTGACGCCGGAAACCGTGCTCGACGCCTCCTCCGCCTCGGCGCCCGACATTCTGGCGCGGCTCGCCGAGATCCGCGCCGCGCAAGGCGGCGCATTGAGCGCGCAAGGCGCCTTTGACGTCATCTTTTCGGCCGACGGCTTTTCGCGCGTCACCGGCTTTTGGGACGGCTCGATCCTGAACACCGATGTGCGGCGCAATATCGGCGCGTTCAACGGCACGATTTATGGCGGCTATAAGATCTCGGATGGATCGTTTCCGATTTATGAGGACATCAATTTCACCAATACGGGCGGCGAGTTCAAAATCGGCGCGTTTTTCTCGCTGCTGCGCGATCGCGAGATCGACCCGCGCCGGTTTGGCGTGCTCGACGCCGATATCGCCGCGCGACAAGCCCGCCTTGACTTTTGGCTGACCAGCATCGGCATTCAGCGCCAAGCGCTGATTTCCTATTGGCGCTGGGTCGCGCTCGGCCGGCAATGGCAGGTCTATCAAGATCTGCTCGACATTGCGTTGCGGCGCGAAGCGGGTTTGATCCGCCAGGTCGAGCGCGGCGCGCTCCCGGAAATCGCCGTTACCGAGAACCGCCAAAACATCACCCGCCGGCAAATCCTGGTCGCGCAAGCGCAGCGCGATTTTGCCGCCGCCGCCAACCAGCTCTCGTTTTACCTGCGCGATGCGGCCGGCGCGCCGATCGTCCCGGAGCCGCAGTTTTTGCCGCCGGCCGATCCGATCGCGGTCGACAGCGCCCAGATCGCCCGCGATTGGGCGCTTGTGGAGACGACCACCGTGCCGGACGCGCTCGCGCGCCGGCCAGAGCTGGCGGGCCTGCGTCTGGCGCTGCAGCGGGCCAAAAACACCATCGCGCTGAGCAAGAACGAGCTCAAGCCGCGCTTGGACGTCAATTTCGAGGTGTCCCGCGATGTCGGCGCGGTCGCCGAGGGCGGCATCTCGCGCGATTCAACCGACACGATCATCGCCTTCAAATTCAGCGTGCCCTTTCAACAGCGCGGGGCGATCGGCAAGCTCGCCAAGGCCGAGGCCGAACGCGACGCCCTCATTCAACGTCAGCGCCGCTTGGCCGATCAGATCGAGATCGAGCTGCGCAATATCCTCGTCGAATTGGAAGCGGCCGGCGAGCTGGTAGATCTCGCCGCCCAAGACGTCGTTCAATCCGACACCATGACCAATGCCGAGCGTCGCCGCTTTGAGATCGGCGCCAGCGACTTCTTCGTCGTCAATGTGCGCGAGGAAACCGCCGCCGACGCCCGCATCCGCTATCATTTCGCCGAATTGCAAGCCCGTATCGCGCGCGCCAATTATGACGCCGCCATTGTCGATCTCGACCGCTTGCGGATCGCCGACATGGCGCAGCCGCCAATGTAACGCCTACATTTCCACGATCGGCGTAAAACCGCCATAGATCATGCGTTTGCCGTCGAAAATGCCGGCCATGCTGGTCGGCGCCATGCGCGGGTCGGTCTCCATTTTCTTCCAGGCCTCGGCGCGCAAGGCCTGCGAGGGCCAGGTGATCCACGAAAACACCACGACTTCGCCCGGCTCGCATTTGACCGCCATCGGAAACGAGGTCAGCTTGCCCTCCGGGACATCATCGCCCCAGCATTCGACGACGCCCAGCGCGCCATATTCCTTGAAGATGTCGCCAAAATGCCGCGCATGCGCGATATAGGCGTCTTTCTTGTCGGCCGGCACCGCCAGCACGAACCCATCGACATAATTCATGTTTTTTCCTCCCAAGGCGGATGACCTATCACGGCGCGGCGCAGCGGTCACGCCGCGCTGCAAAATAACGCAAGCAAGGCCTCGTGGCTGACGTGAAGCTTGGATTACGGCGCGGCGATCGATAAGACAGTCGCATGACGCATCCTGATTCCACGCTCGCCGCGCCGGGCGATTATGATTCCAGCTCGATCAATGTGTTGAAGGGCCTCGAAGCGGTTCGCAAGCGCCCCGGCATGTATATTGGCGACACCGATGACGGCTCTGGCTTGCATCACATGATTTATGAGGTCGTCGACAATGCGATCGACGAAGCCTTGGCCGGCCATTGCGATCGCGTCGAAGTCGTCTTGCACCCGGATGGGTCGGCCGAGGTCACCGATAATGGGCGCGGCATTCCAACCGATATTCACGCCACCGAAGGCGTTTCCGCCGCTGAAGTCGTGATGACGCAATTGCATGCGGGCGGTAAATTCAACCAGAATTCCTATAAGGTCTCGGGCGGGCTGCATGGCGTTGGCGTGTCGGTCGTCAATGCGCTGTCGGAATGGCTCGATCTGACCATTTGGCGCGACGGTCGCGAGCATTTCATGCGCTTTCGCCATGGCGATCGCGAGCAGCCGCTGCAAGAGCGGGGGGCCGCCCCGCTGGCGCAAGGCGCGCCGCGCCGCGGCACGCGCGTGCGCTTTTTGCCCAGCCCGCAAACCTTCACCATGGTCGATTTCGACCGGAAGACGCTCGAACATCGCCTGCGCGAGCTCTCCTTCCTCAATTCGGGCGTCGCGATCGTCATCCGCGATCTGCGCGGGCCAGAGCCGATCGAAGAGCTGATGCGCTATGAAGGCGGGGTCACCGCCTTTGTCCGCCATCTCGACCGCTCGCGCAAAGCGCTATTGGCGGCGCCGATTTTCGTGCGCGGCGGGCGCGACGGCATCGAGGTTGAAGCGGCGCTGCAATGGAATGACGGCTATTATGAAACCGTCCAATGCTTTACCAACAATATTCCGCAGCGCGACGGCGGCACGCATTTGGCCGGCTTTCGCGCCGCTCTGACCCGCGTCATCAATCAATATGCGCAAAGCTCGGGCGTCGCCAAGCGCGAGAAGGTCGAGATCACTGGCGATGACGCCCGTGAGGGCCTCACTTGCGTGTTGTCGGTCAAACTGCCCGACCCGAAATTCTCGAGCCAAACCAAGGAAAAGCTGGTTTCCTCAGAAGTCCGCCCGGTTGTCGAAGCGGCAATCGGCGAAAAACTCGCGCAATGGTTTGAAGAAAACCCGACGCTCGCTAAAACGGTGATGCAAAAAATCGTCGAGGCGGCGACCGCCCGCGAAGCTGCTCGCAAAGCGCGCGAATTGACCCGTCGCAAGGGCCCGCTCGATATCGCCTCGTTGCCCGGCAAGCTCGCCGATTGCCAAGAACGCGACCCGGCCAAATCCGAATTGTTCATCGTGGAGGGCGACAGCGCCGGCGGCTCCGCCAAGCAGGGACGCAATCGCGAAAACCAAGCCGTCTTGCCGCTGAAGGGCAAAATCCTCAATGTCGAGCGCGCCCATAAGGACAAGATGCTGTCCAACCAGGAAATCGGCACGCTGATCATGGCGCTCGGCGCTGGCATCGGCCATGATGATTTCAACATCGAGAAATTACGCTACCACAAGATCATCATCATGACGGACGCCGATGTTGACGGCGCCCATATCCGCACGCTGTTGCTGACCTTTTTCTATCGGCAAATGCCGGAAATCATCGAACGCGGCCATTTATACATCGCCCAACCGCCGCTCTACAAAGCGGTTAAGGGCCGCTCCGAAAGCTATCTGAAAAACGAGGCGGCGCTCGAAGGGTTCTTGATCCAGGAAGGCGTCGACGGCGCGGTGTTGGCGCTGGGCGATGGCGCGCAGATCGCCGCCGCCGATCTCGAGCGGCTGGTGCGCGATAGCCTTGTCATCAAGGCGATGGTCGCGCGGCTGGCGGCGCGCGCGCCGGCTGCCGTGATCGAGCAAGCCGCTTTGGCCGGCGCGCTGACCACCGACGTCGATCAGGCCGCCGCCGAACGCGCCGCCGCCCGTCTTAACCGCCTCGCCGATGAGGGCGAGCAGACCTGGCAGGGGCGGGTTGAGCAAGGCGGCCTGCGGCTGTTCCGCGATGTGCGCGCCGTGCGCGAGGATGTGGCGCTTGACCAGCCGCTTCTGGCCTCGATGGATGCGCGCCGGCTGGCCGACCGCATCGAGGAATCGGCCCGGCTCTTCGCCGGCCCGGCTGTGCTGAAGCCGAAATCCGGCGCGCCGATCGATATTCGCGGCCCGCTCGACCTCGTCGAAACGGTGTTTGCGCTCGGGCGCAAGGACGTCAAAGTCTCGCGCTATAAGGGGTTGGGCGAAATGAACGCCGAGCAATTATGGGAAACCACGCTCGACGCCCAGGCCCGCGCGCTTCTCCAGGTCCGCGTCGACCACGCCGACGAGGCCGATGAAATGTTCATCCGGCTGATGGGCGATGTCGTCGAGCCGCGCCGCGATTTCATTCAGGAATATGCGCTCGACGCTGCTGTGGATATTTGAGCGCACGCTTTACCGGAAGGACGATTGCTGGCACTCTGCCTTTAGTGGTTCGTTCCTGACACTTGCTTCCCGTTTCGGCATCCACGTCGGGCAAATGTCCGGAACAAAAGAGCAACTAAAAATCTTTGATTGCAGTGGAGCTTTTGGACCAATCATTCGCTTCGACGCTTGGCCCAGCCCGGGATGCGAATGATTGGGCGGCTCCACTTGGGATAATTAGGCTACCAGGATGACGCTCAGCATCAAGGATCCACGCGCCGATCGGATGGCGCGCGAGCTGGCCAAGCAAACCGGCCAAAGCATCACTGAAGTCATTGTTGAAGCGTTGAGCATGCGTCTCGCATTGGAAGAACGCCGGCGCGCCGTCAACGCACATCTTTTGCAGGAGATAGAGGAGATTGCAATTTATTGCGCTTCTTTACCTATTGGGGATAACCGCAGCGACGACGAAATTCTCAGGTATAATAATCAGGGAATTCCGATTGGATGATAATCGCTACATGGGCGCGTGTGGCGATCTTGTTTAATGAAACTGGTTGCTACGGATAAAATTTTTGGACAGCAGTAAATAAAATCTTGACCGAACTTTGGGACGGAGAGGCGACCCCTACTCCATCCACGTATTCAACGCCAAGCGCCCGCCATCGACATAAAGACATTGCCCGGTGACATAGCGCGCGTCGGGCGAAGCCAAAAACGCCGCCACCGCCGCAATTTCGCTCGTGTCGGCGATCCGCCCGAGCGGCGTCCGCGCCAGCAATTTGCCGCGCATGACTTTGTCCTTGGCGATCACCGCTTGCAGCAAATCCGTCCCGACGCTGCCCGGGCCGATTGCATTGACCCGAACGCCCAGCGGCGCGAGCTCGATCGCCAGCGCCGTCGTCAATTGATTGAGCGCGCCTTTCGACACCGAATAGGCCAAATTGTTCGGAATCGCCATGACGGCGTTGATCGAGGACATGTTGATAATGGCGTAATCGCGGGTTTCGTCGCTGACGCTCGCGGCTTCCGCCTCGATCTGCGCCTGCATTTGCCGCGCCACCATTTGCGACAGCACAAAGGGCGCGCGCACATTGACCGCCAGCACATCGTCAAAATCTTCGAGGCCGAGGTCAACCGCCGCCGCGCGCCGCGCAATCCCGGCATTGTTGATCAACACATCGACCCGACCAAAGGCGTTCAAGGTCGCCGTCAGCAGATTGCGCAAATCCAACCGCTCGGCAACGTCGCATTGCACGAAGCGCACGCGGTCGCGGAACTCACCAACCGCTTTTTTACCGGCCTCGCCGTCAATATCGGCCAAAACGACGTGAAAGCCGTCCTCGACGAAGCGCCGCACGCAGGCCAAGCCAATGCCTTTCGCGCCGCCGGTGATGATCGCGACATTCATCCGCATCGTGGGAAAATCCGATTAGCGCTGCCGCTCGGCGTTCAATTCGAGCTCGGCCTCGTAAGGTTCGGCGCGTTCGGCCAATTCGACCAGCCGCGAAATCCGCTCGTGGATCTGGAACAGCACCAAGGTAAATTCGCAGGTAAAGCGCCAGACAATGCCGCCGGCGACAAAAATCACCACGCCCAGCAAAATCCCGCCGAGACCGCTGGTAAAACTCGCCCCAGTCGAAAACCCGCTAAACATCCAATAAAGCGATGTCAGCCCCAAAGCGATCAACCCGGCAAGATAAACCCAGCGCACCAGGCGCGGGCCAAACAGGGTGTCAAAGGTCCATAGCCGCTCAAACAGGGTTTTCATCATCAACACAACTTCCAAGCGCGTTCGCCGTCTATGCCGCGTTTGCGGTCGTCAGCGCAAGGCCGGCGCGCGCAATAACCGCATCTCAACGTGCGGCTTCCGCCAGACCAGCGACCGCGCAGATCCGCGCCCGCAGATCGGCGTCCAGCGTTGACGTCGGCGCGTGGGAGCGAAAACGCTGCGAAAACGCAAAAATCACCGCCGCCGCGTGGCCCGCATCGTCAAGCGGCGCCGGCCCATAGCCAATCCGCGCCAGATCGCCAAGCGGATCGGCGCTGTCTTCCGCCATCACATCCGGCCATAGCCCATGGCCCGCCGCCGCCAAGCTTTGCCAGGGAAAACGCTCGCCGGGGTCGAGCTTTCGCCCCGGCGCCACATCGCTATGGCCGACAATATTGCGATCGGGGATCGCCCAGCGCCCGCGGATCGCCGCGATCAGGTCGATCACCGCCGCGATTTGCGCCTCTGGAAAGGCCGGCAAGCCAAAATCATGGCCGCCATTGACGATCTCGATCCCGATCGAGCGCGCATTGATATTGCGCGCGCCCCGCCAAAACGAAACCCCGGCATGCCAGGCCCGCGCCGTCTCCGGCACAAGGCTGAAGGTCTGCCCATCTTCCCTCACGACATAATGCGCCGAGACCTTGGCCGCCGGATCGCAGAGCCGCACCAGCGCCGCGTCTGCATTTTCCATGCCGGTGTAATGCAGGACCAGCATATCGACGGCGCAATCGCGCGCATCGAAATTCGGCGAAGGGTGCAAAATTGGCGCGCGATGAGCGTCAATCATGATCGGCTCGACGCCAGACGATCATTTTCGCGCGCGGTATCTAAATACCGCGTCACAGACGCCACCCTCACAGTCCCGGCAATTTAAAGCCGGCGCCGCGATTGCGGGTGATTTTGACTTCCTTGCCGCCGGTCGCGTTCTCGACCAGCTCTTTTTCCCGCTGCAGCCGCGCCGCTTCGCCCGCCGGATCGACCTGCGGCTCGGTCGGCGCCACCGCCACCGGCAAGCCAAAATTCAAAACGCGATTGCTAAAGGACGCGTTTTTGCGCGCGATGTCGCCTTCTTCGCGGTCGAGCAACGCGCGAATGCCAGGGTCAACGGCGGCGGCGCCGGCCCGGCGCACGAATAACTTCTCGCCTTCGCTCGCGGCTTGGCCGACCTGCTCGCCAAACACCGCGACGCGCGCCGCGCGGCCCGGCGACACGGCGTCTGGATTGACCTCACCCGGGGCCGGTGGGCGGATATTATAATCTGGCGGGATGGTCAGCGGGGCTTTCGTTACCACGCGGAACTCGTCCGGCGCCGAATTGGAAAAACCCAATTGCCGCGCCACGGTCGCACAGCCGCTGACGCTGATTGACGCGGCCGCCACGGCCAATACCCATACGCGAGACGACATGCGCTTCATCCTTCAACCAAAAAATAGTCTAGCCCAGCCCGCCCGGCTTCGCCAAGTCCTGCCGCGCCGGCTTTTCGCGGCTTTTTCCGCCGCTGTCGCGATCAAAGATCAAAAATTCCAGCGCCAGCAAGGCCGCCCCCACCGTAATCGCCGCATCGGCGACATTAAACACCCAAGGGAAATACAGCCCGGAAAAGTCCAAAAAATCGGCGACCGCCCCAAATCGCGCCCGGTCGATCAGATTGCCGATCGCCCCGCCGATCGCCAAACTCAGCGCCAGCGCGGTGAACCTGCGCGTGGCCTGCGTCAGCCACACGGCAAATCCAATCGCGATCGCGCCCGACAGCGCCATCAAGCCATAGCGCGCAATATCCGACTGCGCCGCCAGCGCGCCAAAGCTGACGCCTTTGTTCCATACAAAACTCAGGTCAAAGATCGGCGACAGCTCGATTTTGCCAAGCACGTCAAGGTCGATGACCTCCAGCACCCAATATTTGCTGGCCTGGTCGAGCCCGACCACTATCCCTGAAATCAGGAAAAACCACAGATTGCGCACAGGCTTGGCCGTCATGCGATCGTCTCTTGCGCGCGCGCGTCCAAGAATGCAACTGCGTCGGCATCGCGCGCCGACAGCTCCGGATAACGCGGGTCCGCGCCGACATCTTCCGTCACCCGCCAGGACCGCGCGCATTTGCGACCCCGCGCCGGCGCGATCCGCGCCGCGATCCCCGGCCGGTCGGCGAGGCGAAAGGCGTCTGCCGGCCCCTCGCCGACCTGCACTTGCGCGGCGCTGGTGATGAAGAAATCCGCCGGCTCGACGCCGTCAAAATCGGCCGCCGCGTTTTGGTCCGCCACCCACAGCTCCACTTGCGCCTCGAGGCTCGAGCCAATCCGCTTTTCCCGCCGCTCCACCTCCAGCGCGCCGAGCACAACGTCGCGCGCCCGCAAGAGCCGCTCGAACCGGGCCGCCAAAGCGTCATCGCGCCAATGCGCCGGGGTTTCCGGCAAGGTCGTCAAATGCACCGACAGCCCCGCCCCCAGGGACAAAAACGCTTCCTCGCAGGTAAAGGGCAGGATCGGCGCCAGCCAGGCCAGCAAACGGTCCAAAATCGCGCGCATCGTCCCCCGCGCCGCCCGCCGCCGCAGCGCATCGGGCCGGTCGCAGTAAAGGCTATCCTTGCGCACGTCCAAATAAAACGCGGACAGATCGACGCTGCAAAAGGTTAGCACTGCCTCGAACACGCTGCGAAAATCATAAGCCATGAACCCGGCCCGGATCGTTGCATCCAGCCGCGCCAGCCGATCGCGCATATAACGCTCCAGCAGCGGCAGATCAGCGTCATCAACCGGGCTCTCGGCAGGGTCGTAACCTGCTACCGCGCCCAATAAATAGCGGATCGTGTTGCGCAGCTTGCGATAGGCTTCACCGACCGTCTTCAAAATCTCATCACCGAGCCGCGGATCATCGGTGAAATCGATCGAGGCCGCCCATAGACGCAAAATGTCGATGCCGAATTTTTCGGCGACTTCTTGCGGCTCGACCGTATTGCCGAGCGATTTCGACATCTTAAAGCCCTTGGCGTCCAGCACAAAGCCATGGGTCAGCACGCCCTTATAGGGCGCCCGCCCGCGTGTCGCGCACGACTCCAACAGCGAGGATTGGAACCAGCCGCGATGCTGG
>DHHV01000048.1:1050-13116 GCA_002403455.1 Hyphomonadaceae bacterium UBA4763 | reverse complement strand
TGGAACCAGCCGCG
Organism: Hyphomonadaceae bacterium UBA4763; assembly: GCA_002403455.1. GTDB lineage: Bacteria > Pseudomonadota > Alphaproteobacteria > Caulobacterales > Aquidulcibacteraceae > UBA4763. The sequence continues at coordinate 13,102 of DHHV01000048.1, read as the reverse complement.
ATGCTGGTCCGAGCCTTCCAGATATAAATCCGCCGGCCAGGATTGGTCGGCCCGCCCCTCCAGCACAAAGGCATGCGTCGAGCCGCTGTCGAACCACACGTCGAGAATGTCCTCGATCTTGTCCCATTCTTCGGGGCGGTAATCCGGGCCCAAAAACGCCGTCGCCGGCTGGGTGAACCAGGCGTCGGCGCCGCCCGCGGCGATCGCCGCGAGGATGCGCGCATCGACCTCCGCATCGTTCAGCACTTCGCCCGTGACTTTATGAACAAACAGCGCGATCGGCGCGCCCCAGGCCCGTTGCCGGGAGATCAGCCAATCGGGACGGTCTTCGACCATGGCGCGGATGCGGTTGCGCCCGGCTTCGGGCACAAAATGCGTCGCATCGATCGCCGCCAGCGCGGTTTGGCGCAAGGTTCGGCCATCCGCCATCGGCTTGTCCAGCGCGATAAACCATTGCGGCGTATTCCGAAAAATCACCGGGGCTTTCGATCGCCAAGAATGCGGATAAGAATGCGTCAGCCGCCCGCGCGCCCATAATTTGTCGGCGCTGATCAGCGCCTCGATCACCGCCGCATTGGCTTTGCCGTCCTTGCCGGCCTCTTTGCCGGTCGTTTGCAGCACGTCCAGCCCGGCAAATTTCGGGACATGCGGCAGATAGCGCCCATCCGGGTCGAGCATATAGGGGATCTGCGAACGTCCGCTCGCCCGCCAGACCTGGTAATCCTCCTCCCCATGCGAGGGCGCGGTATGCACAAAGCCGGTGCCGGCCTCGTCCGTCACATGATCGCCCGCCAAGAGCGGCACCTGGAAATCATAGCCCTCGCCGTTGAACGGATGCAGGCAGATGCGCCCTTTCGGGTTGAAATCGCCGACCCGCTCAAATTCGGCGACCTTGCCAGCCGCCAGCACCTCCGCCGCCAGCCGGTCGGCCAGCACCACGCGCTCGCCCTCCAGCGACCAGGGCTGAAATTTCAGCCCCTTTTCGACCGCCAGCACTTCGTAAATCCCGTAAGAGATTTCCGGATTATAGGCGATGGCGCGATTGCCAGGGATCGTCCACGGCGTCGTCGTCCAGATCAGGATCGAGGCGTCGATCTCATCCACCACGCTAAAGCGCACATAGATCGTTGTTGATTGCTTCTCGTGATATTCGATCTCCGCGTCGGCCAATGCCGTCCGCTCGACCGGCGACCACATCACGGGCTTGGAGCCGCGATAAAGCAGCCCCGAACGCGCGACCTTCAAAAACTCGGCGACGATCGCCGCTTCCGAGGCCGGCGCCATCGTCAGATAGGGATTGTCCCAATCGCCCTCGATGCCGAGCCGGCGAAATTCCCCGCGCTGCACCTCCAGCCAATGCTGCGCATAGGCGCGGCAGCGGGCGCGAAACTCGCCCGGCGGCACGTCATGCTTGGCGCGACCGCTGTGGCGAAATTCCTCCTCGATTTTCCATTCGATCGGCAGGCCATGGCAATCCCAGCCCGGCACGTAATTGGCGTCAAAGCCCAGCATTTGTCGCGAGCGGACGACAAAATCCTTCAGGATTTTGTTCAACCCCGTGCCCAAATGGATATGGCCATTCGCATAAGGCGGGCCGTCATGCAGGATGAAGGGCGTGCGCCCCTTTGATGCGTCCCGCAGGCGCCGATAGAGCCCAATCTCCGCCCAATAGGCCAATAATTCCGGCTCTTTTTTGTTGAGACCGCCCCGCATCGGGAACGGCGTTTCGGGCAAAAACAGGGTCGATTTGTAATCGCGCGCAGCGGCGGGCGGCTCGCTCATGTGAAGGGGTCCTGACGGCAGATCGGGGCGGCAAAGCCCTTGATTATGCGCAATGTTAGCCTGCGCCGTCGGGGAAGAAAAGCGCCGGGCGCGGATTTTGGGGAGAGGGGGCCGGGCTAGGAGGATAGGTGAGCTGTGCGGACGTGTCGACCACCATCATCCCGGCAAGCCGTCATCGCCATAAAGAAAATCCTGGCTGCGCGCCGCATTCGCGCCGACGATCGCCCGATCTGCAGCCGCGCGCGCGGCGGCGATCACGTTACGTCGCATGTCGCGTCTCGCGGGCGCTTTCACCGGCGCGATGCGCGCCACCGGCTGGCCGTGCCGCGTCAAGATGATGTCCTCGCCCTCCTCGGCCCGGCGGACCAGGTCGATCAATTGCGCTTTCGCATCATTGACGGACACAAGCATGGGTAGCCTCCGCCGATAATCATAGACCACACGGCGGTCGATTTCAAATAGGCTGAACGATCGGTGGGTTCATGCTCGCGCATCCTTGCAATCCTGCCATAAATCGAGCGTCATTTCGACGTCCCGCGCTTGGGTCGACCTGTCGCCACCCGCAAGGCGCAGGTTCAGCCCTTCCCCCAAGCGCGACAATATACCCGCCAACAAGCCCGGACCCAAAACAAGCCCTTCCCCCACCGCGCCGCATCGGCCATGCTGGCCGCGCCGCCATCTTCCCCGGGAGCCAAAAGCCCATGCCCGCTTCGCCCCTGATCCCCCGCGCGCTCCTTGCCGCCGCCGCAGCGCTGGCGCTTGCTTCGACCGCCGCGGCGCAACAGCCCGACGACCCCAAGCTCGCCCGGCGGATCGCCGCCATCCTTGCCCAATCCCCGGTCATTGACGGTCACAACGATTTGCCCTTCGCCTTACGCGCGGCGGTCGATGGCGATCTGGCCAAAGTCGATCTGCGCCAATCGACCGCAAATTTGCCAGAGCCGCTGCACACCGACATTCCGCGCTTGCGGGCCGGCGGGGTCGGCGCGCAATTTTGGTCGGTCTATGTGCCGGCCGCTTTGCAAGGCGCGCAATCGGCCGAAGCGGTCCATGCCCAGATCGACATCGTCCGCCGCCTCGTCCGCCATTATCCCGACGCGCTTGAGCTGGCGACCAGCGCCGCCGACGTCGCGCGCATCCAGCGCGCCGGGCGCATCGCCTCGCTGATGGGCATGGAGGGGGGCGAAGCGATCAACAGCAATCTCGCCATTTTGCGCGGCTTTCGCGCCGCCGGCGTCGCCTATATGACCTTGTGCCATTCGCTGACGACGGCCTGGGTCGACAGCGCCACCGACGCCCCGCGCCATGGCGGGCTCAGCCCGTTCGGGGAAGAGGTGGTGCGCGAAATGAACCGCATCGGCATGTTGGTCGATCTGTCGCATGTCTCGGCCGAGGCGATGCGCGACGCGTTGCGCGTGGCGAAAGCGCCGGTGATTTTCTCGCATTCCTCGGCTTTTGCGGTGACGGCGCATCCGCGCAACGTGCCCGATGACGTGTTGGCGGCCTTGCCGGCAAATGGCGGCCTTGTCATGGTCAATTTCTACCCGGTTTTTGTCTCCGAAGCGGTTCGGCAATGGGCCGCCGCCCGAACGGGTGAGGAAGCCCGCGAAAAAGCGCTCCATCCCGGCGAGCCGACCGCTGCCGCGCAAGCCTTAACAGCCTGGGCGACCGCCAATCCGCGCCCCGCCTCCAGCGTCGCCGACGTCGCCGACCATATCGACCACATCGCCCAGGTGGCGGGCCATGATCATGTCGGCTTTGGCGGCGATTATGACGGCGTGCCGTTTCTGCCCAACGGGCTCGAGGGCGTTGACGCTTATCCGGCCGTGCTGGCCGAGCTCGCCCGCCGCGGCTGGACGGACGATTATCTGATCAAGCTCACTGGCGCCAACGCCTTGCGGGTCTTGCGCGCCGCCGAGGCCGTCTCGGCCCAAGCGACGCGCTGACCGCGCCGTCGATCAGCGACCCGCCTTCAACAGATCGCGGATTTCGCCCAACAGGACTTCCTGCGCTGGCGGCGCCGCCGGCGCGGCGGGGGCCTCCTCGGCTTGTTTCTTCAGGCTGTTCATCGCTTTGACGATCAGGAACAACACCCAAGCGATGATCGTGAATTGCACGATCGTCGAGATCAGCACGCCATAGCCGAGCGCCGAGGTCGCCTCGCCTGCGTCATTGCGCGCCAGCACCCATTGCAGCTTGGAAAAATCAATGCCGCCGGTCAAAATACCGATCACCGGCATCAGAATATTGTTCACCATCGCGTCGACGATCTTACCAAAGGACGCGCCGATAATCACGCCGATGGCGAGATCAACGACATTGCCACGCAAGGCAAAATCTCGGAATTCTTTCAACATGGACCCCTCCATTCGCGGCCGGTATTGAGAAATTCTATCCAGCCGCGCAAGAAAGCTCACGATAAGTAAATTGCGAAGTCAAGCGTCTTGCGCCGCAGGGCGGGCTTGGCTAGCTCCGACGCATGCCCCAAACGCCCGCCCCGCTGATCGCGATCCAACGCCTTGCCCATGCAGAAGGTCTGCCGCTGCCGGCATACGAAACTGCGGGCGCGGCCGGCATGGATTTGCGCCTCGCCATCCCCGCAACCGATACGCTTGACCTTGCGCCCAGCGCCCGCGCGCTCGCCCCGACCGGCTTCGCCATTGCGCTCCCCGACGGGTTTGAAGCGCAAATCCGCCCACGCTCCGGGCTCGCCTTCCGGCACGGCATTACCTGCCTCAACAGCCCCGGCACGATCGATTGCGATTATCGCGGCGAGATCAAAGTGCTGCTGATCAATCTCGGCCAGGATCTTGTGCGCCTCAAACGCGGCGAGCGCATCGCCCAAATGGTCATCGCCCCGGTCGCCCAGGCCCGCTGGATGACGGCCGAAAGCCTCGACGCCACCCCGCGCGGGGCGAGCGGCTTTGGCTCGACCGGCACGGAATAGCGCGAGGCATCCAGGTTACGGCGATTTCGTCGACGGCGCCGCCGCACTGGCGATTTGCGCCTGTTTCACATGCCGATCCAGCCATTCCAGCGTTTCGGCGATCGTGTGCAGCACCGATTCGCGCCCGCGATAGCCATGGCTTTCATGCGGCAGCAGCACCAACCGCGCCGTGCCGCCATGGCCCTTGATGGCGCCATAAAGCCGCTCAGATTGCAGCGGGAAGGTGCCCGGATTGTTGTCGGCCTCGCCATGCGTCATCAGGATCGGTTCGTTGATCTTGTTGGCGTTCATGAAGGGGCTGAGGCGATTGTAAATCTCCGGCGCTTCCCAATAGGTGCGGCGCTCGGACTGGAACCCGAACGGCGTCAAGGTGCGGTTATACGCGCCCGACCGCGCCACGCCGGCCATGAACAAATCCGAATGGGCGAGCAGATTGGCCGTCATGAACGCGCCATAGGAATGGCCGCCGACCGCGACGCGCTTGCCATCGCCAAATCCCATCGCGACGGTCTTGTCGATCGCAGCTTTGGCTGAGGCGACGATCTGCTCGATATAGGTGTCGTTGACCGTTTCCGGGTCCGCCCCCACCACCGGCATGGTCGCATCCATCATCACCGCCCAGCCTTGCGTCAGCAAGAATAACGGACTGGGGCCGGTAATCCGGGTGAATTCATGCGGCGAGCCGCTGATCTGGCCGGCCGTCGCGGCATCGTTATATTCAAATGGATAGGCCCAAATGAATACCGGCAATTGTTGGCCCGGCTGGTGGCCAGCGGGCAGATAGAGCGTTGCCGACAATTCCACCCCATCGGCGCGGGTATAACGCACCAATTCCTTTTTCGCCGCTGTCAATGCCGGATGCGGATCGGCGCTGGTCGTCAGCGCGATTGCGCCATCGGCCCGCCGCAGATGCAGATTGGCCGGATTGGCCTTGTCTTCGCGCATCGTAAAGACCGCCGCGCCGTCCGCCGCCGCCAGCGCGATCACCCGCTCGAGATGATCGCCCGCATTGCGCCACAGCTCGGTGGTCGTAAGGGTCGCAAGGTCAAAGCGCCGCAAAAACGGCCGATCGCCCTCCGGGCTCGCTCCATCGCCGGCCAGCAGCAGAGCGCCCTGATCGACATGGGCGGTCGCCCGACCATAGCGATTAAAGCTGCGCAGCGGCGCGCCGGGGTCGTTATAGCCGTCTTGTATATTGCGCTTGAACAATTGCCGGGGCGCGGCCGGCTGATCGAGGGCGATTTGCCATTGCGTCAACTCGCGGGTGTCGCGGTCATATTCGCTGACGATCGCCTCGCCGCCATCGCCGATCGCCAGCAGGCCGGAAAAACGGTCCTCCAGCAAACCGATCTGGCGCGGCGCCGCAAAGGGCGCCGCCAGCGCGAACACCGCATCGCGATGCGTAACTTTTTTCTTCGGATTGCCCTCGTCCTGCGCCTCGACCCACAAGAGCCGGGCCGGGTGATTGTCATGCCAGGCGATCCCCCGCCGCCCAGTTGGCACTCCGCCGATCGGCACCGCTTCGGCCAATGGCGCATCGGCGATCACCGCCACGGCTTTGCCCGTGAGGTCCCACACCTCGGTGCGGGTCGCAAAAGCGTTGAACGGCACGATATAGGAATAAGGGCGCTGCAACCGCGCGCTCAACAAATATTCCCCACCCGGCGCCGGCTCGATGTCGCGATAAACCCCCGGCGCGCCGATCGGCGTTGCTTTGCCGGTCTTGGCGTCGACGAGCGCGATTTGGCTGGTCGCCAGCCAATCGAACATCGCTTCGTCATGCGGATCGTTGAGCAAATCCTGAAAGGTGCGCACCGGTGCGGTCTGCCCGGCGGTTTCCTGCACCGCCGGTCCGGTTGGCGTCAGGCCGCGCTGCGGGGCCGCGCCGCGATTGGCTGGGACCAGATTAACGACCAGGCGGCGATTATCCGGCATCCAATCAAAGGCGTCGAACACGCCATTGACGCCGCTGGCGATCAGCGGTCGCGCCTTGGCGCTGGCCACATCCAGCACCCATAGGCCCAGCCCATCGCTCTGCGTCATCGTGAACGCGACCAGCTTGCCGTCCGCCGACCACGTCACATCGTCGATATCGGCGCCCGCCGGCAAGTCGATCGGGATCGGCGCCGACGCGGCCTCACCGCGCGCCGGAATCGCGGCGATCAGCGACAGACCGGTGATCGCGCGCGGCCCATGATCGTCATTGGTGCGCGGATCGATCCGCAAGCCGGCCAGCCGCTCCATCGGTTTGGCGAGCTCCGCCACGGGCGGCAACGCCTCCCGGGTCAGGATCAAGACTTTGTCGCGCGTCGGGCTGATGGAAATCGCCGGCGGCAGCGGCGCATCGACCGCCGCAACGATCTCGGCCGGCGGGGTTTTATAGCCTTGCGCCGAGGCCATTGGCGCAAAAACCGCGCCAACGCTCAAGGCGAGCAGGCAAGAGGGCAAAACGCGCGTCATCAATCGGCTCCCTGCACAATGATCTTGGTTTGTGTCTGCTTGACGCCGCCATTGGCCGTCAGCCTAGGCGCGCTGTCAACCGCCGCCACATTGTTGTGCGCGCATCCTAGCACGCCAGCAGCGCTGGTGGAGAAGATGGGGGGCGGACGCGGTCGGCGAGACGATGAGGGTCGGAACGCATTAATATATCCAAGGTGAACGCACGATTGCCCGACCGAACGATAAGGCTCCCCCGGCGGATGATCGACCATGTTCGAGCGCCCAAGAGATCGGCGGCGGTGGTCGACAACACGCGTTGAATATGCGCATGATCTACGCGCCTCTTTCTAGAAACTTGTTATGGTCGATCCCATCAAATCGAGCAGACGCCGCAGCATCAACCTGACAATCCGCGAGGACGTGATCGCTGCGGTGAAATCTTTGTCGCTTAACGCCTCGCAGGCGGCTGAAGCCGGCCTTATCGAGGCGATCCGCCAAGCGCGCGCGCAGGCCTGGCGCCAAGAGAACCGGGCAGGCGTCGACGCACATAATGCGCGGATCGAGGCCGATGGCGTTCTACTGTCGCCCGATTGGGCGCTTGAATAGTGGCGCGCGTCGACGTTTACCGCTTTGCGTCGAAATCGGTCCCGCTGGTGGTCGACGTCCAGTCGACCGTTCTGAAGGACCTGAAGAGTTGCGTCGTCATTCCACTCGTTCCGGCCGACCACGCGGAAAAAGAAGAACTGCCGCGCCTAAAACCAAGGCTGACGGTTCAGGGTAAAGACTACATCCTGGTGACGACTGACATTGCCGCCTTGCCGCGCGCCCGACTTGGCGCTTTTATCGCCAATATCGACAGCGATTATCGCGACGACATTACAAACGCACTCGACTTTTTGTTTGTCGGATTTTGAGAGACGCCAGCAAGTTCTTGGGGCGAAGGATCGCCGTCGGCAATCCGCCCTCACGGCGCCAGGCGATACCCGCCCGATTCCGTCAGCAGCAGCCGCGAATTGGCCGGGCCCGGCTCGATCTTTTGGCGCAGCCGATAGACATGCGTCTCCAGCGTGTGCGTCGTGACATTGGCGTTATACCCCCACACTTCGCGCAGCAATTCATCGCGCGAGACTGGCTGGCTGCCGGCCCGGTAGAGATATTTCAAAATATTGGTTTCTTTCTCGGTCAGCCGGATTTTCTTGTCGCGCTCGCCGATCAGCAATTTGGCGGCGGGGCGGAATGTATAGGGCCCCAGCCGCAGCACCGCGTCTTCGCTGGTTTCATGATTGCGCAGATGCGCCCGGATGCGCGCCAGCAGCACCGAGAACCGGAACGGCTTGGTGACGTAGTCATTGGCGCCCGAATCGAGCCCCAGGATGGTGTCGGCGTCGCCGCTTGCCGCCGTCAGCATCACGATCGGCGCACGCACGCCCTGTTTGCGCATGACGCGGCAGCCTTCGCGCCCGTCCATATCCGGCAAATCGACGTCGAGCAGCACCAGATCAGCCGGCCCGTCTTTGGCCATTTTAATGCCTTCGGTCGCCGTCGCGGCCTGGCGGACGGCGAATTCCTCGTGCATCGAGAATTGCTCGGCCAAAACGGCGCGCAGATCATCGTCGTCATCGACCAGCAGGATGGTTTTAACCTGGCTCATCGCCTGTTGCTCCTAAAATAGGCCCAGCCGACGCAAGCTTGGATCGCCCGCAGCCTTGCCGCCGACCCGATCTACGCCGCTTTTCATCGATCACGATGGACCAAGTTCAATCGCTTTTCAACGTCTGGATGTATATCAAGGCGTTGTCACACATCTATAGACTGTTTGCCGCAGGCGTGATCGCTTCTGCGTGAACGGAGCGCGCCATGCCCGACCCCATTTTCGCCCCAAAATCCGCCCCGACAATTTGGCGGGCCATTCCCGGCAAGGGCGTCCGTCTCGGCCCGCATTGGGCGCCGGCCGCCTTTGGCCCGGCTCCGCCGCGCCCCGCCGCCGACAAGCGCGAAGGCGATAACGCCACCCCGCTCGGGACCTTCGCCTTGCGCCGCGTTTTGTGGCGGGCCGATCGCTTGCCGGCGCCAGAGACGGCGTTGCCGCTGTCTCCCCTCGCGCCCGAGGACCTGTGGTGCGACGACCCGCATTCGCATCAATATAACCGCCCGGTCAAAGCCCCCTTCGCCGCCAGCGCCGAGCATTTATGGCGCGCGGATCATGTCTATGACGTCATCGTCGTGATCGGCCATAATGACGATCCGGTCGTTCCGTTCTTCGGCAGCGCGATTTTCATGCATCTCGCCAAGCCGGATTTTGCCCCGACCCAAGGTTGCGTCGCCATGACCTTAGGCGACATGCTGGAATTCCTGCGCAGCGCCCATCCGGGCGATTACATCGCCATCCAGTCAGACCCGCTCCCCGAATAAAGCCGACCCCACCCGCACCGAGGTCGCGCCAAACCGGATCGCCTCGCGAAAATCGGCGCTCATGCCCATGCTCAGCCGCGCAAGCCCATTGCGCCGCGCCATTTCCCGCAGCAGCGCGAAATACAGCCCCGCCGCTTCCCCGGCCGGCGGAATGCACATCAACCCTTCGATCGCCAGGCCAAATTCCCCGCGCAGGCGGTCCAGGAACGCATCGACGTCGCGCGGACCGATCCCGGCTTTTTGCGGTTCTTCGCCCACATTGACCTGGACATAGAGCCGTGGCGCCTTGCCCGCTCGATCAATCTCCGTCCGCAATTGCGCCGCCAGCTTGTCGCGATCAACCGTTTCGATCACGTCGAACAAAGCTACAGCCTCCCGCGTTTTGTTGCTTTGCAGCGGCCCGATCAGCCGCAATTCCAAATCCGGCAGGCTCCCGCGCCGCGCGCTCCAGCGCATCTGCGCCTCCTGGACGCGGTTTTCGCCGAACAGGCGGTGGCCGAGCGCGAGCGCCGCCGCGATCTTGGCCTCGTCTTGTTGTTTGCTGACCGCCACCAGCGCGATCTCATCGGCCGTGCGCCCAGCCCGCTGCGCCGCTGCGGCGATCGCGGCTTTGACGGCGACAAAGCCCGCTTCTATGGAAGAATCATGCATGGCGGCGATGTAGGCGAGGAAAACGCGCGCGCCAATGCGCACCATGTTCGGCAATTACAGCGCCTCGCCGCGCGCCTCGCCGGCCCCAGCACCCACTGGCCCCGCTTGTGGCTGTTCACCGACCCCCAACGCCTGGCCGATCCGCGCCCGATCATGGCCGCCGCCGCGCCGGGATTAGGCATCGTCTTTCGGCATTTTGGCGCCGGCAACGCCGCCGAAATCGGCGCCGAATTGCGCCGCTGCGCCCGCCGCCATGGCCATTTGTTCTTCATCGGCGAAGACTGGCGCCTTGCCGCCGCTTTGCGCGCCGATGGCGTGCATCTGCCCGAACGCTGCGCCCATCGCGCCGGCGCGCTCGCCCGCGCCTTCCCACATTGGCGGATCAGCGCCGCCGCCCATTCCCCCCGCGCCATCCGCCGCGCCGTCGCCTTTGGCGCGCAAGCTTTGTTCGTCTCGCCGGTCTTTGCCTCCAACAGCCGAAGCGCCGGCCAGGCCATTGGCGAAAGCCGCCTTGCCGCCTGGACCAAAGCCTACGCCCAAGACCTCCCCGTCTTTGCGCTTGGCGGCGTCAATACCCGCACCGCGCCGCGCCTGATCAACACAGGCCTTGCCGGCTTCGCCGCGATCGAGGCGTTTGCCAAGTCCGTCGACATTGGTTAACAATTCCTTTCCATATTCAGGGGGACGGCGTGAGCGATTTCCATATCTTCATCTCCTATGCCCGCAAGGACAACGCCCCCGCCGCCGATGGCGGCCCAGGCTGGGTCGGCGCCTTCGTCGAGCGGCTCAAAAAGCAGCATCTCCATTACGCCGGCCAACCCTTGCGCGTGTTTTTCGACCAGGAGGCGATCGGCGAAGACCAAGACTGGCGCGCGCGCATCGGCCGGGGTTTGCGCACGTCGCGCCTTTTCGTCGCTTTTCTGTCCCCCAATTATCTGGAAAGCCCCATCTGCCGCTGGGAGTTCGAAGACTATCTGCGGATGGAGCACACGCTCGCCCGCGGCGATGACGGCGTCAAACAAATCTATTTCGTCGCCATTCCCGGTCTGCATGACCAACCGCCCGAAGCCTTCGGCCCGCAAAAAGAAGCCCTCGTCCGCGACATCCAACGCCGCAATCTCGCCAAGGACCAGCGCTTTGAGCTGATCGATTGGTATCGTGAAGGCGCCGATTTGCTGAAAGAACTCGACGCCGAAGAAAAGCTGGCGGCCTTGCGCGCCAATCCGCAATCCGATCGCGACCGCAAGATCCTTTCGTTGGCCGACCAGATGGCGGCGATCGATCGGTCCATCGCGCGCCGCCTCGACCAGGCCATGTTGGCCGACATCGCGCCGGGCAATATCGCGTCGAGCTACGCCAATTTCGTCGGCCGCGCCAAGGAATTGCGCGATCTGCACAAGGCCCTGGTCGAAGACCGCATTGGCCTGATCGGCGCGCTGCATGGCCTGGGCGGCCAGGGCAAAACCGCTTTGGCCGTGCAATATGCCTATGCCTATGCCGGCCATTACGCCGCCGGCGGGCGCTGGTTCCTGCCCTGCGAGGGCAAGACCCATTTGGCCGAGGCGCTCGCCCCGTTGGCCGAGTTGATCGGCTTTCAGATCCCCGAAAATTTCGCCGACGATTCCGAGGGGCGGGCCCTCACGCTGCAATTCATTTTAGGCAAATTGCGCGCGCGCGTTGAGGCGGGCGCCGCGGCCTTGCCCCAGAAATTGGCGGCCAACGAGCCCCATACGCAAGAGCCCGATCGGCCGGAAATCGCCGCCCATATGCTGCTGCTGCTCGACAATGTCGATCAGCCCGAGCTCTTTTCGGCGGCCTCGG